>NZ_JBLRVY010000007.1:0-446197 GCF_048159485.1 Streptomyces sp. 4F14
AGCCGAAGCCGAAGCCGAAGCCGAAGCCGAAGCCGAAGCCGAAGCCGAAGCCGAAGCCGAAGCCGAAGCCGAAGCCGAAGCCGCGTCTTCTGCCGCGCTCTCAGCGCCCCGCGCCGAGCCGGCCTTCTCCACGGAGTCGGCTTCGTCCGCCGGCCCGGCCTTCTCCACGAAGTTGCCCTCATCCACCGGCCCGGCCTTCTCCGCCGAACCGGCCTCCCGTGAAACGCCGTTGCCCTGCTTACCCTCGTTCTCCATAGTCCCCTTCTCCTCCCCCTCCCCCGAAGAAGCGGCGGGCGCCGAGGAGTTGGCCTCCGGCAGGGGGGCCGTGGGTGTCGGTGCCGCTTCGGCCTGCGGTGAACTTCCCTCGGGCCGCTGCCCCTTCGGCCGGCCGGTGGGGTCCGGGGTGTGTGCGGAGTCCGTCCGGTCCGGTTCGCCGCTGTCGGTGCGCGGGGCCATGCCCTCTCCTCGGTCGCTCTCGGTCTTCCTGCGGTCGGCGCGGCCCGGCCCGTGGGGGACGGTTGTCAGTCCGGGCCGCGCCGGTCTGTGGGGCCGGGGAGTTGCAGGGGTCTCCCCGGCCCGGTCACTGCGTGGGCGTCAGTACGCCCGCCCCCGGCGCCGGAACCACATGAGGCCACCGCCGATGAGGAGCACCCCGGCCGCGCCGGCCCCGGCGGACGCGGCGATCAGGGTGTTGTTGTCGGTGCCCGAAGTCCCGCCGGGCTGAAGGGCGTTGCCGAGCTGGCTGCGGACGTCGTTGCCGCTGTCGACGCCCTTGGCGACGGGACCGCGCGACCCCTCGGTCGGCAGGGCGACGTACGGGAAGTACTTCTCGAAGTTCTTGTCGTTCTTGTCGACCGCGTCGCCCAAGTCGTTCTTGGCGCCGACGAGTTCACCCTCGACGACCTGGAGGGCGGCGTCGATGACGTCGTCGGTGAGGCGACGGCCGTTCGGGAAGCCCGCGTTGTCGCCGTCGAGCACACCGAGCCGCTTGGGGCTGGCGGTGGGCTTGATGGACGTGTTGAGCCGCAGCTGCTCCGAAGGCGTCACGTACGGCGGCTGGTTGAGGCCCTTGACGCCCTTGAGGAACACGTCGACGAGGTCGTTGCGCGGCTCGGCCGGGGCCTTGATCTTGTAGATCGCCTCGATGAGCTTGGGCAGTTCGGGGTTGGTGACGTTCTTGAGGAACTGCCCGTCGTCCTTGGGGACGGACGCGTTGAACTTGTCCTTGTCCTTGATGGGGTTGACGACCTCGTTGACCAGCGGGTTGCCGAGCCGGGAGACCTGCTCGTACTTGCCGCGGGCGTTCTCGCGCTGGGTCGTCGACCAGATGCCGACGATCGGCTGGTGCGCGGCCTCGCGGATCATGTCGTTGGGCACCTGGAGGGCGATGGTGTTGACGTTGTAGCCCTTGAGGGTGTCGTTGCCGACCTCGGAGAGGTTCCCGCCGTAGAGCAGGTCGAAGACGCGCAGGTCGAGGAAGAACGGGTCGTCGGCCTGGCCGGCGAAGGTCTTCGCGCCGTTGGAGAGCTTGTAGATCGCCTGGTCACGCAGCTTGGCGTAGTTCGGCATGGACGCCTTGCCGACGTTCGACGGGGCGACCGGCGCGTCGTTGGCGATCTTCGTCGTCTGCTGGACCTTGCCCTTCTTGAGCTTGATCAGCTCCAGGTCGTAGGTCTGCGTGACGTTCAGGTCCTTGTCGTCGAGGCTCTCGACCGCACCCGTGTTGTAGAGGAACGTCTTCTTGTTCTTGACGTGCGTCTTGAACGTGTAACGGAACGTCAGATCCTGCTTCGCGTCACCGTCGTTGTCGATGTTCAGGTCGTACTGGGCGTCCTCGGCGAACGGGAAGAAGTTCGGGCCGCCGGCCGGCTCCTCGAAGGGGATCCAGTTCGCGATCAGCGTCGTGGTGTCCGGGTGGTCCGGGCTCACGAACGCGTACACGTCGGTGTTGTCGTACTGCGGGGTGCCGGAGATCAGCGGGGCTTCGCGGTGGCTGGAAGCGGCGGCGACCCCCGGTTCCAGCAGGGCCACCGAAGCGGCGGTGAGTCCGCCCGCGGCCAGCGCGCCACAGACCAGGGTCGCGATGCTCCTGCGCCCTGCGGCGCTGCGGAAGTTAGGTGTCGTCATGCCGTCCGTCCTGAGGTCCCAACTTGCTTGACGGACGGGTATACGGAGCGGAAGGGCTGTTCGGATTGGTCGATCTGAAGTTTTTTTATTTTTGCTCCCGACCCGCGTTTCAGGTCGCCTCATCCGTACTTCCACCGGAGGTGTGTGCGCGTGCGAGTGCCTGGTGTGAGGGGACGGCCCGGCTGCGGCCGCGGAGAGGGGAACCGCATGGAGGCGGACGAGCTGCTGGTGCTCGTGGCGCGAGGCGACCAGCGGGCCTTCGAGCAGTTGTACGGTCTGGTGTCCGGTCCGGTGTTCGGTCTCGTACGGCGCGTCCTGCGCGATCCGTCGCAGTCGGAGGAGGTGACTCAGGAAGTGCTGTTGGAGTGCTGGCGCTCGGCCGCCGGCTTCGACCCCGCGCGCGGCAGCGCCCTGTCGTGGATCCTCACCCTGGCTCACCGCCGCGCCGTCGACCGGGTGCGCAGCGTGCGCGCGGCCGGCGAACGCGAGCAGCGCGAGGCCCTGCGCACCCACCACCCGGCCTTCGACCAGGTCTCCGAAGAGGTCGAGGCGGGCATGGAACGCGAATGGGTACGCCGCTGTCTCGGCCGGCTGACGACGCTCCAGCGTCAGTCCGTCACTCTCGCGTACTACGACGGCTACACGTACCGTGAAGTGGCCGAGCGGCTCTCCCTGCCGCTGGGCACGGTGAAGACGAGGATGCGCGACGGGCTCACGCGGCTGCGCAACTGCCTGGGAGGTGCCGCATGAGCGTCCTGAACCGTCTGCTGGGCAGAGGGGACCTCCACTCACTGGCCGCCCCCTACGCCCTCGACGCACTGGACGGCGACGAGCGCCGCCGCTTCGAGAAGCACCTGCGTTCCTGCACCTCCTGCGCCGCCGAGGTCCGTGAACTCGCCGAGGACGCCGTCCGGTTGGCCTGGTCGACGGCGGCCCCGGCGCCGGCCGCGCTGCGCGACCGGGTGCTGGCCGCCGTCCAGGTCACCCCGCAGGAGCCGACGGGGGCGCGCGCTGTTCAGGAGCGCGCGCCTCAGCTTCCGCCGCACGTATGGGGCGCGCAGCCGCCACCCGGGCGCTCCCGTGCTTCACGCGCCCCGCGTGCGCGCCGTCCGCTCTTCGCGCCGTTCGCCATCGTCACGGCCGCCGCCGCGCTCGTCGTCGCCTCCCTCTTCGCGGTCCAGACCAGCCGTACGCAGGACCGGTTGGACGCCGCGCAGGACCGCGCCCGGGACATCGCGCAGGTGCTCTCGGCGCCGGACGCCCGCGCCGGGAGCGGCCGGGACGCGCAGGGCCGCAGCATCGGCGTCATCGCCTCCGCGTCGGAGGGCGACGCGATCGTCACGCTGCGCGGGTACGGCGGACTCGGCGGCGGCCAGGTGCATCAACTCTGGCTGATGCGGCCCGATGTGCAGCCGCGTTCGCTCGGACTCTTCGACGGCGACACGCCCTTGGTGGCGACGGGTCTCAGCTCCGACGCGACGTCACTCGCTGTGACGGTGGAGCCCGCCGGCGGGTCACCTCAGCCCACTTCGCAGCCAGTTGTCCAACTCGCCCTGAAATCGGTCGGATTCGGAGAGTAATCGCGGGGGAGTCGTCAACCCCCTTGCGGGGAAGGGTGATCCTGTGAACGCGATACACGCGTGACCCCGGGGGGAGATAGGGTTAACCTGCCCGGGGTCGGGTGGACTCGTACGGGTGGGGAGTGACGATGGAACAGATAACGATGCACAGCAGGGCCAGGGTCCCTGCGATCACGTGCGGTAGCAGCGCGACCAGTTCGCGGCTCGACCGCCATCTCTCGGTGCTGGCGGGTCCCGCCGTACCGCAGCGGGAGGCGGCCGAGGCGACCTCGCTCATGCGGGAGCTGACCGCGCGCGACAACCGGCACCAGCCCAGTGACCAGGGCCGACGGGTGAGTCGCGTCTCGCTCTTCGCGCCCCTGCGCAGGCTCCGCCGCAGCCTGTTCGGGAGCCGCCGGCACTGACGGGTTCCCCGGTCCAGGCGTCGCGTCCCCGGCCGCGGTCCGTCGTCCCCACGGCCGCGGAGGTGCCTGGCGTGTCTCACCCGGAAGCGGGTCCCCGACTCCCGCCTCCCCAACACCCGTGCTCGGTTTGTCCAGTTGTGCCGCGAACCGCCGAAGTCTTCCCCAACTCCGGCGGTCCACCACCCCGTTCACCTCACCGCTGGACACCCGCGTACCGCCGTACCGCCAACGGCCCGAAGACGCCCAGCAGTACGGCGCACCACAGCAGGGAACCGGCGACCGGATGCGCCACCGGCCAGGCCGCACCCTCCGGCACGGGCGCGTTGCCGAACAGGTCGCGCAGCGCTGTCGTCAGCGCGCTGATCGGATTCCACTCGGCGGTCGTGCGCAGCCAGCCCGGCAGGTTGTCGGTCGGGATATAGGCGTTGGACAGCAGCGGCAGCATGAACGTCGCGCTGCCGAGCTGCCCGGCGGCCTCCTCGCTGCGGGAGAGCAGCCCGAGGAAGACACCGGCCCAGGTGCAGGCGAACCGGAACAGCAGCAGCAGCGCCAGCGCCCCGGCCGCCGCGAGCGCCGAGCCCTCGACCCGCCAGCCCACCGCCAGCGCCACCAGCAGGAACGGCACCGTCCCGGCCGCCGTCACCACCAGGTCGGCCACCGTCTGCCCGAGCGGCACCGCCGCCCGGCTCACCGGCAGGGTCCGCAGTCGGTCCGTCACCCCGCGGTGGACGTCCTGGGCCGCCTGGAACATCCCCGTCATGATCCCGTTCGCCGCGGTCGCCACCAGCAGCCCGGGCACGAGCACGGAACGGTACTGCGCACCCGGCATCGCCAGCGCGCTGCCGAAGACGTAGCCGAAGAAGAGCAGCATCGTGATCGGCATCGTCTGGGTCAGGATCACCAGCGCCGGGTTGTTGCGGACCCGCAGCAACTGCCGCCCGACCATGGCCGTTCCGTCGTACCGGAGCGTCGTCGCGGTCATGCCGCCCTGCCTTCCTGGGCGTCGTCCGTGATGTGAGCGTTGTCGGTGAGGCGCAGGAACGCCTCGTCGAGGGTCGGTGGCCGCAGGCTCGCGTCGAGCAACGGCACGCCCGCCGCGTCGAGTTCGCGCACCAGGCGGGGGAGAGTGAGCGTGGTGTCGCGGGTGACCGCGCCGACCGCGCCCCGCTCGTGGTCGAACACCGGTTCACCGCCGGTGAGTTGGTCGAGCACTGCGGCGGCCTTCGCGAGCAGGTCCGGATCGGCGACGACGGCCTCGGCGTGCGTGCCGACAACCGCCTTGAGTTCGGCGGGTGTTCCGGTCCGTGCGACCCGACCCCGGTCCACCAGGGCGACGGTGTCGGCGAGTTGGTCCGCCTCCTCCAGGTACTGCGTGGTGAGCAGCACCGTCGTACCCCGCCGCTTCACCTCCCGTACGGCGTCCCAGACGTCGTTCCTGCTGGCCGGGTCGAGGCCGGTGGTCGGCTCGTCGAGGAAGAGCACGGCCGGCCGGCGCACCAGGCTCGCCGCGAGGTCGAGGCGGCGCAGCATCCCGCCCGAGTAGGTGGACGCCGGCCGGTCGGCGGCCCCGGCGAGGCCGAACCGCTCCAGGAGTTCGGCGGCGCGCTCTCCCGGCCCCGGCACCCGGTGCAGCCGGGCGAACAGGCGCAGGTTCTGCCGGCCGGTGAGGTCGCCGTCGACGGAGGTGCTCTGCCCGGTGACGCCGATCGCGCGGCGTACGGCGGCGGCCTCGCGGACGAGGTCGTACCCCGCCACGCGCGCGGAGCCGGCGTCGGGCCGCAGCAGGGTCGTCAAGAGGCGTACGGCCGTCGTCTTGCCCGCGCCGTTGCGGCCCAGGACGCCGCAGACCGTGCCCTCGGGGACGGCGAGATCGAGTCCCCGCACGGCGTGGACCTCGCCGAACCGCTTCTCCAGACCTTCACTAAGTACAGCGTACGTAGAAGTCATGGTGCGACCATAGCGCACTACGTACGGTGTACGTAACTAAGATGGGGGGCGAGGTGATGAACGATGGCGGGCCGCCCGTCCGTACCCGAAGTGATCTGGACCCGTCCCGAGCGGACCGGCCGGGGGCCCAAGCCCGCGTACACGCGCGCCGACATCGCGGCGGCGGCCGTCAAGATCGCCGACGCGCGCGGGCTCGACGAGGTCTCCATGCGGCATGTCGCCGCCGAACTGGGCTGCGGGACCATGTCGTTGTACAACTACGTCCCCCGCAAGGAGGACCTGTACGAGCTGATGATGGACGCCGTCAGCGGTGAGCACGAGCTGTGGGAGCCGGGCGGGGACTGGCGGGCCGACATGCTCCGCGTCGGGCACCAGACCCGCGGGCTGATGCTGCGCCACCCCTGGCTGCCGCGCCTCATGTCCGCGTCCTACGGCTTCAGCCCCAACGCCCTGCGCTACCTGGAACACTGCCTGACCTGCCTGGACCCGCTGACCTCGATGACGTACGGCATGAAGATGCAACTCGTCGCGATGATCAACGGGGTCGTCACCGTGTACGTCTCCGGTGAGCTGGCCGCCACCGAGCGCACGCGCTCACTGCCCTGGTCCGAGGAGGAGGAGAACGCCGTCCGGATCGCCTACCTGGGAGCGCAGGTCATGAGCGGCCGGTACCCGCGCATGGCCGCCGCGTTCACGGAGGATCCCGGGCCGATCGACCTGGAGGCGGTGTTCGAGGAAGCGCTCAAGCGGGTACTGGACGGCTTCGTACCCAGGGCCTAGACCCAGGGCCTGGATGCAGTGCCTGGACCCAGGGCTCAGAGCAGGGTGAACTGCCCCTCCGGGCCCTCCTCCCGGTGGTCGAGCACCGAGGCGGGGCGGTAATACCTGCGGGGGACGGGTACGACGCCCGCCTCGCCGAGATCCTTGATCCGGTGCTCCGCCTCGAACGGCTCCCGCGCCTCCGCGAGCAGCGTCAACACCGTGACCAGCTCCAGGAGTTCGGACGTCCACGCCTGCGGCCACGCCGTGGGGCCGACGGCGGCGAGGGTGCCCGGGGGCGCGTCCTGGGCCGTCCTGCGCGCGAACCACTGCTCCAGTACCCGTACGCCTCCCGCCTCGAAGTCCCACGCCTGTGCCGGGACGGGGGAGACGCGGCCCTCGTCGAGGTGGAGGGACTCCTCCTCGCGGTCGTACCGGAGAGTGACGGGGCGTGGCGGGAGCGGTGCGCGGACGTAGGGGCGGCGTCCGCCGGGGAGCCTCGGGCGGTCCCCGTCCCTGCGGTGCAGCCACAGGAGACGGCGGCCCCTGCGGATGCCCTCGGCCCAGACCTCGGGGTCGTCCGTGAGGGGGACCCGTAGCTCTGTGGGGGGAGTCGTCGCGAGGATCCAGGCGAGGACGTCCTCGGGACCGACGGGCGTGCCCAGGACGCCGCTCAGATGCTCCAGGAGCCCCGGCGCCAGGTTCGGTTCCCGGCCGCCCGGACGGCGGTACAGGGGGCGGATCCGGGCCGGGCGCAGGAGCGGCAGCAGGGAGGTGGCCAGCAGGGCGTCCGGGGTCTCCACGAGAAACACCTGACCGGCGCCGGCCACCCGCCACAACTCCGGCCGCGCCACGTCGATCAGCCGGTGGTCGGGGATCAACCACTGCTCGTCGTACGGCGCGTACAGCACCCGCACCGGCGCGGGACAGGGCCCCTCGGCATGCGCGAGCCTGCCGGTGTCCGTGGCCTGCCCCGGCAACTGCGCCACCGCCGACTCCGGACTCCGCGCCCGGGACGGCTCGAACAACGCCGCCCGCTCCACCCTCTCCGCCCCCACCAGCACATCCCAACGCGCCCGCAGCGAGGCGTCGTCGGGCCCCACCGGCCACCCCCGCCCCACCCTCGGCGGCGCGACGGCCCACGGCATGAGGTCCCCGAGCGGCGGAGCGTCGTCGTGCGTCACGCTGGGCATGGTACGTCGGAGTCGGGGCGGGCCGTAGAGGGGACATAGGGGTTCATGTCGACCCGGGTGACTTTCGCCGGACGCCCGCTCATGGTGCCTCCAGCGTCACCGTGAACGAGAAGCGGTCGCCCCGGTAGTGGATGACCGCGACGTCCAGGACCCGGCCCGATGTGTCGTAGGTGATGCCCGTGTAGTGCAGGATCGGGCTCAGCAGCGGGACTTGGAGGAGGCGGGAGGTTTCCGGGTCCGCGAGGCGGGCTTCCACCGTGTCGGTGATGCGGGCTATGTCGGCGTGGGCGATGTCGCGCAGGGCCTTGGTCATGGGGTGGCGGGTGAGGTCGTCGGGGGTGATGCGGGCGGCGAGTTCGGGGCGGATCCAGTTGCGGGCGTGGTTGGTGGGGACGCCGGTCTGTTCGTCGGAGCGCAGGCGGTGGTACGTCGTGAGGTTCGGCAAGTCCGGGAAGTGGGGCGCCAGTTCGGGTGGGGTCGGGACCTCGCTGTGGGCCAGGAGCGCGGTGCGCATGCCCGACTGCTGGGCGACGATCGCGTCGATCGAGCCCAACAGGCGTACCGGCGTGCCGCGTTGGGCGGTGGGTTCGATGAAGGTGCCCCGGCGGCGGTGGCGGGAGATGAGGCCCTCGGTCTCCAGTTCCTTGAGCGCCTGGCGCATGGTGAGGACGCTGACGCCGTAGTGGCCCGCGAGTTGTTCCTCCGTGGGCAGGCGCAGGGGTGCGTCGGGCGCGCGGCCGAGGATCGACGCGCGCAGGGACTGCGAAACCTGGTACCACAGAGGGAGTTTGGCGTTGAGGGTGAGGGAGTCGGGGGCGAAGGAGGTCACGGCTCCAGCCTGAAGCTGCGGTGCCCGGGACGGAAGTGCCGCTCCAACCCCTGCCAGACATCGTCGTACCGCTCCTGAAGGTGCTCCCCGGCGTGTGCCGCGAGCGTGATCGGCCAGCGCGTCTCGAACATGAACGCCAGCCCGTCGTCGAGGCGTTGGGGCTTCAGCTCGGCGCGGCTCGCCCGCTCGTACGTCTCCCGGTCGGGCCCGTGCGCGGACATCGTGTTGTGCAGCGAACCCCCGCCCGGCACGAAGCCCCCCTCTCCGGCGGCCTTCGCGTCGTACGCCCCCTCGATCAGCCCCATGTACTCGCTCATCACGTTCCGATGGAAGTACGGCGGCCGGAACGTGTCCTCGCCGACCAGCCAACGCGGCGCGAACACCACGAAGTCGACGCCGGCCAGCCCCGGTGTGTCCGACGGGGACGTCAGCACCGTGAAGATCGACGGGTCGGGATGGTCGTACGAGATGGTCCCGATCACGTTGAAGCGCCGCAGGTCGTACACGTACGGGACGAGGTTGCCGTGCCAGGCGACGACGTCGAGCGGGGAGTGGTCGTACGTCGCTTGCCAGAGGTTGCCGCAGAACTTGTTCACCACCTCGACGGGGCCTTCGACGTCCTCGTACGCGGCGACCGGCGCCTTGAAGTCCCGTGGGTTCGCGAGGCCGTTGGCGCCGATCGGGCCGAGGTCGGGGAGGCGGAAGGGGGCGCCGTAGTTCTCGCAGACGTACCCGCGGGCGGTCGCGTCGAGGAGGGTGACACGGAACCGTACGCCGCGCGGGATCAGCGCCATGTGCCCAGGCTCCGCGTGGAGTTGCCCGAACTCCGTGTCCAGCAGGAACCCGCCGCGCTCGGGGACGATCAGCAACTCCCCGTCCGCGTCGGAGAAGACGCGGTCCATCGAGGCGTTCGCGTGGTACAGGTGCACGGCCATGCCGGCGCGCTGCGTGGCGTCGCCGTTGCCGCCGACCGTCCACAGACCGGCGAGGAAGTCGGTGCCGGGGGCGGGCTCCGGGAGGGGGTTCCAGCGCAGCCGGTTGGGGTCCGGGACGGCCTCGGTGAAGGGGCCCGTACGGATCGCGCCGTTGTCCGTCCGGGCGAACGCGGGGTGCGCCGCGCTCGGCCGGACCCGGTACAGCCACGAACGCCGGTTGTGGGCGCGCGGCTCCGTGAACGCCGTACCGCTGAGCTGCTCCGCGTAGAGGCCGAGCGGGGCACGCTGGGGGGAGTTGCGGCCCTCGGGGAGGGCGCCGGGCACCGCCTCCGAGCTGTGCTCGTTGCCGAAGCCGGTGAGGTAACCCAGTCCCTCCGCGGTCTTACGGGCGTCCGTGGCCATCGTCGCTCCCTCGCGTCCGAATCCTCTGTATCACCGTAGGAATGAAGGGGCCGGCTCGCAAGAGGTACCCGGGTAGTCCTCTGGGAGGACGATCAGGGGGTGACGAGAACCAGACTTCAGGGGGATTCGAGCGGCGGAGCGCTGTTCTAGGCTCTCGGCATGTCGTGGACGCGTGGGTTTCTCGCCGCGCTCGCGGTCTGTGTCCTGCTGCCGGCCGGACTCGCGGGCTGCGGGTCGAGCGCCGGCTCCGAACAGGGAGACGGGAAGAACGGTGCGTCGACCGCGCCTGCCGGAAAACTCCTGGAGGACACGGACGAGGCGGGCCGCCGGTACCGGGAGGTGAACAGCAAGGGGGCGCCCTGGGTCGGCGTCCAGGTCGAACCTGACTCCGACGGGACCTGGGAGGTCCGGCTCACCCTGCGCAACTTCCGCCTCTCGCCCCAGGGCGGCGCGGCGCGCGCCGTGGAGGGCCGCGGGGTCGCCCGGCTCTACGTCGACGAGAAGCCGCTCGCCGAACTGCGCACCCCGCAGTACCGCATCGGCGCGGGCTACCTGCCCCACGGCACCCACCACGTCACGGCCCGGCTGTACGCGGACGACGGCACGGTGTGGGCGGTCGACGGCAAGGCGGTGCAGAGCACGGCGGACATCACGGCGTCGGAGCCGGAGGCGTCACCGGGGCCGACGGGGGCGGGGTCGCCCTCGCCCTCGCCTGCGGGGGGTGCCTCGGGAGCGCGGGGTACGGCGAATCCTGCGTTGGGCTCGTTGGGCTCGGTGGGCGGCGCAGGCGCGGGCGTCGCGGCGGCCTGGACGAGCGCAGGAGTCGTCGGTGCCGGGCAGCGGCAAGGGGCCGGGGTTCTCCCGGCGACCGCCTCGGGTACGCCGTTCCCGGTGGCCTCGCCCGCCTCCTACGGCCACCTGTCCGCCTCGTACGCCTCCCTCGTCATGGTCACCCCCCACCTCCCGCCCTCCGGGAGCCCCCCGTCCCTCTCCGGTGCTACGGCGGTAACCTCTAGCACCTCCGCGGAGCCGAGCGCGGCCGGCAGCCCGTTCCGTCCCCAGGGGCGAGGTGTCCCGGTCCCCGGCGGAAAGGCGTCATGAACTCCGTGCCCCAAGAGACATCGCTGCGCCGCGCGCCCGTCCAGCGCCGCAGTGCGGAACGGCTGACCAGGATCCTCGACGCGTGCGCGGATCTCCTCGACGAGGTGGGCTACGACGACCTCTCCACCCGGGCCGTCGCCCAGCGGGCCGGCGTGCCCATCGGGTCCGTGTACCGCTTCTTCGGGAACAAGCGGCAGATGGCCGACGCGCTGGCCCAGCGCAACCTGGAGAGGTACTCCGCACGGGTGACCGAGCGGCTGAGGCGGGCCCGCGCCGGGGACTGGCGGGCGGCGATGGACGCGGTGCTCGACGAGTACCTGGAGATGACCCGTACCGCCCCCGGCTTCTCCCTCGTCGACTTCGGCAACCAGATCCCGGTCGGCTCCCGGCACGCCGAGCCCAACACGCGCGTCGCCGACCGCCTCACGGAACTCCTCTCGGACTACCTCGACCGCGCCCCCGACGACGACCTCCGCCGGACGTTCCTGATCGCCGTCGAGACCGCCGACACCCTGGTCCACCTGGCCTTCCGCCTCTCCCCGGAGGGGGACGAGAGGGTGATCGAGGAGACGCGGGAGCTGTTGCGGGCGTATCTGGCGAGGGTGCTGGACTGAGGCGCCGAGGGGGCAGGTTGGGGCCGGCTCAGGGCCGGCCGGGGGTCGGCTCGGGCGAGGCTCCTCAAGGGTTTCCCCAAGGGGCTCGCCGTAATACCTACCGGTCGGTACGCTCGGAGGGGTAGTACCCGAGCAGTAGTGCCTGAGCAGTAGTACCCACGTCGTAGTACCCGCGCCGAAGCCGCCGCCCCCCGGGAGGACCCGTGTCCCGAACCGCCCTGCGTGTCTGCCCCCTGTGCGAGGCCACCTGCGGCCTGACGCTCACGATCGAGGGGACCGCGGTCACCCGGGCCCGGGGAGACCGGGACGACGTGTTCAGCAAGGGCTTCGTGTGCCCCAAGGGCGCCTCCTTCGGGGCCCTCGACGGTGACCCCGACCGCCTGCGGACCCCGCTCGTCCGCCGGGACGGCGAGCTGCGGGAGGCGACCTGGACGGAGGCGTTCGACGCCGTGGCCGCCGGAGTGCGGGGCGTCGTCGAGCGGTACGGCGCCGACTCGGTCGGCGTGGTGCTGGGCAACCCCAACGTGCACACCGTCGCCGGCGCGCTCTACCCGCCCGTCCTGCTCGCCGGCCTCGGCACGCGCAGCTACTTCACCGCCTCGACGGTGGACCAGATGCCCAAGCACGTCTCCTCCGGCCTCCTCTTCGGCGACGCGAACGCCATCCCCGTACCCGACCTCGACCGCACCGGCCACCTCCTGCTGATCGGCGCCAACCCCCTTGAGTCCAACGGGAGTCTGTGCACGGCCCCCGACTTCCCGGGCCGCCTCAAGGCGCTGAAGGCGCGCGGCGGCACCCTCGTCGTCATCGACCCACGCCGCACCCGCACCGCGAAGCTCGCCGACCGCCACGTCCCGATCCGCCCGGGTACGGACGCCCTGCTGCTCGCGGCGATGGCGCACACCCTGTTCGAGGAAGACCTCGTGGCGCCTGGGGAGTTGACCCCGCACCTCCAGGGCCTGGCCGAACTCCGGGACGCCGTAGGCGAGTTCACCCCCGACGTCGTGGCCGCCGCCTGCGACGTCGACGCCGGCACGATCCGCACGCTCGCCCGGGACCTCGCGGCCGCCCCGACTGCCGCCGTGTACGCGCGGATCGGGAGCTGCACGGTCCCGTACGGCACGCTCACGAGCTGGCTCGTGGACGTCCTCAACATCCTCACCGGCAACCTGGACCGCGTCGGCGGTGCCCTCTTCCCGCAGGCGGCGACGGACAGGACGCCGCGTCCGGCGGGCCCCAGTCACGGGTTCGCGCTGGGCAGGTGGCGGTCGCGGGTGAGTGAACACCCGGAGGCCAAGGGCGAGTTGCCGCTCTCCGCGCTGGCCGAGGAGATCGACACGGCGACGGCGGAGGGCGAGCCGATCCGCGCGCTGATCGCCGTCGCCGCGAACCCGGTGCTGTCCGCGCCGGACGGCGACCGCCTCGACAAGGCCCTGTCCGGGCTGGAGTTCATGGTCAGCGTCGACCCCTACCTCAACGAGACCTCCCGGCACGCCGACGTCGTCCTGCCCCCGCCGCCGCCCTCGCAGAGCCCGCACCACGACTTCGCGCTCAACACCCTCGCCATCCGCGCCCAGGTCCGCTACAACCGGGCCGCGATCCCGCTGGAGCCCGGCCGTATGGCCGAGAGCGAGATCCTCGCGCGTCTCACCCTCGCCGCGACCGGCATGCACGGCGCCGACCCCTCCGCCGTCGACGACCTGGTCATCGCCCAGACCCTCGGCAAGGCCGTCAAGGAGGCCCACTCCCCGGTCCACGGCCGCGACCCCAAGGACCTCGCCGACCGGCTCACCGGCGAGAACGGCGTGGAGCGCCGCCTCGACCTGATGCTCCGCCTCGGCCCGTACGGCGACGGCTTCGGGGTACGGCCGGACGGGGTCACCCTGGAGAAGGTGCTCGCGCATCCGCACGGCATCGACCTCGGCCCGCTGCGCCCGCGCCTCCCGCAGCCGCTGAAGACGAGGAGCGGCAAGGTCGAGCTGTTCCCCGAGCCGATCGCCGCCGACCTGCCGCGACTTGCCGGCGCGATGACCCGACTCCCCGACGGACTGGTCCTGGTGGGCCGTCGCCACCTGCGCTCCAACAACAGCTGGATGCACAACGTGCCGCCCCTGACCGGCGGTTCGAACCGCTGCACCCTGCACGTCCACCCCGACGACGCCGAACGCCTCGGCATCACCGACGGCGGGCGCGTCCGCGTCAAGGGGGCCGGGGGAGCGGTCACCGCGCCCGTCGAGGTCACCGACTCGGTGCGGCGCGGCGTCGTCAGCCTCCCGCACGGGTGGGGCCACGACCGCCCCGGCACCCGGATGAGCCACGCCGCGCTCGATCCCGGCGTCAACGTCAACCAGATCCTCGACGGCCGGCTGCTGGACCCGCTGTCGGGGAACGCGGTCCTCAACGGCGTACCCGTCGAGCTGGACCCCGTGAGCTGACGGCGCGATCCGGCCCCCGGTACTAGAGCTCTAGTACCTGACCTGGAGTTTTGCGCTTATTGCTCGCGTGTCAACGTCTTGTTAACACTCTCGCGGGCCACCTAACGTCGTCGCACCGCCAGCCCCCGGTGGGATGTTCAAGGGCGAACGTTAGGTATCCAACTCATGCTGACCATCCTCGGCTTCACCATGATCGCGACATTCCTTGTCCTGATCATGCTGAAGAAGATGTCGCCGATCGCGGCGCTCGTACTGATCCCCGCGCTGTTCTGCGTCTTCGTCGGCAAGGGCGCCCACCTCGGCGACTACGTCATCGACGGCGTCACCGGCCTCGCACCCACCGCGGCGATGCTCATGTTCGCGATCGTCTACTTCGGTGTGATGATCGACGTCGGCCTCTTCGACCCGATCGTCCGGGGCATCCTGAAGTTCTGCAAGGCCGACCCGCTCCGGATCGTCGTCGGTACGGCGCTCCTCGCGGCGATCGTCTCCCTCGACGGCGACGGCTCCACGACCTTCATGATCACCGTCTCGGCGATGTACCCGCTGTACAAGCGGCTGAAGATGAGCCTGGTCGTGATGACCGGTGTCGCCGCGATGGCCAACGGCGTGATGAACACGCTGCCCTGGGGTGGTCCGACGGCCCGTGCGGCGACCGCGCTGAAGCTCGACGCGAGCGACATCTTCGTCCCGATGATCCCGGCGCTGGCCGTGGGCCTGGCCTTCGTGATCGCCCTCTCGTACGTCCTCGGCCGCCGCGAGCGCAAGCGGCTCGGGGTGCTGACGCTGGACGAGGTGCTGGTCGAGGAGAAGACCGTCGAGTCGGAGACGGTGCTGGTCGGCGCGGGTACTACGGGTACTACGGGTACTACGGAGGCCAAGGGCGGCGCCGGGGGTACTACGGGTACTACGGGGTCCACGGGCTCCACCGGAGGTACTACGGGGCCCACGGGTACGACGACCGGCGACGACAGCGACGAGGACGACGACGGCTTCCGGGTCCTCGACCCCGACCGCCCCACCCTGCGCCCCAAGCTCTACTGGTTCAACGCCCTCCTGACGGCCGCTCTCCTCACCGCGATGATCATGGAGTGGCTGCCGATCCCGGTGCTGTTCCTGCTCGGCGCGGCCCTCGCCCTGACCGTCAACTTCCCCCACATGCCCGACCAGAAGGCCCGCCTCGCCGCCCACGCCGAGAACGTCCTCAACGTCTCCGGGATGGTCTTCGCCGCCGCCGTCTTCACCGGCGTCCTCAAGGGCACCGGCATGGTCGACCACATGGCCCGCTGGCTCGTCGACAACATCCCCGACGGCATGGGTCCCCACATGGCCTTCGTCACCGGCCTGTTGAGCCTCCCGCTCACCTACTTCATGTCCAACGACGGCTTCTACTTCGGCGTCCTGCCCGTCCTCGCCGAGGCCGGCCAGGCCCACGGTGTCTCCTCGCTGGAGATCGCCCGCGCCTCCCTCGTCGGCCAGCCGCTGCACATGTCCAGCCCGCTCGTCCCCGCCGTCTACGTCCTCGTCGGCATGGCGAAGGTCGAGTTCGGCGACCACACCCGGTTCGTCGTCAAGTGGGCCTGTCTCACCTGCCTGGTGATCCTCGCGGCGGGCATGCTCTTCGGGATCATCTAGCTCCGTAGTACCAGCGGGGGATCCGGCTCGACCGGCGTACATCTGGAGGTACTTGTGAGGCCCGGCAGGAACCGCGGCTGGCTGCTCAGGCTCGTCGTCGCCTTCTCCTTCGCGCAGGGGGCGGTGTCGATGGCCCGGCCCGCCGTCTCCTACCGGGCCCTCGCGCTGGGCGCGGACGAGCGGGCGGTCGGCGTCATCGCGGGGGTGTACGCGCTGCTGCCGCTCTTCGTCGCGGTCCCGCTGGGACGCCGTACGGATCACGGGCGGTGCGCGCCGCTGCTGCCGGCCGGGGTCGTCCTGATCGCGGGCGGCTGCGCGCTGAGCGGGGCCGCCGACTCGCTGTGGGCGATGGCTCTTTGGAGCGGGGTGATGGGGCTCGGGCACCTCAGCTTCGTCATCGGCGCGCAGTCGCTGGTGGCCCGGCAGTCCGCGCCGCACGAACAGGACCGCAACTTCGGGCACTTCACCATCGGCGCCTCCCTCGGCCAGCTCGCCGGACCCGTCGCCGCCGGCGCCCTCATCGGCGGCGACGACCTCGCCGGGACCAGCGCGCTCGCCCTGCTCGTCGCGGGGGCGGGCGCGGCCGTCGCGGTCAGCTCGCTGTGGCGGATCGAGGACCGCGAGACGATCCCCGAGTCCCGTACGAGGCAAGGTGACCGGGTCTCCGTGACGGGGATCCTGCGGACCCGGGGCGTGCCCGCCGGGATGCTCGTCAGCATGTCGGTGCTGTCCGCGACGGACATCCTCACCGCCTACCTCCCCGTCGTCGGCGAGCACCGCGGCATCTCCCCGGCGGCCGTCGGTCTCCTCCTCAGCCTGCGCGCCGCCGCCTCCATCGCCTGCCGGCTGATCCTGACGCCGCTGCTGCGGCTGCTCGGCCGAACCTGGCTCCTCACCCTGACCTGTCTGCTGGCCGCCCTGCTCTGCGCGGCGATCGCGATTCCCGTACCGGTGTGGGTACTTGGCACGGTCCTCGCGGCGCTCGGCTTCTGCCTGGGCGTGGGCCAGCCCCTCTCGATGACGACGGTCGTCCAGGCGGCCCCCGCCTCCGCCCGCTCGACGGCCCTCGCGCTGCGCCTCACCGGGAACCGTCTCGCCCAGGTCGCGGCGCCCGCCGGGGCGGGTCTGACGACGGGTGTCGCCGGGGTCGCGGCGCCGTTCCTGATGCTGGGGGTGCTGTTGCTGCTGTCGGCGGGGGTGGCGCTGCGGGCACCGAAACCTCCGGGGGAGGGGGTACCCGAGGGGGAGGTACCTGAGAGGGACCGTTCTCCGCGGCGGCGAGGGCGCCTCTCGTTGAGCCGTAGGAGTGAGGACTGACGTCCCGCACGGCGATGTTGCCGCCCACCTCGTATCTCATGGGCACAGGCTTCCGAAAAAGATGACAATCATCTGACTCGGAGGACTGTGTGATCCGCAGGTATCACTCTCGCCCGTACCCCTCCCGTGGGGCCGCCGCCCTGACGGCGCTCGCCGCCACCGGGATGACCTTCCTGGGAGCCACGGCCGCCGTCGCCGCCCCCGGTGACAACGGCGACGTCAAGATCCACATGGTGGACACCGCGATCGGCGCCCAGGCCAACCAGCCGAAGGTCTGCCGGTTCTACCTCGACGCCTTCAACTTCGACACCGCCCAGGGCATCACCTGGACGATCCAGCCGCAGGGCGGGAACTCCGGCACGACGGCCACGCTCTCCGACTCGCTCACCCTGGCGAACGGCACGGGCGTCACCGAGAACCTGCTGCTGCCGACCGGGCAGTACAAGCTGACCTGGAAGATCGTCGGCGGCAACGGCGCGGGCAAGATGAAGGTGTTCAAGGTCGACTGCCCGGACCTGCCCACGAGCCCGCCGAGCAGCCCGCCGCCGGGCGGCCCGGGCGGCCCCGGCGGTGGTCCGGGCGGGCCCGGCGGCGGCCCCGGCGGGCCGAACGGCGGTCCCCCGGCGGGCGGCGGCGGCCTCGCCGAGACCGACACCTTCAGCCCGCTGGCCGGCGCGGCGGCCGTCGGCGTCACCGCGGTCGGCGCGGTGGCCTGGTTCCGGCTCCGGCGCCGCCCGCACGGTGCCGCGTAGCTCCGGAGCGGTACGCATGCCCCGGACCCCCGGCGCCTTTCCGGGCGCCGGGCCCGGCCCACAGGTACGGCGGCGTCCCCCCGTACGTCCCTGGTACCGCACCCGCGCCTACCGCCTCACGCGCACCCTCGTCGTGGCCGCCGCGCTGACGACCGGCTGTGTGTGGTGGGCCGGCGACCCGGCGCCCCCGACGGTCACCGCGGCGCCCGGTGCGCACAGCCCCGGCTCCGACGCGAAGAGCGTCCTCCCGGCGTCCGGCCCCGCCGCGAGGAGCACGCCTCCGGCCGCCCGCGCCGCAGCGAGGGGCGTACCCCCCTACCCGTCCCCCTCCAGAGCCACCCGCCTCGTCATCCCCTACCTCGATGTCGACGCCCCCGTCATGCCCCTGCCCCTCGGCCGGGACCGGCACCTCACCGCGCCGCCCGTCGACGACCCCAACCTGGTCGGCTGGTACACCGGCGGCCCCGCACCCGGCCGCCCCGGTACCGCCGTCGCCGTGGGGCACCTCGACACCCACACCGCCCGGGCGGTCTTCGCCGGGCTCAAGGAACTCACCCCGGGTCACCTCGTGGAGGTACGCCGCGCGGACGAACGGACCGCCGTCTACACCGTCGACAAGGTCACGACGTACGACAAGAAGAGCTTCCCCGACCGGGAGGTGTACGGGGACCGGGGGCGGGCGGAGCTACGGCTGATCACGTGCGCGGGACGGTACGACCGGAAGGCGGGGTACTCGGCGAACACCGTCGTCTTCGCGCATCTCACCGAGGTGCGCAAGCGCTGAACAGCCGTTCAGGCAGCGCCGGTTGACACACAGTCGTACTGAATCCGGACGTCCGCTTTCTCACCCCTCGGACCGTGTCGCCCGATCCCTTCCCCCACCCGCGTGCCGTCCGTTAGCTTCCCATGCTCACCCGTCCCGTACGACCCGTGGGGGACGGCCGGCGCCGGGGACGAGGCTCATGACACGCGCGATCTCTCTGCACGACGTGAGCAAGGTGTACGCGAAGGGCGCCCGGGTGGTGGACGGGCTGACCCTGGACGTCGAACCGGGGGAGTTCCTGGTGCTGCTCGGCCCGTCCGGATGCGGCAAGTCGACCGTGCTGAGGATGATCGCCGGCCTGGAGGAGATCACCGAGGGCGAGTTGCTGCTCGACGGCGCGTACGCCAACGAACTCCCGCCGTCCGGACGGGACATGGCGATGGTGTTCCAGAACTTCGCGCTGTACCCGACCATGACGGGCCGCGCCAACATCGGCTTCCCGCTGCGGATGGAGTCCCCGGCGGTGGACCCGTCCCCCCAAGTGGACGCCACCGCGCGGATGCTGGGCATCGAGGACCTGTTGGAGCGCTACCCCTCCCAGCTCTCCGGCGGTGAGCGCCAGCGCGTGGCGATGGGCCGGGCGCTGGCCCGCCACCCCTCCGCGTTCCTGATGGACGAGCCGCTCTCCAACCTCGACGCGAAGCTCCGCACCCACTTACGGGCCGAGATCTCCCAGCTCACCGCCGGGCTGGGCGTCACGACCCTGTACGTCACACACGACCAGGCCGAGGCGATGTCGCTCGGCGACCGGGTCGCCGTCCTGCGCGGCGGCGTCCTGCAGCAGGTGGACACGCCGCGCACCGTCTACGCGCTGCCCCGCAACGTGTTCGTCGCCGCGTTCGTCGGGACCCCCAGGATCAACCTCCTGCGCGGGGTGGTCCGCGCCCCGCTCGACGGCGCGATGTCGATCGGCCTCGGCCGGCAGGCCCTGCGGCTGCCCGAACCCCTGTCCCCGGAACACAAGTTGCTCCGCGTCCAGCAGGGCCGCGAGGTCATCGTCGGCCTGCGCTCCGAGGCGATCCGCATCGCCCCCGGCCGCGCGGCACGCCCGGGCGAGACCCTGATCACCGGCCTGGTCCGGCATGTCGAGTTCCAGGGCCACGAGGTCCTGGCCCACTTCGACACGGGCTCGACCCCCGCCCAGGTCCCCGCCCTGGAGTCCCCCCGCCCCACGCCGCCCCGCCCGCCCCACCGCCGCGGGACACGGCCGCTCCTGCCCCGCCTGCGCCGTCACCCCCTACCCCAGGCGACGCCACCGCCCCCTACCCCTCCCCCTCAGGTGGCAGGCGACCTGATCGTGCGCGCCACCCCGGACCTCGACCTCCGCCCCGGCGCCCAGCTCCCCCTCCTCGTCGACCTCACCCACCTCTTCGTCTTCGACCGCCAGGGCGAACGCGTCTCCCCGGCGCCGGCCCACCTCCCGGACCTGGCGGAGTAACCCCGCGGAGTAACTCCCAGGTAGCCCCTACCCCTGAGCCCTCACCTCTGAGCCCCGCGTGAGTCCCCGCCCTCGAACAGGTCGATCACCCTGTTTCTCGTCCACTCCGTTGACCCCATACCGTCCGGTCAGTATGTTCCCGGGAACGTCCCCCGCACCCCACGGAGTGTGCACGCATGGACACGTTCCCCACCGCTCACCCCCGCACCACCCCCACCCCCAAGGCGTCCCACCGCCGGGTCGCCACGGCCGCCGCGCTCGCCTCGGCCGTGGAGTGGTACGACTACTTCGTCTTCGGGATCGCCGCCGCTCTGGTGCTCGGAGACCTCTACTTCCCGTCGGGCAGCTCGACCGCCGGGATCCTCGCCGCCTTCGCGACGTTCGCCGTCGGCTTCCTGGCCCGCCCGATCGGCGGGATCGTCGCGGGCCAGCTCGGCGACAAACGGGGCCGCAAGCCGATGCTGGTCCTCGCGCTGACCCTGATGGGCGTCGCGACCACCGGCATCGGGCTCCTCCCGACGTACGAGACGATCGGCGTGGCCGCGCCGGTCCTGCTGGTGCTGCTGCGCGTCGTGCAGGGCATAGCCGTCGGCGCCCAGTGGGGCGGCGCGATGCTGCTGGCGACCGAGTACGCGCCGGAGGGCAAGCGCGGCATCTACGGCAGCTTCGTCCAACTCGGCGTCCCCATCGGCGTGGTGAGCGCGAACTCCGTCTTCCTGCTGGCCGGCGCCTTCACGAGCGAGAGCTCGTTCGAGGCGTGGGGCTGGCGAGTCCCGTTCGTCGTCGGCCTGTTCGTCCTCGCGCTCGCCTGGTACATCCACCGCCATGTCGAGGAGACCCCCGAATTCCGGGCGGCGGAACGGGAGTTGGCCGAGAAGGAGAAGTCGGAGCAGAGCTCCCCGCTGCGCACCGTCCTGCGTCACCACCTCGGCACCGTCCTGCTCGCGGGCGGCTCCTTCGCCGTGAACACCGCGACGTTCTACATCCTGATCACCGGCGTCCTCGACTACACGACCCGCGACCTCGACATGAAGCGGAGTTCGGTGCTGACGGTCTCGCTCTGCGTCAGCCTCACCCAACTCGTCCTGATCCCCGCCTCGGCCGCCCTCTCCGACAAGGTCGGCCGGATCAGGATCTACGCCTTCGGCGCGGCCGGCATCGCCCTGTGGGCCGTACCGATGTTCCTTCTCATCGACACCGGCTCGCTGCTGTGGCTGGCCGTCTCCACCTTCGTCGCCGGGTGTTTCCTCAGCGTCATGTACGGGCCCCAGGCCGCCCTGTTCGCCGAGCTGTTCACCCCGGAGATGCGCTACACCGGGGCCTCGCTCGGCTACCAGATCGCGGCGGTCGCGGGCGGCGGACTCGCGCCGTTCGTGATGGTGCTGCTCCTGGAGACGACGGGTACGTCGATGTCGGTCTCGGCGTACATCATCGGACTCTCGGTGATCGCCCTGCTCTCCATCAAGGTCCTTGCGGACCGGGCCCGTTCGCGCTGAGCCGGGCGAACTGCCCCTCCAGGCCGTCCAGCAGAGCCGTGAGCCCGGTCTCGAAGGCCCGCTCGTCCACCTTCTCCTGCTGCTCGGCCAGCAGATGCGCCTGGCCGAGGTGGGGGTAGTCGGCGGGGTCGTACGCGCCGCGGTCCTTCACGAACCCGCCCGCGAACGACCCCAGCGCCGACCCCATCACGAAGTACCGCATCAGCGCCCCCACGGACGTCGCCTGCGCGGCCGGCCACCCCGCCCGGACCATCGCGCCGTACACCGCGTCGGCGACCCGTAGTCCCGCAGGTCTACGACCAGGGCCCTGGGCGAGTACGGGGACGATGTTGGGGTGGTCCCGCAGAGCGGCCCGGTACGACGTCGCCCAGTCGTGCAGCGCGGTGCGCCAGCCGCGGCCGTCCTCGAACATCGACAGGTCGACCCGGGCGCTCACCGCGTCCGCGACCGCCTCGACGATCTCGTCCTTGGTGCGGAAGTGGTTGTACAACGAGGGCCCGCTGACGCCGAGTTCGGCGGCGAGCCGGCGCGTCGAGAGCGCGGCGAGCCCCTCCGCGTCGATCAGCTCCCCGGCCGCGGCGACGATCCGTTCGGTGCTCAGCAAGGGCTTGTGCGGTCGGGCCATGGCGTTCATAGTAGGGCTGCGCCAGAAAACTAGCAGTGGTAATTTACCGCTGCGGGAACCGCCGGACGGATCGGGGAGCGGCACTGTGAACCTGGAACTCACCGAGGAGCAGACCGCCGTCCAGCGCCTCGCCCGGGACTTCGTCACCCGCGAGATCACCCCGCACGTCCGCGACTGGGACCGCGCCGAAGCCGTCGACCGGGGCATCGTCGAGAAACTCGGCGAGGTCGGCTTCCTCGGTCTCACGGTCGACGAGGAGTACGGCGGCAGCGGCGGCGACCACCTCGCGTACTGCCTGGTCACCGAGGAGCTGGGGCGCGGCGACTCCTCGGTGCGCGGCATCGTCTCCGTCTCCCTCGGCCTCGTCGCCAAGACGATCGCTGCCCGGGGGAGCGAGGAGCAGAAGCGGCAGTGGCTCCCAGGTCTGACGTCCGGGTCGTACCTGGGGTGCTTCGGACTGACCGAGCCCGGCACCGGCTCCGACGCCGGGAACCTCGTCACCCGGGCCGTACGTGAGGGTGACACGTACGTCGTCAACGGCACCAAGATGTTCATCACCAACGGCACGTGGGCCGACGTCGTCCTGCTCTTCGCGCGCTCCACCGATGCCCCCGGGCATCGCGGCGTCTCCGCGTTTCTCGTCCCCACCGACACCCCCGGCCTCACCCGCCGCACCGTCCACGGCAAGCTCGGGCTGCGCGGGCAGGCCACCGCCGAGCTGGTCTTCGAGGACGTCCGCATCCCCGCGTCCGCGCTGCTCGGCGAGGAGGGCAAGGGGTTCTCCGTCGCGATGTCGGCGCTGGCCAAGGGGCGGATGTCGGTCGCGGCCGGCTGCGTCGGGATCGCGCAGGCCGCGCTGGACGCGGCCGTCGGGTACGCGGGGGAGCGCGAGCAGTTCGGTGCGCCGATCGCGGGCCGGCAGCTCGTGCAGGAACTGCTCACCGACATCGCGGTCGACGTCGACGCCGCCCGCCTGCTGACCTGGCGCGTCGCCGACCTCGTCGACCGGGGGCTGCCCTTCGCCACCGAGGCGTCCAAGGCGAAGCTCTTCGCCTCCGAGGCCGCCGTACGCGCCGCGAACAACGCGCTCCAGGTCTTCGGGGGGTACGGGTACATCGACGAGTACCCGGTGGGGAAGCTGCTGCGGGACGCGCGGGTGATGACCCTGTACGAGGGGACCAGCCAGATCCAGAAGCTGGTGATCGGGCGGGCGCTGACCGGGGTGTCGGCCTTCTGAGCCACCTCAGGGGAGCTACCTCCCCGGTACCCCTGAGCTGAGTACCTCCTGAGGCTGAGTACCTCCTGAGTACGACAGCGGATGTGGCGCGGGCCACATCCGCCGAGACTCGTCCCCATGAGTGACACACCCGTCAAGCAGCAGAACACCGCCGCTTTCTACGGCCAGGCCGTGGCCTCCTTCTCCATCGCCATGGCGGCCACCGCCGTCGGCATCTACCAGCTCACCGCCGACGCCTGGGTCCGCGCCTTCCTCGCGATAGCCGTGCTGTACCTGGTGACGTCCTGCTTCACCCTCGCCAAGGTGATCCGCGACCGCCAGGAGGCCGGCCGTATCGTCAGCCGCGTCGACCAGGCCCGCCTGGAGAAGCTCCTCTCCGAACACGACCCGTTCGAAAAGCTCTGACCGGCCCGGCTAAGCGCCCGCTCACCTTCGGCTGTATGGTAGGGCGACTGTCTGTGAGAAGGGTCGGTGAGCGATGAGTACGGCGCAGGACACGATCGGCGGCGAGGCCGAGCCGTGGGAAGAGGTCACGCCCGACGCCGCCCGGCGTCTGCTGGTCGCCGCCGTCGAGGCGTTCGCCGAGCGCGGCTACCACGCCACCACCACCCGCGACATCGCCGGCCGCGCCGGCATGAGCCCGGCCGCGCTCTACATCCACTACAAGACCAAGGAGGAGCTGCTCCACCGGATCAGCCGCATCGGCCACGACAAGGCGCTCGGCATCCTGCGCACCGCCGCCGGCCGCGAGGGCAGCGCCGCGGCCCGCCTCGCCGACGCGGTCAGCTCCTTCGTCCGCTGGCACGCCGTACGCCGTACGACCGCCCGCGTCGTGCAGTACGAACTCGACGCCCTCGGCCCCGACGCCCGCGCCGAGATCGTCGCCCTGCGCCGCGAGGTCAACGCGGAGGTGAGCGGGATCCTCGACGACGGGGTCGCCTCGGGGGAGTTCGACGTCATCGACGTACGCGGGACGACGCTCGCGATCCTCTCCCTGTGCGTGGACGTCGCCCGCTGGTTCAACGTGAACGGGACGCGGACGCCGGAGGAGGTCGGCGAGCTGTACGCCGACCTCGTACTGCGGATGGTGGGGGCGGCGAAGTAGCCCTCCGGAGGTAGCTCTCTAGAGGTAGTACCGCGACACCGACTCCGCCGCGCACACCGGCTTGTCGCCGCCCTCGCGCTCCACCGTGAACGCGAGGGTGATCTGCACCCCGCCCTGGACGTCCTCGACGGAGCTGACCCGCGCGGTGGCGCGCAGCCGGGAGCCGACCGGGACCGGCGCGGGGAAACGGACCTTGTTCGTCCCGTAGTTGACGCCCATCTTCGCGCCGTCGACCTGGATCAGCTGGGGTCCGAACAGCGGCAGCAGCGACAGCGTCAGATAGCCGTGCGCGATGGTCGTGCCGAAGGGCCCGGTCGCCGCCTTCTCCGGGTCGACGTGGATCCACTGGTGGTCCCCGGTGGCCTCCGCGAACAGGTCGATCCGCTTCTGGTCGACCTCCACCCAGTCGCTGTACCCCAACTGCTCGCCCACCGCCGCCTTGAGCTCGTCGGCGGACGTGAAGATCCTCGGCTCTGCCATGGTCCCGGCCTCTCGCTGCGCGTCCCTGTGACATCCTGAAGTCTAAGCAACTGCTTAGCATGGTCGGTCGAGGGGGCCCTGTCAACGGACCCGGGGAGGCCCGGCCACCCCACTACGCTGGGCGTGTGCCCCAGATCCACGAGAACGTCCATGAGCTGACCGTCGGCCAGTTGTCGGCGCGCAGTGGTGTCGCCGTGTCCGCGCTCCACTTCTACGAGGCGAAGGGGCTGATCGCCAGCCGCCGAACCTCGGGGAACCAGCGCCGGTACTCCCGGGACACGCTGCGGCGGGTGGCGTTCGTACGGGCCTCCCAGCGGGTCGGCATACCGCTCGCGACGATCCGCGAGGCGCTGGCCCAGCTACCGGAGGAGCGGACGCCGACGCGGGAGGACTGGGCGCGGCTGTCGCAGACGTGGCGGTCCGAACTGGAGGAGCGCATCAAGCAGTTGAACCGGCTGCGCGACCACCTCACGGACTGCATCGGCTGCGGCTGCCTCTCCCTCGACACCTGTGTCCTGTCCAACCCGGACGACGTCTCCGGCACCCGCCTCACCGGCTCCCGGCTGATGGTGGAACGCCGGGAGGAGTGAGGGGGACGCGTACCCCCGAGGTCTTACCCCGCCCCGCCATCACTCGTACTCCGTCCCGCCCTTCCGCGTCAGATACGCCGGACTCACCGCCTTCGCGATGGCCCGGCCCCCGACCACGGCGCTGTACCGCTCCACGGCGGGCCGGATCACCACCCCCTCCCGCAGATGCAGTCCCCGCCCCGACACCGTCTCGCGCCCGCTCGCCAGCGCGAGCACCCGCTCACTGTCGTAGGGCCCCTCGAACAGCCGTGGCGCGAGCGGCAGTTCACCTTCCAGCAGCGCCCCCGCGTCCAGCCACCGCACCGCCCCGTCGACCTCCGCGGCCACGTCGAACACCGCGTACCCCAGGGACTCGCGCCGCCCGTCCGCCCCGTACGACAGATCCTGCACGCCCTCCCCGTACACCTCCCCGAAGATCCCCACCCGCCGTGCCCCCAGCCGTGCCGCGAGCCGGGCGGCGGCCTCGGGGACGCCGTGTCCGTGTACGGCTCTCCAGTACAGGTTGCGCGGATCCTCCTTGAGAGCCAGGGACTTGGCGCCGAAGCCCTTGGAGGAGACGTACACGCGCTCCTCGTCGGCGACGTACGTCAGCAGGCAGGCCGAGCCGTGCAGCTTCTCCGTGAGGACCACGGGCTCGCCCGGGGTGAAGATGCCGGGGTAGCGCTGGATGTTCTCGATGTCCACCCAGGGGACAAGCTCGGGCGCCGGCTCCACGTCCCCGCTCATCGTCGGCGGGATCGGCGGCACCCACTTGGTGATCCCCAGCGCCTCGGCGAAGTCGGTGCCCTCGGAGGCGGCCCGCCCCAGGTCGACCCCGTCCAGCGCGGCCGGCCGGCAGACGATCCCCTGCGACAGCTCCCCGCGCAGCCGTACCGCCTTGACCCGGTCGGCCTTCCCGCCCGCGAGCCGCCCGGTCAGCCCCAGTTCCTCGATGAGCCCGGCGGGCAGGACGGCCTGCTCGGGGATGTACACGGCTACGTCCCCGGTCCGGTACACCCCCTTGGCGACGACCGCGCGGTACAGCCCCACCTGGGCCAGCTCCAGGGCGTCGGCGTTCGGGTGGTCATGGACGGTCAGGACTTCGGCGGTGACGCGCAGCGTCGACATGAGTGCTCCTACGGATGCGGTTTCATCGCCCTCCACTGTCCCGACGGCAATGAGGTGGAGCGACCGGTTTTCCGCCTGCTACCTTCAACGCCCTTTGCCCGCACCCCACTTCACCTCACCCCCACACCCACCGGATCCCGAACCGGCACTCCCCGGCCCCCAGCGCCACCGCGTGCGCCACCCCCGCCGCGTCCACCCGCAACCGCTGCTCCCGCCGGAACCGCGCCCCCCTCCCGTCCCCCTCAAGTCCCATGGTCCGGTAGGAGTAGCACGCGTACGGCAGCGCCCCCGGATCGAACCGCACCTCCAACAGGTGCTCCCGCATGGGGACATGGATGGCCGTCTCGACGTGCTGGGACACCGGCCGGGGCACCCGGTGCTCGACGGTGTAGTCCACGATCACCGTCTCCCCCCGCAGCAGCGGCCGTTCGAACAGCAGCTCCGCGACGACCAGCCCCTCTTCGGGCAGTTCGACGACGGTCCCGAGCCGCAGGGGTTCGGCGAGCCGGATACGGGGGAGCGGCCCGGGGGAGTCGAGCCGGTAGAGGGCGATCCAGCGGTCCGCCCCGTCGGCCTCCGCGCGCAGCAGCCGCCGGCTGGACAGCGACCGCAGCCGCCGTTCCCGGTCGACCTCGGCCCGGTTGTGGCAGCTGAGCCGGGTCAGCGAGGAGTCCCAGCGGACGTCGACGGCATCGCGGACGCCACCGAGCGGCCACGCCCGGGCCAGCGAGGGGGCGGTGTCGCCGGGCGGCAGCCAGCGCCCCCGGGGCCGGGGCGGGGCGAGCCGGGTGCTGAGGCTGGCCGGCGGCAGGGACAGGACGTCCTCCAGGGCCGCCAACGCCGAGAGGGAGCGCCGCCGTTCGGGCTGGTGGCGTCCCGACTGCCAGGAGCTGAGGGTCGCCGCGGAGACCGGGACCCCGCGCAGCCGCAGCCGTTCGTGGATCCGGTCCAGGCTCAGCCCGCTCGCGGCGATCGCGGCGCGCAGCTCTTCGTGGAACGGTCTCTCCCCGTGCATCCCCACAGTCTCCGCCCGGGCGTACCGCGGGGTGGAAGGGAGCGGTCCGGATGTTGGAGCAAAGTTTCCGCTTCTTTGAACGAAGCCGATCGAAGCGGATCGAAACCGTCCGAACCTAAAGCCTTCTTCTGGCGGTCGTTTCGGCGGTATTGCCCCTCAATTCCCGCAGGACTGAACGCACTCGGACTTCTTGCCATGCCCATGAGGGCTCCCGGAAGCTGCTGCTCACCGCCTCATGTCCCCCCACCTCCCCCGGAAACACGGAGAGTTCATGTCCAGCATCAGGTCCGCGAGCCTCGCCGTCCTCGCAGCGGGCACCCTCACCGCCGCCCTCGCCACCCCGGCGCTCGCGGCGACGCAGACGGCCACGCCCAAGGCTCCCCGTCAGCTCACGCAGTCCATCGAGCGCCACGAGAACCACGCCCTGCACGGCGCGCTGAAGCACTCCGGCAAGGTCAACGCCTCGGAGACCTCCACCAACTGGTCCGGCTACGCGGCCACCGGCTCCTCCGGCGCCTTCACCTCCGTCACCACCTCCTGGACCCAGCCCACGGTCACCTGTGGCTCGGCCACCACCTACTCCTCGTTCTGGGTCGGCCTCGACGGCGACGGCAACGACGCCCTGGAGCAGACCGGCACCGAGGCCGACTGCATCAACGGCCAAGCGGTGTACGGCGCTTGGTGGGAGGTCCTGCCGGCCGCCTCGACGGCGTGGGACGACGTCACCGTCGAGGGCGGCGACAAGCTGACCGCGACCGTGACCTACGACGGCAGCGACTTCACCATGACCCTCAAGGACTCCACCCAGGGGTGGACGAAGTCCCAGACTGACGCGGGCTCCTCCGACTTCCAGAACGCCTCCGCGGAGGTCATCGCCGAGGCGCCCGAGGTCGACGGCTCGCTCGCCAAGCTGGCGAACTTCGGCACCGTCGGCTTCACGGGCGCGAAGGCCAACGGCTCCGCGCTGGCGAACTCCTCGCCCGACAAGATCACCATGACCAACAGCAGCGGCACGGTCCGCGCGCTGCCGGGGTCGCTCTCCAGCGGCGCGTTCTCGGTGGCGTGGAAGTCGGCGTGAACTGAGCCTCGGTGAATCGGGGGGTGCGGCATCCCCGTCGCACCCCCACCTCCCTCTCAGGGACTACACCGAGCGCAAGCAAGTACTACGCCCGGCGTGAGCGGTACTACGCCGACACGAGCAACCGCCCCCGCCGCGCGTACGCCAGCGCCTCCGGCGTGAGCACCGGCCGCGGGACCAATATGCCGCAGTCCGTGCAGACCGGGCCCGCCGACGGCTCGTGATCGAGGTCGTACTTCCACAGGAGCCGTTCACCGCCGCACACCGGGCAACTGCCGCCCGGTTCCCGCTCCAGCGCGGCGATCAGCCGGCGCAGTACCTCGGCCAGCGGCTCACGGGGGTGGAGCCGCGGGTCGTCGCACCACGCCACGCCGAACCCGCCCCAGGTCAGCCGGTGCCAGTCGTCGACACTGCCGGGCCTGCGCAGTCCGTCGTGCTTCTCTTTCCTGCGCCGTTCGGCGAAGTCCGCCTCGTACGCCAGCCACACCGTCCGCGCCTCCTCCAGCTCCTCCAGTGCGGCCACGAGCCGCACCGGGTCGGGGGAGCGGTCCTCGGGGCCGAAGCCGGCCCGCGAGGAGAGGTGGTCCCAGGTCGCCCTGTGCCCGTAAGGGGCGAACCGCTCAAGGCACTTGCGCAGCGAATAACGCCGCAGCGCCAGATCGCTGCGCGGATCGCGCGCCTGTCTCGCCAGACTCCGGAAACCTGCCATCGCCTTGCACCTCCGTCACACCTGCACCTGTACTTCGGTCACTTCGGCGCCGCCGCGCCGGACTCGCGCGACGTCGTCGAATAGACGTATCGACTCTCGATTCGGCTCCATCCGATTTTCGGGACGGCCCCGGCCTGTGTACGAAGCCGACGTGAGAAGCCGGGAAAAACTTGACGCATGTTCATCTTCAATCGCGGGGATACCGGCGGTAACCTTCCGGCCACCCCCGTCGCTAGGAGCTGCACATGCCACGGCGAACTCCCCTCGACAGACTGAGAACTCCCGGCGGAATCCCCGGGTTCCTGAAGAGCGCGACCGTATGCGCGCTCCTCGCCGGTCTGTTGTCCCCCCTCACCCAGGTCGCCACCGCCGAGGCGGCCGAGCCCAACGACTACTGCGGCGGACAGTGTTCCGACATCCTGCCGCCCGGCCAGAACGGCAACGCGACCCTCGCGCAGATCATCCTCAACCAGGCGTTCGGCACCCAGCCCGAGCACGCCGAGGACCAGCTCGGCCCGTACAACAACCTGGCCAAGGGCTATCCCTCGCTGACCAACGCCACCATCAACACCTTCTTCAACGACGCCTCCTTCGGGGTCCCGGCCGCCCAGGTCGCCTCCACGCTCAAACCGGCGGGCCGCACCGACGTCACGATCGTCCGCGACAAGAAGACCGGCGTCCCGCACATCACCGGTACCACTCGATACGGCACCGAGTTCGGCGCCGGGTACGCGGCGGCCCAGGACCGGCTGTGGCTGATGGACGTCTTCCGCCACGTCGGCCGCGGCCAGCTCACCGCCTTCGCCGGCGGCGACCCCTCCAACCAGGGCCTTGAGCAGCAGTTCTGGCGCAACGCCCCCTACACCGAGGCCGACCTCCAGGCGCAGATCGACAACGCCGTCGCCACCAGCGGCGCGCGCGGCCAGCAGGCCCTCGCCGACGTGAACGCCTACCTCGACGGCATCAACTCCTACATCGACGCCTCCGACAGCGGCCGCTACTTCCCCGGCGAGTACGTCCTCACCGGCCACAAGGACTCGATCACCAACGCCGGCACGATCGACCACTTCAAGATCACGGACATGGTGGCGCTCGCGTCCGTCATCGGCGCCCTCTTCGGCTCCGGGGGCGGCGGCGAGGTCAACAACGCGATCTCCCTGCTCGCCGCGCAGGAGAAGTACGGCGTCACCGAGGGCACCAAGGTCTGGGAGTCCTTCCGCGAACGCAACGACGCCGAGGCCGTCCTCACCGTCCACAACGGCGAGAGCTTCCCGTACGCCACGAAGCCCGCGAACCCGCAGGGCACGGCGCTCCCCGACGCCGGTACGGTCGCCGCCGAACCCCTGATCTACGACGCGACCGGCACCGGCGGCCCCGCCGCGACGGCCGCCGCGGCCGCCACGACCTCCGCGAAGCGCGGCATGTCCAACGCCCTCGTCGTCAGCGGCGACCACACCGCCAGCGGCCACCCCGTCGCCGTCTTCGGCCCGCAGACCGGCTACTTCGCCCCCCAGCTCCTCCTTCTCCAGGAGATCCAGGGCCCCGGGATCAGCGCCCGTGGCGCGTCGTTCGCGGGTCTCAGCATGTACGTGGAACTCGGGAGGGGCCAGGACTACGCCTGGAGTGCCACGACCTCCGGCCAGGACATCATCGACACGTACGCCGTCGAACTCTGCCAGGACGACTACCACTACCTGTACCACGGCACCTGCACGGCCATGGACAAGGTCGAGCAGAAGAACGCCTGGAAGCCGACGACCGCCGACGGCACCGCCGCCGGCTCCTACACGATGCGCGTGTGGCGTACGAAGTACGGCCCCGTCACCCACCGCGCGACCGTCGGCGGCAAGAAGGTCGCCTACACCACCCTGCGCTCCTCCTACCTGCACGAGGCCGACTCGATCATCGGCTTCCAGATGCTCAACGACCCTGGCTTCGTGAAGGGCCCGGACACCTTCGAGCAGGCGGTCCAGCACATCAACTACACCTTCAACTGGTTCTACGCCGACTCCCAGCACACCGCGTACTACAACTCCGGCGACAACCCGGTGCGCGCGAGCGGCGTCGACGCCGAGTTCCCGGTCTGGGCGCAGGCGGCCTACGACTGGAAGAACTGGAACCCCACCACCAACACCGCCGACTACACGCCCCCTTCGCAGCACCCGCAGTCCGTCGACCAGGACTACTACATCTCCTGGAACAACAAGCAGGCCAAGGACTACACCAGCGCCCCCTGGGGCGAGGGCTCGGTGCACCGGGGCAACCTCCTCGAAGACCGGGTGAAGCCGCTCGTCGCGGCGGGCGGCGTCACCCGCGCCTCCCTCACCAAGGCGATGGCGGACGCGGCCCTCACCGACCTGCGCGCCGAGGACGTCCTCCCCGACCTCCTCAAGGTCGTCACCAGCTCGCCGGTCACCGACTCCACGGCGGCCGCCGCCGTCACCAAGCTCCAGACCTGGGTGACCAACGGCGGTAAGCGCACGGAGACTTCGGCCGGATCCAAGACCTACGCCGACGCCGACGCGGTCCGCATCCTGGACGCCTGGTGGCCGCTGCTCGTCCAGGCCGAGTTCCAACCCGGCCTCGGCAACGACCTGTTCACCGCCATCACCGCCAACCTCCCCGTGGACGAGGCCCCTTCGGCGGCCCACGGCCCGACCGGCTCGCACGCGGGCAGCTCCTTCCAGTACGGGTGGTGGAGCTACGTCGACAAGGACATCAGGTCGGTCCTCGGCCAGAGCGTCCAGGACCCGCTGGCCCGCCAGTACTGCGGGGGCGGCGTCCTGTCCGCCTGCCGCGACACCCTGATCAGCACCCTGAAGACCGCCGCGGGCAAGACCGCCGCCCAGGTCTACCCGGGCGACGCCCTCTGCGCGGCCGGCAACCAGTGGTGCGCCGACTCGATCTTCCAGCGCCCCCTCGGAGGCATCAAGCACGGCAACATCAGCTGGCAGAACCGCCCCACCTACCAGCAGGTGGTGGAGTTCACCTCGCACCGGTAAGTCCCGTGGCGGCGGGCCGGGTTCACGGGGGCACCCTGAGCGCCGACGGGGTCACCCCTGAGGGATCCGCCCCGCCGCCAGCACCACCCGCGCCAGCTCGGGGTGCACGATGTCACTGTGCGCCCCGGCCGGCGGCCCGCCCCTGCGGACGACGGCCGCCGCGTCGACGTTGACACAGCCGGACGCCGGGAACGGCCCCCGCAGCGCGTCCGCGAGACTCAACTCCCGTGTCCCCGGCACCGCCTGGACCCCGCCGAACCCCATGGCACCCCACTTCGCGCCCAGCAGCTCCCCGACCGCCCCGCGCGCGTCCCCCGCCATCCGCGAGGCCAGCGGATACATCGTCCCGAGCGCCTGGTCGTGCGAGGAGTGGCAGCACACCAACGGCCCGTCGATCAGCCCCTGTTTCCCCTTGAGCGCCCCGGCCGCGCCCTGGTCGTACGGCAGTTTCGCCGCGAACGCGTAGTGGGAGAACGCCCCTTGGAGCAGCGTCACGGACTTCACCGAACGCACCCCGGGGCCAAGCCCGTTGAGGGCGAACGACACGAGCCGCCCGCCGAAGCTGTGCCCCACCAGATGGACCCGGATCCCGGGCACCGCAGCCGTCAACCTGCCGAGGAACGGCCCGAGTCCCCGCTCACCGACCGTCCCCGCCCGGCGTTTCATCGCGTAGTACGTCGCCTGCCGCAGCAGCTCCTTGGCGCCGTCCCAGGGGTTGGGCAGCGAGAACTCCCGTGCCCCGTCCGTGCCTTGGAGCGCCTCGGCGAACTCCGCGCACCACTGTGCGACCGACCCGTCCAGCATCGCGGGCGGGCCGTCTCCCGGGGTGTCCGCGACGCACCTCGTGGGCACGGCGTCCACGAGCCGCCCCAGCAGCTCCCCGAACTCCGCCAACCCGGCGTCGCCCGGAGGGCGTTGGTCCAGCAGCAGGGCGATCCGCTCGACGGTCGCCGCCTTGCCGGGGAAGGTCTCCAGGAGCGCGTCCCGCGTGTCCTCGTCCAGGCAGGGTTCCTGAACGACCGTCAAGTGCGGGAAGTCCGGGATGGGTTCGTCGCAGAACCGCATCGACGGCCACACCACGCCGACGTACCCGAGCTTCGCGTTCGGCGCGAGTTGCGGGAACGGCGCGAAGAAGGCCCGGTAGAGGGCGGTGGCGCGGGAGCGGTCGTTGTTCCAGCCGTGCGAGAAGACGACCAGGTCCACGACCTTGCGCGGGCCGGCCTCCGCGAGCAGCCGGTCGCGTTCGGCGGGGTTCACGTCCCCGTCCGCGTCGAAGGTGAGTTGCCAGTAGGGAGCGACAGTCATTGCCGGTCCGGCCATCACGGCCTCCGTCCCCCGGAGCGATGTGGGCGCAGTGTCCTGCTAACCGCGCGACTTGGCCATACGTCACGCGGTATGCCACGGCGCACGGCGACCCGCCCACGCCCCCCACCCCGCGCCCCGCATCGCACCACCGCGAGCCCTCTCCCCGCTCCCCGCCAGCCCCTTCCCGACCTCCCGCACCGCGTCTCCGGCACCCCTTCCCCCTCACATACCGACTGGTTAGTCTGTACCCGTTCCGAGCCGCACGTGTCGTGTCGAAGGAGACCCGATGGTGGAAGCCGTTCGAGGTGCCGGAGTTGTCGTGACCGGGGGCGGGGGAGGGATCGGCGCGGCGCTCGCCCGCCGGTTCGCCGCCGAGGGCGCGCGGGTCGTCGTCAACGACCTCGACGGCGCCCGGGCGAAGGCCGTCGCCGACGAGATCGGCGCGGTCGCGGTCGCCGGGGACGCCTCCGTCGTCGTCGACGAGGCCCGCGAGGCGCTCGGCGGGAGGGTCGACGTCTACTGCGCGAACGCCGGGGTCGCCTCGGGCGGTTCGGAGGCGGCGGGGGAGGACGTCTGGGCGCTCGCCTGGGACGTCAACGTCATGGCGCACGTGCGCGCGGCCCAGGCGCTGCTTCCCGAGTGGCTGGAGCGCGGCGAGGGCCGGTTCGTGTCCACGGTGTCGGCCGCCGGGCTCCTCACCATGATCGGCGCCGCCCCCTACAGCGTCACCAAGCACGGCGCCTACGCCTTCGCCGAGTGGCTCTCCCTGACGTACCGCCACCGCGGCCTCAAGGTCCACGCGATCTGCCCCCAGGGCGTGCGCACCGACATGCTGGAGGAGTCCGGCAGCGCGGGCGACCTGGTCCTCAGGCCCACCGCGATCGACCCCTCGGAAGTAGCAGACGCCCTCATGAAGGGCATCGCCGACGACCGCTTCCTGATCCTGCCTCACCCCGAGGTAGCGGGGTACTACGAGGGCCGCGCCACCGACCCCGACTCCTGGCTGGCCACCATGAACCGACTCCAGCAGAAGTGGGAGGCCGCCCGGTGACGACGTACGCCGACAAGCCCTGGACCGCCCTCCTGGACGACGCCCAGCGCGCCCCGCTCACCCCGCTGGACTCCATGGTCGACGCCCTGCGCGCCGCCGTACGGACGGTCCCCGAGCGCGCCTTCCTCACCTACTTCGACGGCCGCCTCACCTACGCGGAGGTCGACGCCCTCACCGACTCCGTGGCCGGACATCTGGCCGGCCGGGGCATCGACCGGGGTGACCGCGTCGCCGTCATCCTCCAGAACTCCCCCCACTTCGTCCTCGCCCTCCTCGGCGCCTGGAAGGCGGGCGCGATCGTCGTACCCGTCAACCCCATGTACAAGTCCGGCGAGGTCGCCCACGTCCTGCGGGACGCCGAGGTCGCCGCGCTGATCTGCACGGAGCGCGCCTGGGACTCGTACCTGAGAGCTACGGCCGCCGACTCGCCGGTACGGTTCGCGCTCACCGCGAGCGAACTGGACTTCCAGACGCGGGACGACGTACGCGTCCTGGGCTTCGAGCCGCACCCCACCGACGCTGACGACCTCGTCGAGGTGGCCCGGCGCGGCGGGAAGGCCCCCGAGGGGCGGACCCTCGTCCCGGACGACATCGGGCTGATCAGCTACACCTCGGGTACGAGCGGTACCCCCAAGGGCGCCACCAACACGCACGGCAACCTGATGGCCAACTCCGACCGGCAGCGCGTCTGGCTGCACCTGCCGGACGCGCCCGTGTACTACGCCCTCGCGCCCCTGTTCCACATCACCGGCATGGTCTGCGAACTCGGCGCCTGCCTCAACAGCGCGGGCACCCTGGTCCTCACGTACCGCTTCGAACCCGGTGTCGTCCTCGACGCGTTCACGGAGCACCGGCCGCACTACACCGTCGGCCCCTCCACCGCATTCATGGCCCTCGCCGCGCACCCCGGCGCGAGCCCCGAGCACTTCTCCTCCTTCGTCCACATCAGCTCCGGCGGCGCCCCGGTGCCCCCGGCGCTCGTCGAGCGGTTCCGGGCCGGGTTCGGGCCGTACATCCGCAACGGCTACGGGCTCACCGAGTGCACGGCGCCCGCCGCCTCCGTACCGCCCCAGCACGAGGCGCCCGTCGACCCCGCCTCCGGCACCCTCGCGGTCGGGCTGCCGGGCCCCGACACCGTCGTCCGCATCCTCGGCGACGACGGGGCCGAGGTGCCCTTCGGGGAGCACGGGGAGATCGTCGTGCGTGGTCCTCAGGTAGTACCCGGTTACTGGCGGCGGCCCGAGGCGACCGCCGAGACCTTCCCCGGCGGGGAACTGCGCACCGGGGACATCGGGTTCATGGACGAACAGGGCTGGCTGTACGTCGTCGACCGCAAGAAGGACATGATCAACGCCTCCGGGTTCAAGGTGTGGCCGCGCGAGGTCGAGGACGTCCTGTACACGCACCCCGCGGTGCGCGAGGCGGCCGTCGTGGGGGTACCTGACGGGTACCGGGGTGAGACCGTCCGCGCCTACATCAGCCTGCGTCCCGGCGCCGAGACGACCCCCGGCGACCTCGCCGCGTACTGCAAGGAGAGACTGGCCGCCTACAAGTACCCGAGGCAGGTGGAGATCCTGCCCGACCTGCCCAAGACGGCAAGTGGGAAGATCCTGCGTCGGGAACTGCGTTCCCGCACCACAGAGAACGATTAGCCCCCAGAAAGGCAGGTGGCGGCAGTGCCCAGGACGACGGACAACGACGGCACCCCCGTCCCGCAACGGCTCCTCGCTGCCGCCACCCGGCTCTTCGCCGAGCAGGGGTACGACCGCACCTCCGTCCAGGAGATCGTCGAGGCGGCCGGCGTCACCAAGGGAGCGCTCTACCACTACTTCGGCTCCAAGGACGACCTCCTCCACGAGGTCTACGCGCGCGTGCTGCGCCTCCAGCAGGAGCGCCTCGACGCGTTCGCCGACGCCGACGAGCCGATCGAGCAGCGCCTGCGCGGGGCGGCGGCCGACGTCGTCGTCACCACCATCGAGAACCTCGACGACGCCGCGATCTTCTTCCGCTCCATGCACCACCTGAGCCCCGAGAAGTACAAGCAGGTCCGCTCGGAGCGCCGCCACTACCACGAACGCTTCCGCGCCCTGGTCGAGGAGGGCCAGCGCGCCGGCGTGTTCTCCGAGGCCACCCCCGCCGACCTGGTCGTCGACTACCACTTCGGCTCGGTCCACCACCTGCCGACCTGGTACCGCAAGGACGGCCCCCTGAGCCCGCAGGAGGTCGCGGAACACCTCGCGGACCTGCTCCTGCGGGCCCTGAGGCCCTGACGGGACGGCCGGGGCCGCTCAGGCCCCCTCGTCCGCCCAGTCCACCGTCACGACGATCTTCCCGCGCGTACGGCCCTCCTGGTTCAGCCGGTACGCGTCGGCGGCCCGGTCCAGGGGGAACGTGTCGCTGACGTGGACCGAGACCACGCCCTGCTCGGCGAGGTCCGAGAGGCGGGCGAGGTCCTCGGGGTCGGGGCGGACCCAGAAGTAGCGGCCCCCGTAGCCGAGGACGTCGCCGTCGGCGATGGAGGCGAGGCGGCCCTCGGGGGTGAGGACGTTCACGGACGCCTTGAGGGCGTCGCCGCCGACCGTGTCGAGCGCGGCGTCGACGCCCTCGGGGGCGAGCCCCCGGATCCGGTCGACCAGGCCGTCGCCGTACGCGACCGGCTCGCCGCCCAGGGCGCGGACGAAGTCGTGGTTGCGCTCGCTCGCCGTACCGATGACCCGGCAGCCCAGATGGCGGGCGATCTGGACGGCGAGGGAGCCCACGCCCCCGGCGGCGGCGTGCACGAGGACCGTCTCGCCGCGCCGGACGCCGAGCGCGTGGATGAGGCCCTGGTACGCCGTGAGGCCGGCCAGCGGGAGGCCCGCCGCCTCCTCGAAGGACAGGTTGCGGGGCTTGCGGGCGAGGGTGCGCACGGGCGCGGCGACGTACTCCGCGAAGGTCCCCCGGGAGAGGAAGTCCTCGCGGACGTAGCCGATGACCTCGTCGCCGACCGCGTACTCGGTGACGGAGAAGCCCGGCTGGACGACGACGCCCGATACGTCCCAGCCCGGGACGACCGGGAACACCGTGTCGATGATCCCGTCGAGGTACCCCTCGCGGGCCTTCCAGTCGACGGGGTTGACGGCGGCCGCCCGGACCTTGACCAGCACGGAGTCGGGGCCGACCTTGGGCTCGCGGACCTCGCCGTACGTGAACACCTCGGGTCCGCCGTACCGGCTGTAGCTGATGGCCTTCATGGCTCCGACACTCCGGGCTCGGTTCGCGCCACGCAAGCGGGGTGCCTCGATATACGCCATATGGGCCGTTTGCGTGGGATTCTGAGGGGAGCAATTCCCCCACACCTCCCGAAGGTGAGCACCATGAGCGTTCTGCACCAGGAACACGCCACCCACCCCCACGTGCACGGCACGGACTGCGGTCACACGGAGGTCCCGCACGGCGACCACGTCGACTACGCGCACGACGGCCATCTGCACCGCTCGCACGACGGCCACTGGGACGAGTGCGAGCCCGGCGGCCACGTCACGCACGCCGGGCACGACCACCGGCACGACGAGAACTGCGGGCACGCGCGCGTGACGCACGGCGACCACGTGGACTACGTGCACGACGGCCACCGGCACGCGGAGCACGGCGACCACTACGACGACCACTGACGGCCACTGAGGCACGCCGCCCGCGCGTACGCGCGTAAGGCCGAAAACCGCTCCTGACGGCTCCCCGCGCACCCGCGCGGGGAGCCGTCGTCCTAAGGTGGCCCCGATCACGTCGGCACCCCGCACTGGACGACATACCGACCGGTCGGCATCATGTGATCCACGTCCACCGTCGCACGCGAACAGGAGCGCCGTATGAGCACCGATCATCCGCCCGGGCTCGACCTCGACCGGCTGCGCGGTCTGCTGGAGCGCGAACGGCCCGGCCTGGTCACGGGACCGCTCACCGGGCAGCTGATCGAGGGCGGGCGCTCCAACCTGACGTACACCGTCTCGGACGGCGCGAAGCGGTGGGTCGTACGCCGTCCCCCGCTCGGGCACGTGCTCGCGACCGCGCACGACATGCGGCGTGAGCACCGGGTGATCGACGCGCTCCACCACGGGACGGCCGTCCCCGTGCCGGGACCCGTGCTGCTGTGCGAGGACGAGGAGGTGCTCGGGGCGCCGTTCTACGTCATGGAGTTCGTCGAGGGGACCCCGTACCGCACCGCCGGGGAACTCGCGCCGCTCGGCCCCGCGCGCACGCGCGGGGTGATGCTCTCGCTCGTCGACACTCTCGTCGACCTGCACGACGTGGACCCCGCCGAGGTCGGGCTCGGCGACTTCGGACGGCCCGAGGGCTTCCTCGACCGGCAGCTGCGGCGCTGGGGCAAACAGCTCGACGCGTCCCGGGGCCGCGACCTCGCGGGCATCGACGAACTGCACGCCACGCTCGGCCGGAACCTGCCCCGCTCGCCCGCGCCCGCGATCGTGCACGGCGACTACCGGCTCGACAACGTCCTCGTCGGCGCCGACGACCGGATCAAGGCGGTCCTCGACTGGGAGATGTCCACCCTCGGCGACCCCCTGACCGACCTGGGCCTCCTCGTCATGTACAGCGTGCCCCTGGAGATGGCCGACTCGCCCGTCTCCACGACCGCCGAGGCCCCCGGCCACCCCACCCCCGCCGAACTGGTCGAACGCTACGCGCAGCGCTCCGGACGGGACGTCGGCGACGTGTCCTGGTACACCGCGTTCGCCTGGTTCAAACTCGCCGTCATCCTCGAAGGCATCCACTACCGCTACACCCTCGGCCAGACGGTCGGACGCGGCTTCGACCGCATCGGGGAGCTCGTCCCCGTCTTCATCTCGCACGGACTGACCACTCTCCAGGAAGGCTGACCGGCATGGACTTCGCGTACGACGCGCGCACGGAGGAGCTGCGCGGGCGGCTGCTCGCCTTCATGGACGAGTACGTCTACCCCGCCGAGGCCCTCGCCGAGGAGCAGCGCGCCGCTCTGCCGTCCCCGTGGGACACCCCGGCCGTCGTGGACGACCTCAAGGCCGAAGCGCGCCGACAGGGCCTGTGGAACCTCTTCCTGCCCGACGCCGAGTACGGCGCCGGCCTCACGAACCTCCAGTACGCGCCCCTCGCCGAGATCACCGGGCGTTCCCCGCAGCTCGCGCCGACCGTCCTCAACTGCTCCGCCCCCGACACCGGGAACATGGAGGTCCTCGCCCAGTTCGGCGACGACGCGCAGAAGAAGCAGTGGCTGGAGCCGCTCCTCGCCGGGGAGATCCGCTCCGCGTTCGCCATGACCGAACCCGAGGTGGCCTCCTCCGACGCCACCAACATCACGACGTTCATCGAGCGCGACGGCGACGAGTACGTCATCACCGGCCGCAAGTGGTACATCTCCGGGGCCATGAACCCCGACTGCAAGATCTTCATCGTCATGGGCAAGACCGACCCCGACGGGGCCGACATACGGCGCCAGCAGTCGATGATCCTCGTCCCGCGCGACACCCCCGGCGTCACCGTCGAGCGGGCCATGAAGGTCTTCGGGTACGAGGACCACTACCACGGCGGCCACGCCGAGGTGATCTTCGACCACGCGCGCGTGCCGGCCACCAACCTCATCGGCGAGGAGGGCGGCGGCTTCGCCATCGCGCAGGCCCGGCTCGGGCCCGGCCGCATCCACCACTGCATGCGGCTCATCGGCATGGCCGAGCGCGCCATCGAGCTGATGTGCCGCCGCGCCGTCTCCCGCGAGGCGTTCGGCAAGGCCCTCGCCCAGCAGGGCGTCGTCCACAACTGGATCGCCGACGCGCGCGTGACCGTCGAACAGCTGCGGCTCCTCGTCCTCAAGACCGCCTGGATGATGGACACCGTCGGCAACCGGGGCGCCCACACGGAGATCCAGTCCATCAAGATCGCCACCCCGCGCGCGGTCGTCGACATCATCGACCGGGCGATCCAGTTGCACGGGGCCGGGGGGTTGAGCCAGGACTTCCTGCTGGCGGAGCTGTACGCGGGGGCGCGGACGCTGATGATCGCGGACGGGCCGGATGAGGTGCATCAGCGGTCGTTGGCTCGGCGGGAGTTGAGGAAGTACGTGTAGGGGGGTGAAGGGGAGGGTGTAAGGGGCGGGCGTCCAGGTGGCTGCCCCTTACGCGCGTGGCCCTGTGGCGGCGTGTGCGGTGTGCCGGTGGGGGCGGGACGTCGGACTCGGTGTGGGGGAGCTGCGGTTGGCGTCCCGCGCGTACGTTGCCGGGAAGTCCGGGGCGTCCTTCTGGAGGGCGTCGAGGGCGTCCCGCGCGTGCGTACGGTTCCGGGAGCACCGCTTGGGAGGCAGGCGCGGCTGTGTCGGCGTCCCGCGCGCGTGCGCCGCTGCCCTGAGCTGCGTGACCGTCAGCGTGCTGCTCCGGCGTCCCGTGCGTACGCTCCTGCCGGGCTTCCTGCGCTGTGCGGCGGTCCTAGCTCGGCGTCCCGCGTGCGCGCCCGCCACGTCCAGGTCGCCGTCGCCGTCTTCATCGGCGTCCCGCCCTACACCACCACCAGCGCCGCCGCGCAAACCGCCGTGGCCACCGTGCACAGCACCGCCGCCGTGGCGAGGCGTGGGGTGAGGACGGGTGGGTGTGGGGTGGATGCCAGGGTCTGGATCCGGCGGTGTGCCACCGCCAGGAACGTCAGCCACAGGGCGCAGCACGCCGCACAGATCAACGCGCCGGCGACCGTCGGCCCCCCGTGCAGCGCGGTCTTGACCGCGAGCGCGGCGGCGACGGCCTTGGCCAGGGTCGTACGGCGCCACGCGAGGCGCGTGCGTTCGGGCTGGAGGCCGGGGTCGCGGGCGTCGGGGTCGGCGGGGGAGCTGCCGGGGCCGGTGGTGACGGAGGCCGGGGCGATGGTGGCAGGGCCCTCGGGCGCGGAGCCCGAGGGTGCGGTGTGATCGTCGGACCGCTGGTCCCGGAGCCCTGACCCGGGGTCGTCAGGAGTCCCGCTCACTGGTCCCGCCCCAGCACGACGACCACCACCATCGCGACGGCGACGAGCGCGACCACGAGACTCAGCACGGCCGGGAACCGCGACGCCGGCAGATCCTCACCCCGCCGCATGGCCCGCTCGCACCGCACCCAGTGATTGAGCGCCCGCACGGCGCACAACACCCCCGCGACGAGCAACGCCAGCGCGAGCCCGACCCGCCACCCCCACCGCAGGTCCGGCAGGAACTGGTCGACCGCGAAACCGCCCCCGACGAGGGCCATGGCGGTCCGCAGCCACGCCAGGAACGTCCGTTCGTTGGCGAGGGAGAAGCGGTAGTCCGGCGTCGTCCCCTCCTCGCGCACCTGCGAGGGCGCGAACCACAGACGGACGTTCCGAACAAATTCGATCACCCTCAGGACCCTACCGGGCGGTGGGGAAGGGGGCGTTGTCAGTGGGGGCCGTTACGGTCGGTGCATGGAGGTTCCCCCGCCGCTGAACGGCTACGCGCACCAGGGCCACGGCATCGCCCCGGCCGAACACCACCTCACCCTGCCCGGCTTCTGGCCGGCCCACCTCGCGGTGTCCCCCGACCACTTCGAGCAGTTCGACGCGGACCCGGCGGACGTGGACGCGGCGTACGAGGCGCTGTACGAGGCCCCGCACGCGTGGCCGGCGTACCGGCTCCCCCTGCCGCACGGCAGGACCATATGGATCGTCTACGCCGGCTTCCCCGACGACCCGGTTGTCGACTACGTCCTCACGGACCCCGCACACCCCGGCAGGCCCCGCACGCTCGCCGGGACCGAGGGCGCCTTCTCGGCCCCCGCGCTCCCCTGGCCGGACCTCCTCGCGCTGGCGGGGGCGGCGCCGGGCACCGGCGAGGGCGTACGCGACCCGGACCGGCGTCTGCTCCTGCTGCTGCCCGCGTACGCCGATGTCGACCCGCCCACGCGGGAGGCGCTGGAGCGGACGGCCACCGCGCTGACGACGATCGGCGTACCCGCGCGCGGCGCCCCTGCCCTGGCCCGGCACGTCCTGGACCGGCACACCCCCTGGACCTGGGACGTCTCGGGCACCACGCCTCTCAGCGGCGCCGGAACTCCTTGAGCCGCCCGTACGCCGCGAGCCCGTCCGGCACCCACTCCCACTGCCCGAGCCGCGCCTCGACCTCGTCCTCGGACAGGAACCCGTACCACTCGACCTCCTCGACCTGAGGGAGCACCGGCAGCTCGCACACCACCTCGTACACGGCGGACCACCAGCTGCGCCCGCCCCCGTCGTCGTACAGGAACTTGAACACGAACTCCGGCCGGGGCAGCCCGCTCACCCCGAGCTCCTCCTCGGCCTCCCGCAACGCCGCCTCGTCGTACGCCTCCCCGGCCCCGACGACCCCGCCCACGAACATGTCGTACAGGGACGGGAACACCAGCTTGGTGGGCGTCCGCCGGTGCACGAACAACCGCCCCTCGGCATCCCGGGCCTGAACGAACACACACCGATGCCGAAGCCCGCCCGCGTACACCTCCCCGCGGGGCAACTGCCCGATCACCCGGTCCTGTTCGTCGACGATGTCGAGGATCTCGTCAGCAGCGCTCATACCCCCATCCAAGCAGCCACCCGGTGCCTCCCCGGCCCGCGGTCACCGCGCCTGAAGAACCCGCTCCCGCACCGCCACCCCCTGCGGCATGGCCGGATGCATCCCCAGCAGCACGATCCCGGCGACGATCCCCGCCACCCCCGCCGCCTCCCACGCGAGCGCCCCCGTGTCCGTCCGCAGGCGGTCCCCGAGGAAGCCGACCCCGCAGATGATCCCGGCGATCGGCTGGGCGGCGGTGAGGGCCGGCAGGGACATCCGCAGGGGTGCCGTCTCGAACGCGCTCTGGACGAGGACGAGCCCGGTCACTCCGAGCGCGAGGACGGCGTACGGCTGCCACCCGGTGAGGAGTTCGACGATCCCGCCGGCCGAGAACCGCTCCCCGCTGACCCGGGTCAGGGCGTCCTGGACGCCGTACAGCAGCCCGGCGGCGAGGGCGAGCAGCACGGGCCCGGAACTGAGCCGGGACCGCTTCGCGTACGTCGTGAGCAGCAGCGCGAGCCCGACCATCGCGCCGATGATCAGCCAGTGCCGGAAGGGGTCGGCCACCGCGTGCCCGCCGCGCGGCTCACCGGCGACGATGAACGCGGTCACCCCGCCCGCGAGCAGCCCGAGCCCGGCCCACCCCTGACGCCCGAGGGACTGCCGGGTGTACCGGCGGGAGAGGGCGAGCGCGAACAGCAGGTTCGTCGCGAGCAGCGGCTCGACGAGGGACACCTCGCCCTGCCCCAGCGCGACCGCGCCGAGCACCATCCCGGCGACCATCAGCGCGAGCCCGCCGAGCCAGCGCGGCACCCGCACGAGGTCGAGCAGCAGACGCGGCGAGAGGAAGTCCCCGAGCGGCGCCTTCTGCGCGGCCTGCTGCTGGAGCACGAACCCGAAGCCCAGACAGCAGGCGGCGCTCACGGCGAGAGTCAGAACCAGTACCGACACGCTGCGTACCTCGATGATCATCCGGTCGGACTACGGGCGTCGTGGGCCGAGCGTAGCGCTCAGGAGCTACGACCGTTCCCCGCCAGCACGGGAACGGCCCCTACGGGTACCCCCCTACCGGGGTACGACGCCGGCCGCGACCCCACCCGGAAGCAACGGGAAGCAAAGCGCGCGGGGGAGTACGGCCGTACCGACATCGTGGGCCGCGTCGCCCCGCAGCGCCATGGCGTACGCCACACCTCCGTCACGTTCACGCCATACGCCTCACCCGCCCCACCGCCGCGCACGCCCTCCGACCAGCGCGCCCACCTCGCCGATCACCTGTTCAAGTCCCTTGTGGCGACAGCCACTTGATACGTGTCATGTTCCCCCGGCCCTTGACGCTGACCACTGCCTGGGGCTTTGCTGTGCGTGATCGGCCGATCGCAGGCCGACGGCAACCAGTGTCGCGCCAGGAGGACGAGGAAAACCCGCGGTGCCCCCACCCCCGCCCTCCCAGGTTCCCGGCCGCAAAGACGCGCCCCGGACCCTCGACGCGACCCTCGACGACGCGGAACTTGGCGTCGCCCGCGCCGCGTTGGCCCAAGGCCGCTGGCAGGCCGCCCGTACGCTCCTCGCCCGCACCGGCGACGACTGGGACCGCCGGGGCCACCGCGCCGCCGTCCTGGCCCTGGAGCCGGACACGGCCGCGCCCCACTGGCTGACCGCCGAACCGGACAACGCCGACGCGGCCACACTCCGCGCCCTGACCCTGGTCCGCCGCACGGTACGCGGCAGGACCGACGGGTACGACGGGTACGACGACGCCCGAGCCGCCTGCCGCATCGCAGCCGACCTGGCCCCCACCGACCCGACTCCGTGGCTGGGCCTGCTGCGCCTGGCACTGTTCCGGAGCGGCGGGGGAGAGGGCGCGGGGCCGGTACGGGGGGTGGGGTATGACGACGCGGAGGCGGTCCGGCACGCCGGGCACGACGACGCCGAGGCGACCCGGCACGACGATGCCGAGGCGGTCCGGCTCTTCGAAGAGGTCCGTGCCCGTCACCCCGACCACCACCAGGCCCACCACCTGATGGTCGCCCACCTCGCGGAGCGCCGCGCCGACAGCGGCCCCGACCCGCTGCACGAGGTGTACGACTTCGCCGCCTGGGCCGCCGAACAGGCCCCCGCGGACTCCCCGCTCGCGATCCTCCCGGTCGTCGCGCACGCCGAGCGCTACCGCGTCCTCGCCGCCCGGGGCCACCTCTCCGCCGACCCGGCCGCCTCCGGGCACTGGGCCGACGACCGCGCCCGCGAGGTGATGAAGACCGCGTACGACTGGTGGCTGGAGTGGGAGCACGAGGGCCATCCCCGCCGCCTCCTCGACCTCAACTACCTCGCCCACGCCACGGTCTGCGCCGGCCGCCCCGCCGAGGCGTCCGCCCTCTTCCACCGCATCGCCGACCACGCCACGGTCCGGCCCTGGTCCTACCCCGACCGCGACCCGTACGAGGCGTTCACGGCGGCGAGGGAACGAACACTGGGGAGAGGCTGCTGCGAGGACCACCCGGCGTAGTACCCGGCTAATACCTGAGAACCAGGTGTGACCGACCCGCAGGACTGGCCCCGACCCACCCCCGAGTGCTCGAATGGAAACGTGAATCCCGAACCACCCGAGGAGACCCCCACCACCGGCACCCCCGTCGGCCGCCGCGTCTTCCTCGGCACCCTCGGTCTCGGCGCCCTGGGCGTGGCCGCCGCGCCCGTCCTCCAGCGCGGCATGGAGTCCGTGCTCGGCGCCATCGCCGGCAAGGACCCCACGGGCCTCACCGGTCTCCTCCCGAACGGCGGCGGCTTCCGCTACTACTCGGTGACCTCCTCCGTCCCCCGCAAGAACGACACGAACTACCGCCTCACCGTCGACGGCCTGGTGGACCGCCCCACGACGTACACCCTCCCCGACCTGAGAGCCATGCCCCAGACCCGCATGGTCAAGGACGTCCAGTGCGTCACCGGCTGGCGCGTCCCCGGTACCCCCTTCGAGGGCGTACGCCTCTCCCACCTCCTGGACGCGGCGGGGGTGAAGGCCAAGGCCGGCGCGATCCGCTTCACCTGCTTCGACGGCGCCTACACCGAGAGCCTCACCCTCACCCAGGCCCGCCGCGCCGACGTCCTGGTCGCCCTGCGCATGCAGGACAAGGACCTGGGCCACGACCACGGCGGCCCGGTCCGCCTCTACGTCGCCCCGATGTACTTCTACAAGTCCGCCAAGTGGCTCTCAGGTATTACGGTCACCGAGGACGTGAAACCCGGCTACTGGGAGGAGCGCGGCTACGACGTCGACGCCTGGGTCGGCAAGTCGAACGGACGGGACGATGACCCCACCGGCTGACACCCTCCCGACGGCGACCGACGTCCCCCGCTTCGCCCCGGCCGTCCGGTGGATCCACCGCACCACCGCCCTCCTCATGGGCATCTGCGTCGTCACCGCCGCCTGCCTCTACCTCCCGGAGCTAGCCGAACTCGTCGGCCGCCGCGAACTCGTCGTCCGCATCCACGAGTTCGCGGGCCTCGCGCTGCCCGTCCCGGTCCTCGCCGGCCTCGCCTCGCGCGCGTTCCGCGGCGAGCTGCGCCACCTCAACCGCTTCGGCCCGCACGACCGCGTCTGGCTGCGCGCCGCCCTGCGCCGCGACCGACGCCACTCCGCCCGCCCGGCCGCCAAGTTCAACGCCGGCCAGAAGGTCTACGCCGCGTGGATCGCCGGAGCCACCCTGGTCATGCTCGGCACCGGTCTGCTCATGTGGTTCACCCACCTCACCCCGATCATGTGGCGGACCAGCGCGACCTTCGTCCACGACTGGCTGGCCCTCACGATCGGCGTAGTCCTCGCGGGCCACATCGGCATGGCCTTCGCGGACCCCGAGGCCCGCCACGGCATGCGCACGGGCTCGGTCAGCCGGGACTGGGCGAGGCGCGAACACCCCCTCTGGCGGCCGGAGGACAAGCAGTGACACCGAGGACTGCGCGGCAGCCGAGGGCAACCGGCTAGAGGACTTCCCGGCTGGGGGCGAGGGCGGTCCGGCAGAGGCCGACGAGAGGCAACGGCCGACTCGCGAGAGGCGACGCCCCCTCGGCGGACGGTGACGGTCATCCGGCAGGAGGCCCCAGCTCTTCGGTGGACGGCGGCAGTCATCCGGCAGGAGACCTCAGCTCTTCGGTGGACGGCGACAGCCATCCGGCAGGAGAGGGCGACCCTTCGGCGGACGGCGACAGCCACCCCGCAGGAGACCCCAGCCCCTCGGCCGGCGACGGAAGCCACCCCGCAGAAGACCCCGGCCCCTCGGCCGACGGCTCCCCGGCAGAAGGCGAAGGCTCCTGCACGGACGGCGACGGCGACCCGCTCCCACCCTCCCGTACGACGACCAGCGCCCCCTTCCCGACCGCCCGCACCCCGCCGTACTCCACCCACACGTCCACGCTCTCCCGCTCCGGTCCCGCGAACTCCGGCACGACGAACTCCACCGTGTCCCCCGCCGGGAACAACGGCACCCGCAACCCCCCGACGACCGCGCCCCCTTCACCCACCAGCTCCCCGAAGTCGAAGAACAGCCCCCGCAGTCGGACCCGCACCACATCCCCGGCCCGCACCTCACCGTCCCCGACGACCCGCACCCCGAACGAACAGGCAGGAGCCGCACGGGAGTTGTCCACCAACCGCACCGAATCCCCACCCCGGGCCGCCCGCCGGAACGCCAGCAACTCACCCAACACCCGTTGCGCGGCAGCCCCCTTGCAACTGCTCCCGCGCACCTGCTTCGACGCCTCCGCCCAGCTCCCGCCCTCACCCCGCGCGGCGAGACACGCGTGCGCCAGCGCCTTCACCACCCGCCACTCCTCCCCGAGTTCACCCCCGGGGACCATCCCCAACGCCTCCCGGCACCGCGCCGGGGACCGCAGCACGTCGTACGCGCTGTCCGGATCCGCCAGCCGGTCCGCGTCCGGCGACACCGGCCCCGGCGGTAGCCAGGCGACGGCGACGACACGCGGCGTACGAGCGGGACTCGGCGTGGGCAGCGGCGGAACCGCCGAAGGCGCGGGCGCGCTCCGCCCGACCGTGCCCCCTTCCAGCGCGCTGGTCCGGGGCGCCGGGGACGCCGTGACCGCGGGCGTCGACCGCACCGACGAGGAACTGGCCCCCGGCACCGCACCCCCGCCCCGCACCCGAGGCGTGTCCCCCTCCTGAAGTGCCACGGCCACCACCGCCACGGCCCCCGCGAGCAGCACCGCCGAGATCCGTGTCCCCAGCGAAATCCCCATGACGTCCCCCCAGTCGTCACCCCTCATCATGCGCCGCCCCACCCCGCACCGAAACCCGACCCGCGACGCCGGGTGCGCGAGAGATCCCTGAAACCAGTGAGCGGTCAAGGGAGTTCACTCCCGACCCCTTGAAACCAGTGAGCGAGCGGGGGAGTTAACCCACGGCCCCCTGAAACCGGCGAACGGGCCGGGGAGTTCACCCCCGACCCGCTGAAACCGGCGAGCGGGCCGGGGAGTTCACCCCGACCCGCTCCCCTCGCGGCGACCCGCCCCTCAGCCCCCGAAGTCCAGCAGCACCTTGCAGGACCGCGCCCGGTCGGCGGCCAGCGCGAACGCCGGCTCCGCCTCCTCGACCGGCACCACCGCACTCACCAGCCCGTCGAACGCGGGCTGAACGGCGAGGAGTTGAAGCGCCTCGTCGAACTCCGTGTCGAAGCGGAACGCCCCGCGCAGCTCGATCTCACGGCTGACGACGAGGTTCCCGGCGAAGGGGCTCTGCCCGGGCGGCAGCATCCCGAGCTGCACGACGACCCCACCGCGCCGGATCAGCCGCAGACAGGTGTCGAGCCCGGCGGCGACTCCGGACGCCTCGATGGCGACGTCAACCTCCGTGGGCCACCCGGGATCTGACGGATCGTCGGCGCGCACGGCGTCGGAGGCCCCCGCGATCCGTCCGAACTCCAGCGCGGCCGGCAGCAGATCGGTCACCGTCACCCGGGCCGCGCCGGCGGCCTTCGCGGCGGCGACGACCAGACACCCGATCGGCCCGGCCCCGGTCACCAGCACATGCCGCCCGCGCACCTCCCCGGCCCGCCGCACGGCGTGCAGCGCGACCGACAGCGGCTCGGCGAGAGCGGCCCGCCGCAGGTCCAGCCCCTCGGGAAGCACCCTCAACTGCTCCTGCGGCACGGCGATCCGCGCCGCGAACCCGCCCTGCACATGCGGCGTCCGCGCCGCGCTGCCCAGGTACCGCGTGTCCCGGCAGACGTTGCGCCGCCCGTCCACGCACTCCGGGCACACCCCGCACGGAGTCGCCGGGTGCACGGCGACCGACTGCCCCTCGAACGGCCCCGACAGCGCCGTACCGACGACCTCGTGCCCCAGGACCATCGGCTCCTTGAGGCGGAAGTCGCCGACGCCGCCGTGGCGCCAGTAGTGCAGGTCGGAACCGCAGACCCCGCCGTAGCGCACGGCGACCAGCGCCTGTCCGGGACCCGGCTCGACCGGCGCCAACTCCTCGACGCGCAGGTCTCCTTGAGCGTGGATGACACAGCCCAGCATTCGCGTTCCCCCGTTCACAGCACGCTCGTCATGCCGCCGTCGACGTACAGGATCTGCCCGCTGACGAAATCCGCCGCGGGCGAGGCGAGGAACAGCACCCCGCCGACCAGGTCCTCGGTACGGCCCCACCGCCCGGCCGGGGTCCGCCTGCGCACCCAGGCGCTGAACTCCTCGTCGTCCACGAGGGCTTGGGTGAGTTCCGTCTCGATGTAGCCGGGGCCCAGGCCGTTGACCTGGACGCCGGACGGCCCCCAGTCCGCGCACATGCCCTTGGTCAGCATCTTCAGCGCGCCCTTGGTCGCCGCGTACGGCGCGATGCCGGGGCGGACGACCTCGCTCTGGAGCGAGCAGATGTTGACGATCTTCCCGTGTCCGCGCGCGGTCATGTACCGGGCGGCCTCGCGGCCCACCAGGAACGCGCTGGTGAGGTTGGTGTCCAGGATGCGGTGCCAGTCGGAGTCGGTGAACTCCAGGAGCGGGGCCCGCAGTTGCATCCCCGCGTTGTTGACGAGGATGTCGAGCGGGCCGACGCGTTCCTCGACGTCCTTGATCCCGGCGGCGACCGACGGGCCGTCGGTGACGTCGAAGACGGCGGTGTGGACCTTGCCGGGCAGCTCGCGGGCGGCCTCGGCGAGACGTGCCTCGTCCCGCCCGTTGAGGACGACCGTGCAGCCCGCTTCCGCGAGACCCCGGGCGAGCGCCAGGCCGATACCTCGGCTGGACCCGGTGACGAGCGCGGTCTTGCCGGTGATGTCGAAGAGAGGATGGCTCATCGTCGTACCCCTAAAGGACCAGAGACAGAAGGAAGACCACGCCACCCGCGACCACGGAGATGATCGTCTCCATGACGGACCAGGTCTTGAGGTTCTGGCCGACACTCAGCCCGAAGTACTCCTTGACCATCCAGAACCCGGCGTCGTTGACGTGGCTGAAGAACAGGGAGCCGGCGCCGATCGCGAGGACCAGCAGGGCCGCGTGCGTCGTGGACATGTCGGCGGCGAGGGGGGCCACCAGACCGGCCGCGGAGATGGTCGCGACGGTCGCCGAACCCGTCGCGAGCCGGATCGCGACCGCGATCAGCCAGGCCAGCAGGATCGCCGAGATCGACCAGTCCTTGGAGATCTCCAGGATCATCTGGCCGACGCCGGAGTCGATCAGCGTCTGCTTGAAGCCGCCGCCCGCGCCGACGATCAGGAGGATGCCCGCCATGGGCGCGAGGCTCTTCTCGACCAGCTCGTTGAGGCGCTGCTTGGAGAAACCGGCGGGCCGGCCGAGCGTGAAGATACCGACCAGGACGGCCGACAGCAGCGCGATCAGCGGCGATCCGACGACGTCGAAGACCCGCTGGACGGTGTTCTCCTTGTCGTCGATCACGATGTCGACCAGCGCCTTGGAGAGCATCAAGGCGACCGGCAGCATGATCGTGAACAGGGTCGCGCCGAAGCTCGGACGCCTCTCCAGGTCCTCCGACGGCCGCTGCGGGACCATCTTGTCGGGCGCCTGGACGTCGACCCAGCGGGCCGCGTACCGGGAGAACACCGGACCGGCGATGATCACGGTCGGGATCGCGACCAGCACACCGAGCGCCAGCGTGACACCCAGGTTCGCGTCGACCGTGTCGATCGCGGCGAGCGGGCCCGGGTGCGGCGGGACCAGGCCGTGCATCACGGACAGGCCGGCCAGCGCCGGGATGCCGATCCGCATCAGCGAGTAGTTGCCGCGCTTGGCGACCATCAGTACGACCGGGATCAGCAGGACGACGCCGACCTCGAAGAAGAGCGGCAGGCCGATCACCGAGGCGATCAGGACCATCGCCCACGGCATGGTCCTGCCGTTCGCCTTCGCGAGGATCGTGTCGACGATCTGGTCGGCGCCGCCGGAGTCCGCGAGCAGCTTGCCGAGGATCGCGCCGAGGGCGATCAGCACACCGACACCGGCGACCGTCGAACCGAGGCCGCTGCTGAAACTGGCGATCGCCTTGTCCAGCGGCGCCCCGGCGAACGCGCCCAGCGCGAGCGTGCCGATGGTCAGCGACAGGAAGGCGTGGAGCTTGAACTTCGTGATGAGCAGGACGATGACGGCGATGCCCGCCAGCACGGCGATACCGAGCTGGGCGTGCCCGGCCGAGGTGATCGGCTCTGGCGCGTCCGCTGCCAGCATCTCGACGCTGAGTCTGGTCACGGGGGTCCCTTACGGATACGGGGAGGGATGGGAAGGGGTGGGGGGGCTTGGGGGTAGCTCTCAGGTATGGGGGAGTGGGGTGGGGTGAGGGGGCTACGACGGGTGGGGCGATTGACGGATGGGGTGGCTCTGGAGGTCTAGTACCGGAGGGGTAGTACCGGAGGGGTGGCTCTGGAGGTCTAGCACCAGCGGGGTAACCCTGGAGGTCTAGTACCGGAGAGACCGGCTCTGCCGGGTCACCCCGCCGGAGGCAGCCCCCGGAGAGGCAGCCCCCGGAGACGTAGCTCCACCGGGGTAGCTCCGGAGAGGTACCTCCACGGAGCGATCAGTCCCGCGCCCCGGCGGCCGTACCGAGCGCGGTGATCGCCCGCTCGGCGATCTCCTCCGGCCGCCCCGAGACCTCGACGACGACGCCCGCCTCGTCCGCCTGGAGCGGCTCCAGCGCGGCGAACTGCGAGTCGAGCAGCGCCGTCGGCATGAAGTGGCCCTCCCGGTGCCCCATGCGCTCCCCGATCAGCTCGCGCGAGCCGCTGAGGTGCACGAAGAGCAGGCCGGGGGCCGCCGCACGCAACCGGTCCCGGTACGACCGCTTCAGCGCCGAACAGCTGACGACCCCGCCGAGACCGGCCCGCTCGTGCGCCCACGCGCCGATCGAGTCCAGCCAGGGCCGACGGTCGTCGTCGTCCAGCGGGGTGCCGGCCGACATCTTCGCGATGTTCGCCGGCGGATGGAAGTCGTCACCCTCGGCGTACGGGACACCGAGCCGGGCCGCGAGCAGGGGACCGATCGTGGTCTTGCCGGTGCCCGCGACGCCCATGACCACGACGACCTGGGGGGTACTCATCACTACCTCGCTGTCTTCCTCGACGTACTGCCGACATGTGATGTCGACGCCACTGAAACCTATTAGGTACGACGAATTCAAGTCCTTCGACGAAATAAATCTGACTTTTGGGCTCCGTGACGGACGCCGTACTCTGAGTGCATGACCATTCCGGGCCGAGGTCTGCACGGCCATGTACTCGACACCCTCGGCCCCGCGATCACCGCAGGCGAGTTCCCCCCTGGCAGCGTTCTGCGCACCGACGAGCTGTCCCAGCGCTTCGACGTCTCCCGCTCAGTCATGCGCGAGGCGGTACGCGTCCTGGAGTCGATGCACCTCGTCGAGTCCCGCCGCCGGGTGGGCGTGATCGTCCGCCCCACCGCCGAGTGGAACGTCTACGACCCGCAGGTCATCCGCTGGCGCCTGGCCGGCGCCGACCGCCCCCGCCAGCTGCGCTCACTCACGGTCCTGCGCTCGGCGATCGAGCCCGTCGCGGCGGGCATGGCGGCGAAGAACGCGACACCGGAACAGTGCGCCGAGCTCACGGAGTGCGTCCTCGGCATGGTCGCCAACTCCCGCGGCCACAAACTGGAGGGCTACCTCATCCACGACGTGGCCTTCCACCGCGTCATCCTCACGGCCTCGGGCAACGAGATGTTCGCCCGCCTCGGCGACGTCGTGGCCGAGGTCCTCACCGGCCGTACGGCACACCGCGTGATGTTCGCCGACCCCGACCCCGCCGCCGTCACCCTCCACGTCCAGGTCGCCGAAGCGGTCCGCGAGGGCGACGCGGAACGCGCCGAACACCTCACCCGCGAGATCACCGAGGGAGCCCTCCAGGAACTCGACATCCTGGCCCCCTGACCCGCTACTCCCCGGGAAACTCCCCGTCCACGTACACCCAGGCCCCGTCGACCCGCTCGAACCGGCTCACCTCATGCAGGGACCCACCCCGGTACGAGGCCCGGAACTCCACAACCCCCTTGCTGTGGAAGGCGGTTCCGTCCTGGGTCGCGAGGATCTCCAGCCCGGTCCACCGCATCCCCGCATCCAACTCCAGCCGCCCCGGCCGGGTCCCCGGATGCCAGGTCCGCACCAGATACCCCGAGTCCCCCTTCACGAACGCGCTGTACCGCGACCGCATCAACGCCTCCGCGGTGGGCGCGGCGACGGGGCCCGCGTGGTAACGCCCACAGCAGGCGTCGTACGACTGGGGAAGCCCACAGGGGCAGGAACCGGGACGTGCCATGCCCCCATTCTGCCGGAACCCACCAGCCACCACCCCCCGCACTCCTAAGCTCACCGCAGGTGGCGCGTACGACGAGGGGGTCGGGGTGGCGGACAGCGAGCCGTTCTGGCGGGCACTCAAGGCCGAGATCCACAAACGGGGCGTCCCCCAACGGGACTTGGCCCGACGCCTCCACCTGAGCCCATCGGCCCTCTCCGAACTCCTGAACGGCAAACGGACGAGCACACCGGACTGGGACGTGGTCCGGCAACTGGTGGAGGAGATCGGCGGCGACGTCACCTACTGGCGCCGCCGCCTGGAGGAGTCGGAAGCCGCGGAGAGCGCCCGGGACCGCAACTCCGTGCGAGAGCCCGCGGGTTGCGCCGTCTGCGAGAGCGCGCACGCGATCCGGTACGACGATGTCGAGCCGAACGGTCTCCGCGCGGCTGCCGGCGTCCTTGCCGGACGGGACGTACGCCTGCGCGACGAGATGGCGGCTCTCGACCGGGCGAGGCTGGAGCAGGAACCCCAACTGCTCGATTTCCGCGACCGGTTCGACAAGGTCGCGCGGCGGCTGCTGGTCGACCTGCGCAGGAAGGTGCGTCATGCCTGCCACGTCCACAAGACCCGTCTGCTCCAAGCCGCACGGGATCTGCTGATCGCCGAGGTGTGCGTCAAAGGGCCGTTGCTGTACGAGTGTCCGGACCTGAACATCGGAGGTGCCGGGCTGATCGACGCGAGCCTGGACGGTGATCTCGTCCTCGTGTCCCTGTCCGATGCGGACCATCACGCCCGTGTAGTCCAGCATTTCGAACGGGTCGCCGGGGAGCTGAGCGCCTTCTCCCAGCCCGAGGACACCGGTCCGGCCGTCGCTCTGTACAAATCACGCCTCGCTGAACTCGCCACACTATGCCCTGAGTTGTTCACCTGGATCACCGTGTGCGACCCCGTCTACGCGATGGACACCCTGGCTCACTGCCCGGTCGGCCGACCACGGACGGAACTTGAACAGTTCTACGGCGAACTCCTCTCCCGGAGAACGGGACTTGCCGGTCTGGAGACCCTCCTGCGCGCCCTCGCCCGCGACGCGCCCCCTGCCGCGTGGCCCGCACGCCTCGCCGAGATCCACCGCCACGAACTGACCCGCCCCCTCTCCTCGGCCGGCGAGGCGGGCGAGGACCAGCCGGGCCCGCGTATCCCGAGACTCGCCCAGGGATACGTCAACCCCGCCTACCGCGCGGCTCCCCACGACCTCGACGACAGGCCGCACGTGGACGCCTGGTGGCGCACCCGCCCGCTGCGCCAGGACATCCAGAGCCTCCTGGCCGACAACCTCACCGCGTGCGGCGCGAGCGACCAGCCGCTGATCGTCCTGGGTGACCCCGGCACCGGAAAATCCCTCCTCACCAAGCTCCTCGCGGCCCGTCTCCCGCCCACCGATTACCTCCCGATCCGCGTCGAACTCCGCACGGTCCCTGCCGACGCCGACGTCCTCGAACAGATCAACCACACCCTGCGCCGGCTCACCCAACGCACCATCACCTGGCCGGAGTTGGTCGAGGCATCCCCCGGAGTCCTCCCGGTCCTGATCTTCGACGGCTTCGACGAACTCCTCCAGGCAGGCGGCGCCGACCACTACCGCTACCTCCAGGACATCGCCGACTTCCAGCGCCGCTCGGCGGCCAACGGCCTCCCGGTCGCCGCGATCGTCACCAGCCGCACAGTCGTCGCCGACCAGGCCGCGATCCCTCCGGGCAGCACCATCATCCGCCTCGAACCCTTCGACGAGGACCGGATCGCCCGGTGGACGACCCTGTGGAACACGGTCAACAAAGCCCACCCCTGCCGCACCGACCTCGCCGCCCGGCACCCCGAACTCGCCCCGCAACCCCTCCTGTTGCTCATGCTCGCGCTCTACCACTCCATCGAGCCCGACGCCGAAGCCGCAGCGCCGATGACCCGGGTCACCCTCTACGAACGCCTCCTCAAACTCTTCGTACGCCGCCAGATCACCAAACTGGAACCCGGCCTCCGCCCGACCGCCCTGGAGGAAAAGGTCGAGAACGAACTCGACCTCCTCTCCGTGATCGCCATGGCGATGTTCAACCGGGGCAGCCAGGGCGTGAGCGCGACGGACGCCGAACACGACCTCGCCCACCTCCGCGACCCCGCCAACTCCGCGACGGACTCGGCACCTTGGCTGCTCTTCGGCCGCTTCTTCTTCATCCACGAGGCCAGAGCAACGTACGAGGAGGGCGGCGAGCACCTCTGGTACGAGTTCCTGCACGCCACGTTCGGTGAGTACCTGGCCGCCCGCAAGATCGCCCGCACACTGGCCCGTTGCGCGGACGGAGGCCGATACGACGCCCTCCTGTTCGCGCTTCTGTCCTGCGCACCCCTGACCGACCGCGCGCGGATCATCGACGACGTGGGGAAGCTTCTCCCCGCGACGACGGCGGATGTGCTCAGGACTCTGTTCCCCCGGGCCCTGTACCCCGTCGAACACGACACCGGCTACAGCACAGGACCGACCCCGGTGACCTACCGCCACGCCTGCTACAGCGCCAACCTTCTGCTGCTGGCGTTCGCCTGGTGGAACACCTTCCGCTTCTCCGAGATCGCGGGCACCGCTCCAGATCAGGCCGAGAACTGGCGTACTCACGCGACACTCTGGAAGTCCCAGTTCGCGCCAGGCGCGTGGGACGCGTTCGCTCAACTGGTGGGGACAGAGGTTTTCGAACAGGACATCGTGGTGGTGCCGGGCAAGTACGACGGCCCAGGATTCGCGGCAGGTCGCCGCACACTGATCCTCCGCGACCCGGACATCGACGAGTTGGTGAGCCCGGCCCTCCCGGTGTGGGAGGCACTGGGAGACGACACCTCCGCAGGCCGTGACCTGGTCGATCTCCTGTTGGCCCCGTCGGCACCTCATGAAGATCTACTGGATCGGTACTGGCGGTGTCTGGAGAACCTGAAGAAATCGGGCACGGAGTCAAGCTGGCAGCGAATGCAGGGCGTGATCAGCCGCCGGCTCACCACAGAGAGCGAGCGTCTTCCCGCCGCCTTCGTGAACAACGCGCTGAAGACGTTGGCGGAACTGCCGAGCCAGGAGGACGAAACCCGCATCGCCCTCCTGGCCTGCGCCTGCCGCCAACTCACCCGCTCAGGTGCCGACGAGCCCCTGGCGAAGGTGATCGCACGACTCCTGGGCGCCTCATCAGTACAACTCGGCTTCCAGATCGGCTTCCTGACCACCCCGACCACCGAGTCGGCCCTCTCGGCGCTCTACGACACCTTCCAAGCCCCCCGCCCCCGCACCTGGCTCCTCAGAACAGCCATCCACCTGGACCTGCGCACCTGGTGCACCCGCCACGCCGCCCACGTCCTCGGCAAGGACTCCCAGCACCTCCTGACCCCCTACGAAGCCGAATACCTCCACCTCACTCCCCGACCATCCGATCCAGCCTCTCCGCCACCCACAACCCCACCACCCCGGCCACCCATCCCCCCAGAGCCCCACTGACCTGCACCCCCACCACCACCGAAACCCCCAAGATCACCGCACTACGAAGGCTGATGAGTTTCCGCACGACGTCCTCCCGGACCGCCCGAATCGAGTAGGTCCCCCCACCTTCCCGAACCCCGGAAACTCACCCCCCAACCCCCGAACCCCTCCGAACCGAACGCCGAACCCCCAGCTCAGCGCCCCCCAACCCCCGAACCCCGCCGAACCCCCTACGGCAACGGCGGAACCGGCGGCATGGAAGGAAACGCAGGCAACGCCCCCTCATAAACCCAAGCATCGAAGAACTCATCCACCGGCTCAGCGGCAAACCGCCCCACATGAGCCACGAACGTGGACGTACTCACAGCACCCCCCCGATGCAACCCGGCCCACCCCCGCAACATGGGAAAGAACGCGGCGTCCCCCAACAGACACCGCACAGCGTGAACAACCACCCCACCCCGTTCATACAACCGATCGTCGAACATCGACTTCCGCCCAGGATCAGCAAGCCGCAGATCCTGAGGCATCCCGGAGAGCAACCGATGCGCGGCGGCGGCAAGCTGATGCGCGCTCCGCCCCCCGGACCGCTCGGACCACAACCACTCCGCGTACTTGGCCAGCCCCTCGTTCAACCAGATATGCCGCCAGTCGGCGACGGACACACTGTTCCCGAACCACTGATGGGCAAGCTCATGGGCGACAAGCCGCTCAGAACCCCGAGCCCCGTCGACATGGTTGATCCCGAAGAGCGACAACCCCTGTGCCTCGACCGGCACATCAAGCTCTTCCTCGGTGACGACGACGGCGTACTCGTCGAAGGGATAAGGCCCGAAGACCTCCTGGAAAAGCTCCATCATGGCCGGCTGCCGAGCGAAGTCACGGGAGAAGAGGGGCAGCAACTCGGCGGGAATGTGCCCGTGTTGAGGCACGCCCCCGGGCCCGAGATCCCCGAGCAGAACCGTCTGGTACTTCCCGATGGCGAGCCCGACGAGGTAGCTGGAGGTGGGGGCGGACTGCTCGTACACCCAAGTAGTGGTCGACGCCCGGGTGGTACGAGTCAGCAACCGCCCCCCGGTCACCACGGAGTACGCGGAGGGCACGGTCACCGACAGCAGATAGGACGCCTTGTCGGCGGGCCGGTCGTTGCAGGGGAACCAGGACGGCGCCCCCACCGGCTGACTGGCGACAAGCGCGCCGTCCCCCAGCTCCTCCCAACCGAGCCCGCCCCAGGGACTGTTGACCGGCTTGGGATTCCCGGACCAGTGCACCTCGACGGTGAACGCGGCACCCCCGCGCACGGACTTGGCGGGCCGCACCCGCAACCGCCCCCCGCGGTGGGTGTACTGGGCCTGCCGCCCGTCGACCCGCACGCGCCCTATGCGGAAGTCGGCGAGATTCAGGAAGAACTCGCTCAACGCCCCCCGCCCGGCGATCGCGTTGATCCGGGCCGTCCCGGACAACCGGTTCGGCCCGGGACGGTAGTCCAGCGTGATCTCGTAGCGATGCACGCGGTAGCGAGGGTCGCCGTTTTCGGGGAAGTACGGGTCCGGCCCCGCTGCCTGCTGAACTGCCACTACCGCGTCCGCTCCCTGCGCCGTGCCACTCGAACCGTCGCTCATGGAACTCATGGAACTCATGGAGTTCATGGACACCGAGTGGCCCGCGTTCACGGGCGCCATGCCTCGATGGGGTTGCCGAGCCACCGGGTGTCGTCGGGGACGGACTCGGCGGCCATGACGAGCGACGCGGGACCCAGTGTCGTACGGGCCCCGATCGTGCTGCCGGGCAGCACGATTCCGCCAGGGCCCAGTGTGGCGCCCTCACGGAGTACCACAGTATCCGTCCGCAAGATCCGGTCGTGGAAGAGGTGAGTCTGCAGGACACAGCCACGATTCACGGTGGAACCGGCCGAAAGCGTCACCAAGTCGGCCTCGGGCAGCCAGTGCGACTCCAGCCAGACCCCCTTCCCGATGCGCGCGCCGAGCCCGCGCTGGAAGGCGGTCATGACGACGGTGCCGGGCACCGAGCCGGCCAGCCACGGTACGGCGACGACCTCGACGAACGTGTCCGCCAGCTCGTTGCGCCACACGAAGGAGCTCCACAGGGGGTGTTCCCCGGCCCGGTGCCGCCCGACGAGCGCCCACTTGGCGACGACGGCCAGCAGCGCCCCCGCGAGCCCCGCGCCCAGCATCACGACCCCGCCCAGCAGGAACCCCCACGGCCCGAGCGCGCACAGCGCGGCCAGCACCAGCACCGCGATCCCCGTCGAGCAGAACACCGGCACGATCCGGCACAGTTCGACGAGCCCGCGCGCCCACAGCAGCCGCGCCGGCGGGTCGTACGTACGGCTCTGGTCGCCGCCCGAGGCGCTGCGCGGCAGCTTCACCGGCGGCAGGCCCAGGTAGGAGCTGCCCTTCTTCGCCTTCTTCGGCGTCGCCGACAGCACCCCGACGAGCCCGCCCTCGGGCACGGACCGGCCCGGCGCGGTCATCCCGGAGTTCCCGAGGAACGCCCGGCGCCCGATCTCGGCCCGCCCGATGTGCACCCAGCCACCGCCGAGTTCGTACGGCGCGGTCAGCGTGTCGTCGGCGAGGAACGCGCCCTCACCGACCGTCGTCAGACTCGGCAGCGCCAGCACGGTCGACACCTCGGCGCCCCGCCCGATCCGCATGCCGAGCGCCCGCAGCCACACGGGCGTCACCAGCCCGGCGTACAGCGGGAACAGCGTCTCGCGCGCCTGGTCCATCAGCTGCGTCACGGTCCACGCCTGCCACCCGACCCGGCTGTGCGTCGGATACGTCCCCTCCCCGAGCCGCAGGCTCAGCACCCGTACGCCGAGCAGGATCAGGGACGCGTACACCAGCCCGTACGCGAGGGTCGCCGGGACGAGCGCGTACAGCACCCCCGGCCACACCGCCCCGCCGGGCCGCACGAACAGGGACGCCACCAGCAGGGCCACGGCCGCGGCGGCCACCGGCAGCAGGCTGAGCGCGCCGCCCGTCAGGCCGTACATGAACCGCCAGGCCGTGCCGCGCGCCGGCCGCTCCTTGGGCCAACTCCGCTTCGCCTTGCCCAGCTTGACCGCCGGGGCGCCCGCCCAGCGCTGCCCGGTGGGGACCTGGCCGGTGACGGCCGAACCCGGCGCCACCTCGGCCCGCTTGCCGACCCGGGCACCCGGGAAGAGGACGCTGCGGGTGCCCACGACGGCGTGCGCGCCGACCTTGACCGCGCCGATCTCCAGCCGGTCCCCGTCCAGCCACCAGCCCGACAGGTCGACCTCGGACTCGACGGCCGCCCCGCGCCCCAGCTTCAGCATGCCGGTGACCGGCGGCAGCGAGTGCAGGTCCACCTCGGGCCCGACCTTCGCGCCCAGTGCCCGCGCGTACCGCTCCAGCCAGGCCCCGGTCAGCGAGGTCGCCCCGCTGAACTCGGCCAGCCGCTCGGCCGCCCACAGCCGCAGATGCACACTCCCACCGCGCGGATACCGGCCCGGCCTCACCCCGCGCAGCAGCAGCCGCGCACCGCCGGCCGCGATCCCCAGCCGCCCGGCCGGGGTGAACAGCACCAGCGCGACGAGCCCGATCACCCACCACGACGCGGTCGGCAGCCAGGTGTACCCCGGCAGCAGGTTCCCGGCGGCGGCCAGCGCGACCGCCCACCGCAGCCCCGTCAGCGTGAACAGCGGCAGCAGCGCCAGGAGCTGGACGATCTGCGCGCGCACCGGAACCGGCGCGATGACCCGCGCCGCCCCGTCGTCCTGCGCCGACTCCTCCAGATGCCGGGCGAGTTTGCGCAGCACCGGCTGCTGATAGATGTCCAGGACGGCCGCCGTCGGATACCGCTCCCGCAGCCGCGTCGTGAGCTGCGCGGCGGACAGGCTGCCACCGCCTATCGCGAAGAAGTCGTCCGAGGCGCTCGTGACCGGCGTACCGAGAACGTCCGTCCACTGCTCGGCCAGCCACGCCTCCGTCCCGTACAACTCCTCCTTCACCAGCGAGGTTTGCAGATCCGGCAGCGGCCACGGCAGCGCGTTGCGGTCCACCTTCCCCGAGGTACGCGTGGGGAGTTCGTCGACCGGCGCCAGCAACGGCACCAGCGCGGCCGGGAGTTCGGTCCGCAGCCGCTCCACGGCCGCCGCCTGGTCCCAGCCCTCCTGCGTCACCACGTACCCGACCAGCAGCTGATTACCGCTGCGCGCGGTCCGTACGGCCGCCGCCGCGCCCGCCACACCCGGCAGCGCCTGCAACGCGGCGTCCACCTCGCCGAGTTCGATGCGCCGCCCGCCCAGCTTGATCTGCTCGTCGGCCCGCCCGAGGAAGACCAGCCCCTCGGCGTCGGCCCGCACCAAGTCACCGCTGCGGTAGGCCCGTTCCCAGCCCAGCGACTTCAGCGGCGCGTACTTCTCGGCGTCCTTCTCCGCGTCCAGGTACCGCGCGAGCCCGACCCCGCCGATCACCAACTGCCCGGTGCCGCCCATCAGGACGGGATCACCGGCGTCGTCCACGACCGCCAACTCCCAGCCGTCCAGCGGCAGTCCGATCCGGATCGGCTCCTCGCCGGTCATCAGCGCCGCACACGCCACGACCGTCGCCTCGGTCGGCCCGTACGTGTTCCACACCTCCCGGCCCTCGGTCACCAGCCGCTGCGCCAGCTCGGGCGGGCACGCCTCGCCGCCGAAGATCAGCAGCCGTACGTCGTTGAGGGTCTCGGGCTCCCACAGCGCGGCGAGCGTCGGCACCGTCGACACGACGGTGATCTCCTGCTCCACCAGCCACGGCCCGAGATCGGCGCCGCTGCGGACCTGCGAGCGCGGCACCGGCACCAGGCAGGCGCCGTACCGCCAGGCGAGCCACATCTCCTCGCAGGACGCGTCGAACGCCACCGACAGGCCCGCCATGACCCGGTCACCCGGCCCGATCGGCTCCTCGGCGAGGAAGAGCCGCGCCTCGGCGTCCACGAAGGCCGCCGCGCTGCGGTGCGTGACCGCGACACCCTTGGGCTTGCCGGTCGACCCGGAGGTGAAGATGATCCACGCATCGTGCTCGACACCCGGACGCCCGGCCGAACCGCCCTCGCCGGGCTGGACGGTGATCGCGTTCCCGCCGGTGAGCACGGCCCGGACGCCCGCCTCACCGAACACCAGCTCCGCGCGCTCGTCCGGGTCCTCGGCGTCCACCGGGACGTACGCGGCACCCACCGCGAGGACGGCCAGGATCGCCACGTACAGATCGTTCGTCCCCGACGGGACCCGCACCCCGACACGGTCCCCGAGCCCCACACCCGCCTGTGCGAGGCGGCCCCGCAGCCGGGCGACCTCACCGGCGAGTTCGCGGTAGGTCAGCTGGGTGTTTCCGTCGTCGAGCGCCGGCTCGTCGCCGTAGAACCGCACCGCGCTGTCGAAGACGTCGACGAGCGTACGCGCCGGGGCGGCAGAGCCCCCCGAGAACCGCGCGAACGCCGTCTCCTCCCCCTCGAACAAGGCCGTGCTGACCTCGTGTATGGCCGCCATCAGGTCCCTCGCGTCTCGTGCCCGGAAACCTCCGGGGCGCTGGCGGGCCCGCAGGTATGCCTGGGGTTGTCCGGCTCCAGCCCGTAACAAGCCGGAAATTTTAGTACGACGCTATGGATCAACCACTTCGACGGCCACCGGAGAGGCCCGTTCGGGCCATCGGCCGACGCCCTGAGCAGGGCTCTGACCTGCGTGATCTTGGTACGGGGGAGAGATCCACCACACAACGGGCGAAGGCCCCGACCGCTTGGTCGGAGCCTTCGCTCACTGTGTCCGAGGGGGGACTTGAACCCCCACGCCCGATAAAGGGCACTAGCACCTCAAGCTAGCGCGTCTGCCATTCCGCCACCCGGACCGGGTGTGTCTCGCGCGGTTTCCCTCGCGGCGACGTCGTAAACATTACCAGGGTTTCCGGGGTGCTCGATCACGGGTGGTCCGGCGTGAACGGTGTGTGACGAGGCGGGAGCGGTCTTGGGTGTCGACGGCCGGGGAGAGAGGATGAGAGGAGAGACAGAACCGGTAGTGGGAGGCACAGGCGTGAGCGAGACGGGCACGGGCGGGTACGTCAGGGGCGAGGACGAGGTCGTCGACCTCTGTTCCGAGCTGATCCGGTTCGACACCAGCAACTACGGCGACCACTCGGGGCCGGGGGAGCGGCAGGCCGCCGAGTGGGTCGCGGAGAAGCTCGCCGAGGTCGGCCTCGAAGCGAAGATCTTCGAGTCGCACCCCGGCCGCGCCTCCACCGTGGCCCGCATCGAGGGCGAGGACCCCTCCCGGCCGGCGCTCCTCATCCACGGCCACCTCGACGTCGTCCCCGCCAACGCGGACGACTGGACGCACCACCCGTTCTCCGGCGAGGTCACCGACGGCTGCGTGTGGGGGCGGGGCGCCGTCGACATGAAGGACATGGACGCGATGACCCTCGCGGTGGTGAGGGACCGGCTCAGGTCCGGCCGTAAGCCGCCCCGGGACATCGTGCTCGCCTTCCTCGCCGACGAGGAGGCGGGCGGCACGTACGGCGCGCGCCACCTCGTCGACAACCACCCCGACCTCTTCGAGGGCGTCACCGAGGCGATCAGCGAGGTCGGCGGGTTCTCGTTCACCGTCAGCGAGCAGCGGCGGCTCTACCTCATCCAGACGGCCGAGAAGGGCATGCACTGGATGAAGCTGACCGTCGCCGGTACGGCCGGACACGGCTCGATGATCCACCGCGACAACGCGATCACCGAACTCTCCGAGGCCGTCGCCCGCGTCGGACGCCACCAGTGGCCCGTCCGCGTCACCAAGACCACCCGCGCCTTCCTCGACGAACTCGGCGACGCGCTGGGCACCCCCCTCGACCCCGAGGACATGCAGGCCACCCTCGCCCGCCTCGGCGGCATCGCCAAGCTGATCGGCGCGACCCTCAGCAACACCGCGAACCCCACCCAGCTCGGCGCCGGCTACAAGGTCAACGTCATCCCCGGCGAGGCCACCGCCCACCTCGACGGCCGCTTCCTGCCCGGCCACGAGGAGGAGTTCCTCACCGACCTCGACCGGCTTCTCGGCCCGCGCGTACGCCGCGAGGACGTCCACTCCGACAAGGCCCTGGAGACCTCCTTCGACGGCGCCCTCGTCGACGCGATGTCCGCCGCGCTGCTCGCCGAGGACCCCACCGCCAAGGCCGTCCCCTACATGCTCTCCGGCGGCACCGACGCCAAGTCCTTCGACGACCTCGGCATCCGCGGCTTCGGCTTCGCGCCGCTGAAGCTGCCGCCGGAGCTGGACTTCGCGGGCATGTTCCACGGCGTCGACGAGCGGGTCCCGGTCGACGGGCTCCAGTTCGGCGTCCGGGTCCTGGACCGGTTCATCGACGCGTCCTGAACCGTCCCGCGCGCCCGTTCGACCTGCCCCCGGACGGGTGAATCCGACCATACGCTCGTAGCCCCAATGGACCCTCCTCGTTACAGGTCATGCGGCCCGACCCTTGGGCCGCTTACCGACCAGGAGGAATACACATGATCAAGAAGGTCGTCGCCGCCGCTGCCGCCACGGGCGGTCTCGTTCTCGCGGGTGCGGGCCTGGCCGTCGCGGACGCCGGTGCGCAGGGTGCCGCCGTGGGTTCCCCCGGTGTCCTGTCCGGCAACGTCATCCAGGTCCCCGTGCACGTCCCGGTGAACGTGTGCGGCAACACGATCTCCGTGATCGGCCTGCTGAACCCCGCCTTCGGCAACACCTGCATCAACAAGTGACGTCACCCCGCTGAGGGGGCGTCCAACGCCGTACCGGCCCCGGAGCGCGCGCCATGCGCTCCGGGGCCGCCGGTTTACGACACAGCGGACACGGATCGGCAAGGGCAGGTAATCAGCGATGCGACAGGTCACCCGCAAGGGGTTCATCACTGTGGCGGCGGCGACGGGGGCGATCGCCGCGGCGGGCGGAGCCGCCCACGCGGACTCCGCGGCGGGCGGCGCCACCGAGGGGTCACCGGGGGTGCTCTCCGGGAACACGGTGTCCGTGCCGGTGCACGCGCCGGTGAACGCGTGCGGGAACACTGCGAACGTGGTGGGGCTGCTCAATCCGGCTATGGGGAACGCGTGCCGGGACGGGGGCGGGGGTAAGGGCGGGCACGGGTCCGGTGGGTACGGCTCCGGGGCGTCCGGCGGAGGTGGGTACGGCGACTCCGGAGGATACGGCGGAGGGGGCGGACACGGCGCTTCCGGGGGCGCGCACGCGGGTGGGCACGCCGGGGGGTCGCCCGGGGTCGGCTCAGGGAACCACCTCCAGGTCCCCGTCGACGCACCGGTGGACCTGTGCGGCAACAGCATCGACGTCGTCGGGATCGGGAACCCGGCGTTCGGGAACGAGTGCGGGGACGGGGTTTCGGGGCATCCGGGGGGACCGGGCGGGCCTGGGAATCCCGGTGGGCCGGGGAACCCGGGGAATCCCGGGGGTCCCGGGGGTCCGGGTGGTCCTGGCGGGCCCGGCAATCCCGGTGGGCCTGGCGGCCCGAGTGGTCCCGGTGGTCCGGGGAGCCCGAGCGGTCCCGGCGGTCCGGGTGGGCCCGGTACTCCGGGACACCCCGGCACCCCTGGCACTCCCGGCACCCCCAACCCCTCCGGCCCCACCCACCACAACCCCCCGAACCACGTCCCCCACACCACCCACCCCTCCACCCAACTCCCCACCCCCTCGGGGGAACTGGCGAGCACAGGAGCCGAACTCCCCCTCGGACTGGCCCTCCCGGCCGGCGCCGGCATGCTGGCCGCGGGTGCCCTGCTCTACCGCCGGAGGCCCGCGCGGCAACGCCTCTGAGAATCACGGCAAACCACCACGAAGTGCGACAACTGCCGTGAAAGAACAAGGGTGATCCCGACCACACGGACCACCCTCCGCGCGTGACGCGCGACCGAGCGGACCCCGCCCCGGCGGGGCCCGCTCCGTCGTCTCGCCAGCCCGCTTCGTCCGCGTCTCAGCTCACCACGTGGCCCGTACCTGGCGGATGATCCGCCTCCGCAACCGCACCCTGCGGCTGCCGTCCCGCATGAGGCTCAGACGGTGCAACTCCCAGTGACCGTACTCGGCATGGTCCGTCAGCAGACGTGCCGCCTCCTTGCGGGAGACCCCGCGTGGTACGTACACGTCGACAAATTCGTATTCCGGCATCGCATCTATTGTGCGGGCTGGGGCCTCGTACGGATAGCGTCTGCACTATGTCTGATGCTGCGCAGCCCACCGCTGCCGAGGTACGCGCCGCCGCCGAGGCGGTCAAGACCGCGCTCGACCGCCACCTGGCCGCGGTCGAACGCCGGTCGGGTGAGGACGACCCGGCCGTCTACGAGGCGTTCAACGAACTGGCCGCTGCGGCGGAGACGTACGACGAACTGCTCTACGACCGCTACGACGAGGTCACCCCCTTCGAGATCCCCGGGACCGACGACTCCCTCCCGCCGTACGCGGGACCGGAGGAGCCGAACGCCCTGAGCGTGCTGATCCGCCGCGACTACGCGGTCGCCGAACCGCAGCGGCTCCTCGCGCAGGCCCAGCGGGTCGAGGCGGCGGAGTACGACGGCGGGGAGGACACCGCGAGCACCGTCCACGGCGCGCTCGGCATCCTCTTCGGCGAGTACGAACCCGACGAGATCGCCTCCCGGCACAAGGAATTCGGCCTGGAGGAGGGCGACTCGACGCTCTGGGTGGTCGCCGCCGACGACCCCGCCGACCCCGGCGAATGGCTGGAGTCCCCCTTCGACCAGGCCGACCCCCAGCGGGTCGTCTGCCGCTTCGACGTGAGCGCGGTCTTCGACGAGGAGTCGGAGGACGAGGACTTCGAGCTGGACGAGGCCGATGAGGTCGACGACGCGGACGAGGTCGATCTGGAGGCCGAGGAGGACCTGGAACCCCTGGAGGCGGACCGGCGGTAGCCGGGAGCGCCGACGGGCTTCGTGAAGGGCGCGGGGGATCTCCTCCGCGCCCTTCGTGTGCTCCGGGCTCCCGCCCGTCAGCCCGCCGCCACCGGCACCTGCCCGCGCAGCAGCACCGGCAGCCGGGTCGTGCGGGGCTTCGGGAGGGTCTCGGCGACCGCGTGCGGGAGGGCCTGTTCCACGCCGTGGACGACCGACAGGTGCCGCTGCGGGCGGCTGAACGCGGTGTACACCCACGCCCGCGACAGCGCCTGCGCCGCGTCCCCCGGCAGCACCACGACCGCCGCGGGCCAGCGCCCGCCCGCCGCCTGGTGCGCGGTCAGCGCCCAGCCGTGCCGCAGACTCTGCTCGACACGGTCCTTCGGTACGAGGATGTCGGCGCCCGCGCAGGAGACGCGCAGGCCGTCCGCGTCGGCGCCCACGACCCGGCCCGGGACCGTACGGCCCGCCGCGGGGGCGTAGGCGACCAGGTCACCCGGGTCGTACCCGGCGAAGCGGCCGGGGCCGGGGTTGAGGCGCTCCTTGAGGGCCGCGTTCAGCGCGCGCGTGCCGGCCGCGCCGCCGTGGCCCGGCGTGATCACGACGGTCTCCTCGGGGGACACCCCGAACGCCCTCGGTACGGAGTCGGCGACGAGCTGCACGGTCCGGTGCACGGCCTCCCCGGCGTCCCGCACCGGCACGATCACGATCTCCTTGCCGGGCGCCTCCACCTGGTTCAGCTCCCCGACGCCGATCCCGGAGACCAGCTCCCCGATCGGTCCCGGATCCGGCGTCCGCGAGGCGACCTGCGGGCACACGCGCGCGCCCAGCACATCCCCGAACACCCGCCCCGCCCCGGCCGACCACAACACCCCGGGATCCCCGCTCAGCACGAGCCGCGCCCCGTCCGGCAGCGACTCCACGACCATCGCGGCCGCCTCGACGTCCAGCTGAGGCGCGTCGAGCACCACGAGGAGGTCGAGCGCGAAGGCTCCTTCGGAGTCCCGCCCGGGGCCTTCGAGACCGGCGAGGAGACCGGGGAGGGTGACGGCGGCGGGGGCAGGGGCGTCGTACGTGCCGGTGTCCGCCGGGTGGCCGGGGTGGGGGATGCGGCCCTCGGAGGCGTCGGCGAGCAGTGCAGCGAACCTGTCGCGGCCGTCCGCCGTGTGGCAGGCGGCGACCGCGCGCAGGCCCAGGGCGCGGGCGGCGGTGATGAGCGCGGCCGGTTCCGCGCGGGACGCCTCGCCGCCGGTGTGCAGGACGAGGCCGTTCGCCGCGACGGCGCGGATCAGGTCGGCGGCGCTGCGGGGGGCCGTGGCGGCGGCCGTCTCCCAGGCGGGGGAGTCGTCCTTGGGCAGCGCGTTGACGATCCGGGCGAGCCCGTCGGCGAGGCTCTCCTCCGCGAGGGCGTACCGCTCAAGGCCGACCAGGACACGGACGGGACGCTCCTCGTCGTCGTCCTGCGCGGGCGCGGCCCCGGGCTCCTCCAGGGCGTCCTGGAAGATCAGCGCCTCACCCTCGGCGACGGTGTCCTGTACGGCACTGTCGGCGTCCGGCACGCCCCGCTGGGCCAGCGCGGCGGTCAGCGCCGGCAGCTCCAGCGCCGTGTGCCCGGCCAGCGCGGCCTGCTCCAGCAGCCACAGCGTCACCGCGCGCCCACGCCGCTCGTCCGCCGGCCCGCACTCGGCCCCGAGCAGCGCCCGCGCGAACCCGTCGGCCTGCTCGGGCCGCACCCCCGCGACGCGCAGCAACTGCCAGGGGTCCTCCCGCAGCAGCTCCGCCGCGCCCTCTCCGAGGACCACGGCGACCTGCGGGGCCAGGGCCTCGGGCGCGGAGCCGCCGGCGAGGACATGACGGACGGCTTCCACGAGGGCGGGGGAGGGGGTGCCGGCGGCCCCGAAGGGCTGGGCGAAGGAGTTTCCGGCAGCTCCTGGGGACGGGGCCAGGGAACTTTCGGCGGTCGACGGGGCGAAGGGGCTCCCCGCGTCCCCGGAGTCCCCGGTGGTCCCGGTGGTCCCGGGGCGCGCGGCACCGTCCGTGTTGCCTGCGCCGTCCGTACCGCCTGTGCTCTCCGCGCCGCCCGCGCCGGCCGTGCTTCCGGTGGAGCTGGATCCGCTGTCGGCACCGGTGCTCCCGGCGGCCCTTGTGATGTCGGCGGTTCCTGCGAAGCGGTCGCTTCCGGCAGAGCCGGACTCCCCGGCGCTCGTGGCGTCCCCGGCAGCGGGCGAGGCGGACCCGTTCGGCGCCCCCTGCCCAGGACGCCGTCCAGGGCCCGGAACGCTCCGTGAGGCGGGTGCGGCGTACGCGCTCGCGGGCTTCTCGCCGCTCTCCACGGCCCGTACGGCGGCCAGCAGATCCGCGGCCGTCCCGCTCAGCTTGCCCCCCGCGGAGATCGGCCCGCCCTTCTCCGCCTTGCGCCGCGCGATCCGCTCCCGTTCGACCTTCTGCGCGGCGAGTTCGGCCTGCGCCTCGGTGAGCTGGGGAGCCGCCTCACCCTTCTCGCCCTCGCCCCCGGCCCCCTCACCCTCGGCGACCGGCGCTGTGCCCCCCTCCACTCCGGCTCCGCTTCCGCCGCCCCCGGCGGAACCGGCTTCCCCGGCCCCCGACTCCCCGCTGCCCGCAGCCTCGCCCTCCCGGTCCTCGGCGCCCCCCTCCGGTGCCCCCGGCGCTTCGGTCTGCGTGGTCTCCGGGTCCGTGCTCACAGCGTGCTCCAGTCGTGATCGGGATAGCGGTGCACGGGCGCCGACACGTCGTCGAGGGCCCGGCAGATCTCGTCTGGAAGCGTAAGGGCCTCCACTGACAACGCGGCGCTGAGCTGCTGCGCGTTGCGCGGGCCGATGATGGGCGCGGCGACGCCGGGCCGGTCGCGGACCCAGGCGAGGGCGACGTGCAGCGGGGTGACGGCGAGGCCGTCGGCGGCGGTGGTGACCGCGTCGACGATGCGGCTGGCCGTGTCGTCGAGGTAGGGCTCGACGAACGGCGCGAAGTGGTCGGAGGCGGCGCGGGAGTCGGGCGGGAGCGTGTCGGCGCGGTACTTGCCGGTGAGGACGCCGCGCCCGAGCGGCGAGGAGGGCAGCAGCCCGATGCCGAGGTCGACCGCGGCGGGCAGCACCTCGCGTTCGACGCCGCGCTGGAGGAGCGAGTACTCCATCTGCGTGCTGGACAGCCGCGTACGCGTGCCGGGCGCGGCGAGCTGCCAGGTGGCCGCCTTGGCGATCTGCCAGCCGCAGAAGTTGGAGACGCCCGCGTACCGCGCGCGCCCGCTGGAGACAGCGATGTCGAGGGCCTGGAGGGTCTCCTCCATCGGCGTGTGGGGGTCGTAGGCGTGGATGTGCCAGACGTCCACGTAGTCCGTGCCGAGGCGGGCCAGCGACGCGTCCAGCGCGGCCAGCAGATGCCCTCGCGAGCCGTCGTAGCGGCGGTCGGGGTCGGGGACGCTGCCGGCCTTCGTCGCGATGATCAGGTCCCGGCGCGGGACCAGGCCCTCTATGAGCCGGCCCAGCAGGTATTCGGCATCGCCGTCGCCGTACACGTCCGCCGTGTCGACGAGGGTGCCGCCCGCTTCCCAGAACGTCTTCAAGAGGTCCGCCGCGTCGTGCTCGTCCGTGTCGCGGCCCCAGGTCAGGGTGCCGAGCCCGATACGGGACACGCGAAGGCCGGTGCGGCCGAGATGCCTCTGCTCCATGAACGCCGAGATTACTGGCCAGAACCGGGCGGTGGGTGGCCTGTGGATAACCGAATCCGCAGGCTGCGGATCGCGGGGCCGCCCCTGACGCCCGTACGCGGGTGCGCGCTATGGTCTGTCCACAAGGGACGTTACTGATCGGTAAGGGGATGCGGCCAATGCAGCTCGGGATCAACCTCGGGTACTGGGGTGCCGGGATGGACGGGGACAACCTCGCCGTGGCGCAGGAGGCGGACCGGCTCGGCTACTCCGTGTGCTGGGCGGCCGAGGCGTACGGCTCGGACGCGGCGACCGTGCTGACGTGGGTCGCCGCCCAGACCGAGCGGATCGACGTCGGGTCGGCCATCTTCCAGATCCCGGCCCGGCAGCCCGCGATGACCGCGATGACCGCCGCGACGCTGGACTCCCTGTCCGGCGGGCGCTTCCGCCTCGGCCTCGGCGTCTCCGGGCCGCAGGTCTCCGAGGGCTGGTACGGCGTCAAGTTCGACAAGCCGCTGGCGCGCACGCGCGAGTACGTCGAGATCGTCCGCAAGGCGATGACCCGCGAGCGCCTGTCGTACGAGGGCGAGCACTGGACGCTGCCGCTGCCCGGCGGCCCCGGCAAGCCGATCAAGCTGACCGTGCACCCCGAGCGCGAGCACATCCCGCTCTACATCGCCGCGATCGGCCCCAAGAACCTCGAACAGACCGGTGAGATCGCCGACGGAGCCCTCCTGATCTTCCCCTCCGCCGAGCACCTGGAGGACACCGCGCTGAACCACATCCGCGCGGGCCGCGAGAAGGCCGGCCTCACCCTCGACGGCTTCGACGTCTGCCCCACCCTGCCGCTCGCCCTCGGCGACGACAAGGACGTCGAGAAGCTCGCGGACACCTTCCGCCCGTACACCGCCCTGTACGTCGGCGGCATGGGCAGCCGCAAGCAGAACTTCTACAACCAGCTCGCCCAGCGCATGGGCTACGAGGCGGAAGCCGCCGAGATCCAGGACAAGTTCCTCGCCGGCGACAAGACCGGCGCCGCAGCGGCCGTTCCCCACGACCTCATCGACAAAACAGCCCTCCTCGGCTCGGTCGACCGCATCGCCGACCGCATGAAGTCCTACGCCGAGGTGGGCGTCACCACCCTCACCCTCGCCCCCGCGGGCTTCACCCTCGACGAACGCCTCGCGTCCCTCCGCGCGGGCGCGCAGGCCCTGGAGCTGGCGGGAGTGGCGTAGCGCCTGCGCGCGTAGCCGGCGAACCGCCACCGGCCGGCGCCCGTGCCTGTTCCACGGCCGTGGCGGGGGCTCGGGGGTCTCCCCGCCACGGCCGACTGTGGGGGACAACGGTCCTCGCGTGTGCGCGGTTACGGGGCGGGGGTACTTCGGACGGGTGAGTTGTCCGACGGAACTGTTGCGAGGTGTTCCGGATCGGATTTGACTCTTTCTTTGCGAAAGCCTGCGATCTGGAGAGGTGATCGGGATGCTGTCTGCGAAGAGCTTGTACGAGGAGATCCTTGAGGACGACGAGTCGTTCCGGCTGTTCTGCTCGATCGCGGCGAGCGGCGAGTCACAGGGCGGCTGGGAGAACGCGCGGATCGCCGCCCTGGTCCCCGACACCGAACGCGACCTCGCCCCGAAGATCACCCGGCACGGCGCCGACGAGGACAAGCACGGCCGGATCTTCGGCGCCCTGATGAAGAAGCGCGGACTGGACCCCGTCCCGGTCCCCCCGGACACCGACTACACGATGCTCCTGGAGCGCGACGGCATCGGCCTGGCCCACGAGAAGCTGAAGGGGGACCGGTCGCTCACCGTCCAGGACATCGTCACCTACCTCGCCCACAGCAGGGTCACCGAGCAGCGCGCCTCGGAGCAGATGGCCCTGCTGCGCAGGCACTTCGCGGACCACCCGGACCTGGGCCGCGCCGTACGGATGATCTCCGACGACGAGGACAACCACCTCGCCTACTGCCACGAGGAACTGCTGCGCTTCGCGCGCGCGGGGCACGGGCGGGTGATCCAGCGGACCCTGCGCGCGTGCGCGCTGGCGGAGATCAGGGTCTACCGGGACGTCAGCCTCGCGGTGATGGCGCACATGGGCCGCATTCTCGGCTGGCCCGCGGCGAAGTCGGCGGCTCTCACGGCGGGCATCCACGCCGTGTACGCGTACGAACGCCTCGCGGGCTGGCACCGCATGGTCTCCCTGGAGGCACCGGCCCGCAGGAACGCCCTGGGCGGCCCGGCGACCCCCGGCTTCGCCTGAGCCTCCGACAGACCCTGCCCCCGGCAGCCACCCCCACCGCTAGATCCCGGTGGTCATCGTCGGCCCCGCCGCCATCGCCGCCCGCCGAGATCGCGTACAGGACGGCCGTGGGGCCCTTCGGAGAGGAGTTCGGGCCTCTCCTCCTCCAGACGGCGCCGTACGGCTGCCAGAGGGGTGTCCTGGCCGTGTCCGGCGGTGACGGATGCAGCCCGAACTCCCCGGTGACGAGGGCGAACTCGTCCTCCGTCGGCTCGTACAGGCCGATCCACACGAACCCGCCCGCCACCCGAAGCCCGTCCCGGAGGACGGCACAGCCGACGATCACGGAGCGTATTCTCCCGCCGCCCCGACGGCGCACGCGCGCGGACACCTACCCTGGCCGCATGCCCACCCTCATCCTCGTCCGGCACGGCCGGTCCACCGCCAACACCTCCGGCGTGCTCGCCGGCTGGACCCCCGGCGTCGCCCTGGACGAACGCGGCACCGCCCAGGCCGCCGCCCTCCCCGGACGGCTCGACGGACTGCCGATAGCGGAAGTCGTCACCAGCCCCCTCCAGCGCTGCCAGGAGACCCTGCGCCCCCTCCTGGACGCGCGCGGGATCACCGCGCACACCGACGAACGCATCGGCGAGGCCCACTACGGCGACTGGAGCGGACGCAAACTCGCCGAACTGAGCGGCGACCCCCTCATGGAGGTCGTCCAGGCCCACCCCTCCGCCGCCGCCTTCCCCGGCGGCGAGTCCATGCGCTCCATGCAGACCCGCGCCGCCGAAGCCGTACGCGAGTGGAACGCGCGCGTGGAGCGCGATCACGGCGAGAGCGCCGTCTACCTGATGTGCTCCCACGGCGACATCATCAAGGCGCTCGTCGCGGACGCCCTCGGCCTGCACCTCGACCTGTTCCAGCGGATCTCCGTCGAACCGTGCTCCGTCACCGCGATCCGCTACACGCGCCTGCGCCCCTTCCTCGTCCGCCTCGGCGACACCGGCGATCTCTCCTCCCTCGCCCCACGCGAGGAGCCTCCCACCGGGCAAGCGACCGTCGGGGGCGGTGCGGGCGCACCGTGATCGTCGCCCGCAGTAGGGTGAAGCGGTCCGCACAGCGCGCGCACACGCGCAGGACGTCATCCGAACCCACGACTCTCACTGGAGACAGGACGTGTCCCGTCAGGTGTTCCTCTACGACCCGCCGGACCGCTTCGTGGCCGGCACGGTCGGACTGCCCGGACGCCGCACCTTCTTCCTCCAGGCCGTCGCCGGCTCCCGCGTGACCAGCGTCGCACTGGAGAAGACCCAGGTCGCCGCGCTCGCCGAGCGCATGGACGAACTGCTGGACGAGGTCGTGCGCCGCAGCGGCGGAAACGCCGCCGTACCCGCCGTCGCCCCCGCCGAGAACTCCGACACCCGCCCCCTCGACTCCCCCGTCGAGGAGGAGTTCCGCGTCGGCACGATGGCCCTCGCCTGGGACGGCGAGGAACAGCGCATGATCGTCGAGGCGCAGGCCCTCGTGGAGCTCGACGCGGACTCCGAGGAGGACCTCGCGGAGGCGGAGGAACGCCTCCTCCAGGACGATGAGAACGGCCCCCCGATGCTGCGGGTCCGCCTCACCGGCGCACAGGCGCGCGCGTTCGCCAAGCGCGCCCTGGACGTCGTCAACGCGGGCCGCCCGCCCTGCCCGCTGTGCAGCCTGCCGCTCGACCCGGAAGGACACGTATGTCCGCGCCAGAACGGATACCGGCGAGGGGCGTGACCACCGTCGAACCCGCGGACACGCTGCTCCTGACCCGCGGCGAGCTGACCGTGCGCGGGCGTATCGGTGACGCCTCCAACGCCGCCCTGTACTGCACCGTCGCCCACGACGGCCGGGAGGCGGCCTGCGTGTACAAGCCCGTCGCCGGGGAACGGCCCCTGTGGGACTTCCCCGACGGCACGCTCGCGCAGCGCGAGGTCGCCGCGTACGAGGTGTCCGCCGCGACCGGCTGGGGGCTGATCCCGCCGACCGTCCTGCGCGACGGCCCCTACGGCGAGGGCATGTGCCAGCTGTGGATCGAGGCGTCCCCCGAGGCCGGACTCCTCGCGCTCGTCGACACCGAGGAACCCGCGCCGGGCTGGAAGGCGATCGGCTTCGCCGAGGTGGGGGAGGGGCAGACCGCCCTCCTGGTCCACGCCGACGACGACCGTCTGCGCCGCCTCGCCGTCCTCGACGCCGTCATCAACAACGCCGACCGCAAGGGCGGCCACCTCCTGCCCACCGCCGACGGCCTGCTCTTCGGCATCGACCACGGCGTCACCTTCAACACCGAGAACAAGCTCCGTACGCTCCTGTGGGGCTGGGCGGGCGAGCCCCTGACCGACGAGGCCCTGGACACGCTCAAGGCCCTCAGAGGGGCCCTGGAGCCCTCCGGCGCCCTCACCGCGACCCTCACGCCCCTCATCACCCCGGCGGAGCTGGACGCCACCCGCGCGCGGGTCGACGACCTGCTGACGACCGGGAAGCACCCCGAGCCCAGCGGAGAGTGGCCCGCCATCCCCTGGCCACCGGTCTGAGAACCTCACGCACGCCTCCCCACCCACCCTGCACATCCCCCCGATCCCCGCAAGACCGCCTTTTCCGTCATCCGGTGCGCTCCGGTTCGTATACCGAACTACGGTCCGGTTACGCTCATGACATGCATGCCTGGCCCGCTTCCGAGGTCCCCGCCCTGCCTGGTCAGGGCCGCGACCTGAGGATCCACGACACCGCGACCGGTGACCTCGTCACCCTCGACCCCGGTCCCGTCGCCCGTATCTACGTGTGTGGCATCACGCCGTACGACGCCACGCACATGGGACACGCGGCGACCTACAACGCGTTCGACCTCGTCCAGCGCGTGTGGCTCGACACCAAGCGGCAGGTTCAGTACGTCCAGAACGTCACCGACGTGGACGACCCGCTGCTGGAGCGCGCCGAGCGCGACGGCGTGGACTGGGTCGCGCTCGCCGAGAAGGAGACCGCCCTCTTCCGCGAGGACATGACCGCCCTGCGGATGCTGCCCCCGCAGCACTACATCGGCGCCGTCGAGGCGATACCCGGCATCGTGCCGCTCGTCGAACGCCTCCGGGACTCCGGCGCGGCGTACGAACTCGAAGGCGACATCTACTTCTCCGTCGAGGCCGACCCGCACTTCGGCAAGGTGTCCAACCTGGACGCCGCCGCGATGCGCCTGCTGTCCGCCGAGCGCGGCGGCGACCCCGACCGGACCGGCAAGAAGAACCCCCTCGACCCGATGCTGTGGATGGCCGCCCGCGAGGGCGAGCCGAGCTGGGACGGCGCCTCCCTGGGGCGCGGCCGGCCCGGCTGGCACATCGAGTGCGTCGCCATCGCCCTGGAACATCTCGGCATGGGCTTCGACGTCCAGGGCGGCGGCTCCGACCTCGCCTTCCCGCACCACGAGATGGGCGCCTCGCACGCGCACGCGCTGACCGGCGAGTTCCCCATGGCCAAGGCGTACGTCCACGCCGGCATGGTCGCCCTGGACGGCGAGAAGATGTCCAAGTCCCGGGGCAACCTCGTCTTCGTCTCGCAGCTCCGCCGCGACGGCGTCGACCCGGCCGCGATCCGCCTCGCGCTCCTCGCCCACCACTACCGCGCCGACTGGGAGTGGACCGACCAGGTCCTCACCGACGCCGAGGCCCGCCTCGCGCGCTGGCGTGCCGCCGTCTCCCGCCCCGACGGCCCCGAGGCCGAGCCCCTCGTCCAGGAGATCCGCGACGCCCTCGCGCACGACCTCGACGCACCGGCCGCCCTCGACGCCGTCGACCGCTGGGCATCGCGCCAGCAGGAACAGGGCGGCACCGACATCGGCGCCCCCGGGGTCGTCTCCCGCGCGGTGGACGCGCTTCTGGGCGTCGCCCTGTAGGGGCAACGCCGAGGCGAACAGGGGCGGTTCCCCGTACCGGCACGTGTCACCGGTACGGGTGAACCGCCCCTCACCTTTGCCCCCAAGCTGTCGATGCCCTGTCAACCCCTGTGTCCCGCGCGGCAGTTGTGATGGGGTGGGGTGCCAGTTGACCGCCGGATCGGCCAACTGCCGGTCCCCGTACGCGGAAGGACGCCCCGTGGCACCCACACACGGTTCCTTCGCACACCCCTTCTCCCGCCGCAGGATGCTCACCGCCGGCGCGGCGGCACTCGGCGCCGCCGCCATCGGCACACCCGCCCACGCCGGCCCCCGAGCCGCCCGGCCCGACCTCATCCCCCTCCCGGACGGCTTCCGCCCCGAAGGCATCGCCATCGGCCGCGCCCCCTACGCCTACCTCGGCTCCCTCGGCGACGGCTCGATCTACCGCGCCGACCTGCGCACCGGCGAGGGAAAGATCATCTCCGCCGGCCCCGGCACCCCCTCCGTCGGCCTCAAACTCGACGACAGAGGGCGCCTGTTCGTCGCCGCCCGCGGCGAGGGCGCCCGCGTCGTCGACGCCCGCAGCGGCGAGATCCTCGCCACCTACCGGCTCACCACAGCCACCCCCACCTTCGCCAACGACGTCTTCCTCACCCCACGCGCCGCCTGGTTCACCGACTCCTTCCAACCCGCCCTCTACGCCCTCCCCCTCGGCCGCGCCGGCGCACTCCCGGCCGCCGACGACGTCGTACGCGTCCCCCTCGGCGGCGCCTGGGCGCAGGTACCCGGTGAGGTCGTCAACGCCAACGGGATCACGCGGACGCCCGACGGGTCGGCGCTGCTCGTCGTGCAGTCCGGGGTGGGCGCGCTGCACCGGGTCGACCCGCGCACCGGCGTGACCACGCTCGTCGACCTCGGCGACGCGGCACCGCTCACCAACGGCGACGGGCTGCTGCGCGACGGACGGCTCCTGTACGTCGTACAGAACCGGCAGAACGCGATCGACGTGTTCCGGCTGGCCGCCGACGGCCGTAGCGGGGTGTTCCTGCGGCGGATCACCGACGCGGACTTCGACGTGCCGACGACGGCCGCCGCGTACCAGGGGCGGCTGTACCTGCCGAACGCGCGGTTCACGACGGCGCCGACGCCCGAGACGGCGTACGCGGTAGTGGCTGTACCGGCGTAGAAGACGGCAGGGGCACCGGTCGGTGCCCCTGCCCGTTCTCAGTCCTCCGACGAATCGTCGTCGTCCCCGCCGCCCGCCTTCGGCGGCCTCGGGGGGCGCGTCTTCTCGTTCGGGTCGTTCGGGTCGCGGCGGCGCAGATAGCGTTCGAACTCGCGGGCGATGGCCTCGCCCGACGCCTCCGGCAACTCGGCCGTGTCGCGGGCCTCTTCGAGCGTCTGGACGTACTCCGCGACCTCGCTGTCCTCGGCCGCGAGCTGGTCCACGCCGACCTGCCAGGCGCGCGCGTCCTCGGCCAGCTCGCCGAGCGGGATACGGACGTCGATGAGGTCTTCGAGACGGTTCAGGAGCGCCAGCGTCGCCTTCGGGTTCGGGGGCTGCGACACGTAGTGCGGGACGGCCGCCCACAGCGACACCGCCGGGACGCCCGCGTGCGTGCACGCCTCCTGAAGAACGCCGACGATGCCCGTCGGGCCCTCGTACTTGGTCTCCTCCAGGTCCATCCGGCGCGCGAGATCCGGATCGGACGTCGTCCCGCTGATCGGCACCGGACGCGTGTGCGGAGTGTCACCGAGCAGCGCGCCCAGGATCACCACCAGCTCCACACCCAGTTCGTGCGCGAAACCCAGCAGCTCGTTGCAGAAGGACCGCCAGCGCATCGACGGCTCGATGCCGCGCACCAGCACCAGGTCCCGCGGCTTGTCGCCGCCGACCCGCACGACCGACAACCGCGTCGTCGGCCACGTGATCTTCCGCACGCCGCCGTCCATGAACACCGTGGGGCGGTTCACCTGGAAGTCGTAGTAGTCCTCGGCGTCCAGCGCCGCGAACACCTCGCCCTTCCACTCCCGCTCCAGATGCATGACGGCGGTGGAGGCGGCGTCGCCGGCATCGTTCCAGCCCTCGAACGCGGCCACCATGACTGGGTCGATCAGCTCGGGAACTCCCTCCAGCTCGATCACCCAGCGCCTCCTTCCGACGTGCCCTCGCCTGACCACCCAACCTTACGGCGTGCGGCAAGGGCGCCCGCAGCCCCCTTCCACGGGGGAGTGAACGGATCACTGCCCCGTCCGGAGCCCTCGAACACCCCCGGCGCACGACGCGCGGAAACCGGTTTCACAGACTCGCCCGCAGCCACTGCTCCACGCTCGCGATGTGCACCGTCGCCCACGACCGCGCCGCCTCCGCGTCCCGGTCCCGCAGCGCCGCCAGGATCGCCCGGTGCTCGTGCAGCGTCCGCGCCACCGCGTCCTCCTGCGTCAGACCCCGCCAGATCCGCGCCCGCGTCGTCGGCCCCGACAGGCCGTCGAGCAGCGAGCACAGCACCGAGTTCCCGGCACTCTGCACGATCCCCCGGTGGAACTCCAGATCGCACGCGACCAGCTCCTCCACCGAAGGACCCTCGCCCAGCCGGTCCAACTGCGCCGCCAGCGCGTCGAGTTGCTGCTCGCTGATCCGCAGCGCCGCCATCGCCGTCGCGGCCGGCTCCAGGATGCGGCGCACCGCGAGGAACTCCAGGACGGTGTCGTCGCGATGGAAGTCGACGACGAAACTCAGCGCCTCCAGCAGGAGTTGGGGGTCCAGACTCGTGACGTACGTGCCGTCGCCCTGGCGCACGTCCAGGATCCGGATCAGCGACAGCGCGCGCACCGCCTCCCGCAGGGAGTTCCTCGACAGGCCCAGTTCGGCGGCGAGTTCGCTCTCCTTCGGCAGCCGGTCGCCGGGGCGCAGCGCACCCGAGACGATCATTCCCTTGATCTTCTCGATCGCCTCGTCGGTGACTGCCATGCCGGCCTCCCAGCTCGTGCGTGTTTCCGGACACCCCAGACAGTGGACAACCCAGGCGGTGGACAACCCAGACATCGGAGGTCTCGCGGCCATTATGGGCTCAGACGATCAGTGACTCCAGGTCCGCGACCACCGCACGCTCGTCCAGTGTGGTGAGCACCCGCCCCCGCATCAGGACCTTCCCGTCGACGACCGTGTCCCGCACGTCCGCCGCCGTCGCCGCGTACGCCAGCGTCGACCACGGGTCGTGCGCCGGGCGCAGATGCGGACCGGACAGATCCACGACCACGAGATCCGCCCGCTTGCCCGCCTCCAGCGACCCCAGCCGCTCCCCGAGCCCGAGCGCCCGCGCACCCCACGCCGTAGCCATCCGTACGGCCTGCTCGGCACCGACCGCCGTCGGGTCCCCGCCCGCCTTGTGCACCAGCGCGGCCTGCCGTACGGCGCCCAGCACGTCCAGCGTGTTCGAACTGACCGCGCCGTCCGTGCCGAGACCGACGGTGACGCCGGCGCTCAGCAGCCTCGGTACGGGGGCGATGCCGCAGCCCAGCTTCAGGTTCGACACGGGACAGTGGGCGACCGAGGTGCCGGTGCGGGCCAGCGCCGCGATCTCCGGGCCGGTCAGGTCGACGGCGTGCGCGAGCAGGACGTCCGGGCCGAGAAGGCCGAGGGAGTCCAGCAACTCCACGGGCCGTTTCCCGTACTTGACCTCGACCGTCGCCACCTCGGTGGCGTTCTCCGCCGCGTGGATGTGGACGAGCGCGTCGAACTCCCTCGCCAGGGCGAAGACTTCGGTGAGCTGGGCGGGGGAGAGGGTGTAGGCGGAGTGGGCGAAGAGGACGGGGCGAATGCCCTTGCGCGCTTCAAGGTCCTTGCGTGCCCAGGCGGTTCGTTCCTCGAACGCCATCCCGTCCGGCGGCTCGGGCACGTCCATGAACGTCGGCCCGGTCAGCAGCCGCCAGCCCGCCTCCCGCGCGACCCGCTCGGCCGCCTCGTGGAACCAGTACATGTCCAGCGCGGTCGTGACCCCGGCCCGGATGGACTCGGCCGCCGCCAGCCGCACGGCCGCCGCCACGTTCTCCGGCGTGAGAAGCTCGGCCTCCCACGCCAACACCCGCTCCAGGAAGCCCTGGAGGGTGACGTCGTCGGCGCGGCCGCGCAGGAGCGTCATCGCGAGGTGGGTGTGCGTGTTGACGAACCCCGGCAGGACCAGGCACCCCGAGGCGTCGATCAACTCCCGGGCCTCGTAACGCTGTTGGAGTTCCTCGGCGGGGCCCACGGCGACGATCTCGCCGTCATGGATCGCAACGGCCCCCTTCTCGAAGACACTTCCCGCGTCGTCCACCGTCAGGACGTCGCCCCCGTGCACCAACAGGTCGACACTCACCGCGCGTTCTCCTCCGCCAGCAGCCGCAGCGCCTCCAGCGAGACCACGGCACCCCGCTCGACGCCCTCCGCGACGACGTCCCGGTGCGGGTCGTACACGCTGGAGCCCTCCTCGTCGACGAGTTCGTCGGCGTTCGCGCCGTCCACGACCAGGACGCCGCCCGCCGTCAGGCCCCGCAGCGACGCCGTGACCAGCAGGGCGGACAGCTCCATCTCGATCGCGGTGAGGCCGACGCCCGTGTAGGGGAAGAGGGGGAGGTGGCCCGGCTGGAAGGCGGCGCGGGTCCACACGACGCCCCGGTGGTGCGGGGTGCCGGTCTCACGGGCCGCCCGCTGGAGCGCGAGGACCGCCTCGGGGGTCGCGAACGCCGGGTACTCCGGCGGCAGAAGCTGCTGGGTGACCCCGTCGTCCCGGACCGCCGCCTCGGCGATCACCAGGTCGCCGTCCGCGATCCCCGGCTTCATCGCACCCGCCGTACCGAACCGCAGGATCGTGCCTACGCCCGCGTCCGCCAGCTCCTGGAACAGCAGGTTCGCGCCCGGCGCCCCCACCCCGTGCGAGGCGACGACGACCGGCAGGCCCTTCCAACTCCCGCTGAACACGCGGTACTCGCGGTGGTACGACACCTCCACCGCCCCGTCGAGCAGCTCGGCCACGGCGGCGGCGCGCGCCGGGTCGCCGACGACGACCGCGTGAACCGGCAGGCCGGTACGGGGAATTCGGGTGATCGGCAGGAGGTCCTGCGTCATGAGACGGCTCCAGGAGAAGGGATACGGCGACGGCGGCGGGCCGTCGACAGGAACAGGGCGCCGAGCGTGACGACGTACGGCGCGGCGTCGGTGGCCTGTTGGGGCAGACCGACGCCCTGGAGACGGAAACCGACCGCCTCCGCGAGGCCGAACAGCAGCGCCGCCAGCAGGACGCCGACCGGCAGCGCGCGGCCCAGCATCACCGCGACGACCGCGATCCAGCCCCGGCCCGCCGTCATGTTCTCGGTGAACAACGTGACGTTCCCCAGGGCGAGTTGGGCACCGGCCAGTCCACACAGTACGCCGGACAGCAGTACGGCCCCGTACTGGTACTTCGCCGGACTGACCCCCAACGTCGCGGCGGCGTCCGGGGATTCGCCGACGCCGCGCAGCCTGAGGCCCCACACGTGCCGGGACAGCAGGAGGGCGGCGACGGCGACCGTGAGCCAGGAGAGGTAGGCGAGCGGGCTCAACCCCCCTATCAGGGGAAGGCCGCCCAGGCTGGGATCGCTGAACGTGCCCTGCACGCCGAAGACCGTGCGCAGCAGGAAGCTCGTCAGGCCGACCGCGAGGAGGTTCATGGCGATGCCGAGCACCACCGCGTCGCCCTTCAGCGTGACCGCGCCCACCGCGAGGACCATCGAGTACGCCGCCGCCGCGAGGGCCGCCGCGAGGACGCCGAGCCAGGGGCTGCCGGTGAACCAGCTCGTGGCGACCGCCGTGAAGCAGCCCAGCAGCATCATGCCTTCCAGGCCGATGTTGAAGACGCCCGCGCGCTCGCAGATCGCCCCGCCGAGGGCGGCGAGGAGGATCGGGGTGAGGGCGCGCAGGGCCGACATCAGGAGGTCGGAGTCGAAGAACATCAGACGGCCTCCGCTTTCGAGGACTTCTCGGACGGCTCCGGCTTCCCGGCCGGTCTCGGTTTCCTGAACAGCCGTTGCGGGAACCGGAGTCGGGCCGCCAGGAACACGATCACGATCGCCTGGAGCACCTGTGTCAGCTCGCGCGGCACCTCCGTCGTCCGCTCCATCGCGAGCCCCCCGACCTGGAGGACCGCGAAGAAGAACGACGCGATCAGCGTGCCGACCGGGGCCGCCGTCGCCAGCAGGGCCGCCGTGAGGCCGGTCCAGGTGTAGCCGGGCGCGGTCAGCGAGCCGTCCACGAAGCGGTACGGGAAGCTCAACACCCCGATGGCGCCCACGAGTCCGGCGAGCGCGCCCGACACGGACATCAACTTCACGGTCAGGCCCGCCCGTTCGACACCGGCGTACGCGGAGAAACGGGAGTTGAGGCCCGTCATGCGGATCTCGTACCCGAACGCCGTCCGCCGGTCCGTGAACCAGTAGGCCGCCGCCGCGAGGACGACCAGCAGCAGGCCGACGGTGACCGTCGAGTCCCCGAACGTCGGCAGGGCCACGCCGTCCGGGAAGGCCCGCGTCTGGGGGAGGCTGGAGCCCGGCTCCTTCAGCGGGTACCGGGCCAGGTACGAGGCCAGCGACACCGCCGGATAGCTCAGCAGCAGGCTGCTGACCAGCAGTGGGACACCGAACCGGTTCTCGCACAGGGCGGCGAGGACGGCGTACCCGGCGCCGACGGCCATCCCCGCGAGGAGGGCCAGGACGACGGTCAGGGGTGCCGGGAGGGGGGAGTACAGGGCGGTCGTCGCCGCCGTGATGCCGCCCAGCACCATCTGGCCGTCGCCGCCGAGGTTGATCAGCCCGGCCCGCAGCGGGACGGCCAGCGCGAGGGCGAGGCCCAGGACGCTGGTCGTCGTGGTGAGCGTCGCCCCGATGCCGTCCGCGCCGAGCGCGCCGGTCAGGACGGCGTCGTACGCGGTGAGGGGGTCGGCGCCGGTGCCGAGGAGGAAGAGGGCGCCGATGAGGAGACCGGCGAGGACGGAGGAGGTGACGGGGGAGCGGAGGGTGGTGGCCAGACGGGCACGGGCGGCTGCGGTCGTGGCTCGGGCCGGAGGGGTGTCAGGTGATCGCGTGATGGTCATATCAGCTGCCCGCACCCTTGCTCGTGCCGTCGTCCGCACCTTCGCCCTCGCTCGTGCCCTCGCCCGCACCTTCGCCCGCGCTCACAACCCCGCCCGCCATCGCCAGCCCCACCGTCCGCTCGTCCGCCTCGTCCTTCCCGTACGCCGCCGTCACCCGCCCCTCGTACATCACCAGCACCCGGTCCGCGAGCCCCCGGATCTCGCTCAGTTCGGCGGAGACGAGGAGCACGGCGTGACCGGCGTCCCGGTACGCGATCAGCTGGTCGTGGATGTTCTGCACGGCCCCGATGTCGACGCCCCGGGTCGGCTGCTCGACCAGCAACAGGGGCGCGTCGTGGGCGAGTTCACGCCCGATGAGGAGTTTCTGGAGGTTGCCGCCGGACAGCGCGGACGCCGGCGCCGAGACGGACGGAGTCTTCACCCCGAACCGTCCGACCAGCGTGCGCGCGTGCTCGCGGACGGCCCCCGGCGGCAGCAGCCCCCGCCGGGACAGCGAGGTCCGGTGGTGTCCCATCGCGAGGTTCTCGGCGACGCTCGCCGCCGGCGCCGTACCGACCGCGTGCCGGTCCTCGGGGACGTACGCCAGCCCGTGCGCCCGGCGTTCGGCGGCGGAGGCGTGCGTGAGGTCGCGGCCCTGGACGCGGACGCGTCCACCCGTGACCGGCCGCAGCCCCGCCAGCGCCTCGACCAGCTCGCTCTGCCCGTTCCCGGCGACGCCCGCGATCCCGACGATCTCCCCGGCACGGACAGCGAGGTCCACATCGTGGACGCCGGGCGAGGAGAGGCCCCGGACGTCGAGGACCGCGTCACCCGGCGTGCCCGCCGCATGCACCCGGTCCAGCTCGACCGCGCGCCCCGTCATCGCGGCGGCGATCTCCTCCGCCGACGTCTCGGACGTCACCAGCCGCGACACGACCCGCCCGTCCCGCAGGACCGTCACCCGGTCCGACCCCTCCAGCACCTCACGGAGCTTGTGGGTGACGAGGACGACCGAACGCCCCTGTCCGGCGAGGGACTTGAGGACGGCGAACAGGGCGTCCGCCTCCGCCGGGGTCAGCACGGCCGTCGGCTCGTCGAGGATCAGCGTGCGCGCACCCCGGTGCAACAGCTTGAGGATCTCCACGCGTTGCCGCAGCCCGACCGGCAACTCCCCGACCCGCGCGTCCGGTTCGACCGTGAGACCGTGCTCCTCGGCCAGCTCCCGCACCCGGCGCCGGGCCGCGTTCCGGTCCACCAGGCCGAAGCGGCGCGGCTCGGCGGCGTACACGACGTTCTCGGCGACCGTCAGCGAGTCGAACAGCTTGAAGCTCTGGTGGACCATGCCGAGCCCGGCGGCCATCGCGTCGGACGGGCTCGCGAAGGCGACCTCGCGGCCGTCGACGCGGATCGTCCCGGCGTCGGGGCGCAGCATGCCGTACAGGACCGACATGAGCGTCGACTTGCCCGCGCCGTTCTCACCCATCAGCGCGTGGATCTCACCCCGTGAGACGGTGAGGTCGACGGAGTCGTTGGCGAGCGTGCCGGGGAAACGCTTCGTGATCCCCAGCAGCTCGACGGCGGCTCCGGCGGCCCCGGCCTCAGCTCGCGGCGGGGTCATCGACGGTCAGCGTTCCCGCGACGATCTGGTCGCGCAGCGCCTTCACCTTGGTCAGCACGTCCGCATGTTGGGCGATCACGCACTGCGAGCTCGCGACGCCCGCCTCCAGGCCGGTCAGGCTGATGCCGCCCTCCTTCAGGCCGTACGACACGGTCGTGCCCGCCCTGCCGCCGAGCACCGCGTCGATGCCCTTCCGGACGGCGATGTCGGTGCGCTTGATGACGTTGTCGACGACCGTGCCGGGCGAGGACGGGCACTGGTTGACGTCGACGCCGTACGCGAACGCGCCCTTCGCCTTCGCCGCCTCGAACACGCCGTAGTTGCCGGCCGCAGCCGCCGCCATCAGCTGGTCGTAGCCCTGCGAGAGCAGCGTGTTCGCCTGCTCCTTCGCGCGCGCCGAGTCGTCGAAGGGGGACTGGCCGCCCACGAACCGCGTCCCCGTGGACGTCTTCGGGGCGACCTTCTTCGCGCCGGCCGCGAACGGGTCGCTGTAGCGGCGGAACTGCGGGGTGTCGAGGACGTCGACCGCGCCGACCTTCCCGGACCTGGACAGCAGGCCCGCCTCGGCGCCCGCGAGGTAGACGCCCTCGTGCTCGCGGAAGACCGCGCAGCTCACGTTCTTGTACGTCTTCGGCGTGCACGCGTCGATGATCAGGAACTGCTGGGCCGGGTTCTTCTGCGCCTGCTGGGCGACGATGTCCGCGAACTCGAAGCCGACCAGGACGATGACGTCGGGCTTCGCGTCCACGGCCGCCTGGACGTTCTGCTGCTGAGACGCGGTGTCCGTGGACTGGTACACCTTCTGCGAGCCGGCGTGCTCCTTCGCCGCCGCCTCCACCCCGGTGACCGCGAGCTTCAGGAACTCGTTCTGGCCCACGGCGTCCGGGGTGACCAGCGTGAACGACTTCCCGGAGGCGCCGGACGCGGCGGAGTCGGTGTCCTTCTTCGCGGCGGCGTTGCAGGCGGTCGCGAGCAGGACCGTACCGGCGGCGAGCGCCGTGAACTGGAGGGTGCGGCGGGGTCTGCGGTGCATGGAGGGCGGCCTTCCGGGTATGGCGAGCGGCACTCCGCGGGGGCGACGGTGCCGGCCACGAGAGCGCTGGGGGAGGGGACTTGACCTGGGTGTGGGGGAAAGGCTCAACCGCGACAGCGGTCGCCGCAGCACCGGCCGAAGTCCAGGAAACGGCGTTTCGTGAGCAGCGGCACGTCTCCTCCTTCGTCTCGGCCAGTGGGATCGGTGGTGGACTGTACCACCCGGTTTCGGCCACCGACAGGCCGTCTCGAACTGTGGTTCTCCGAGGTCATGTACGGTGTCGGACACCACAGGACCCCCAGGAGCGATCCCTTATGTCCCAGGAACTGCGAGCCGTCGACTGGACCGGATCCGGTCTCGCCCTGATCGACCAGACCCTGCTGCCGCACCGCACCGAGACCGTGGACATCCACGATGTGGACGCCCTGGTCGACGCGATCCAGCGGCTCGTCGTCCGTGGCGCCCCCGCGATCGGCGTCGCCGGCGCCTACGGCGTCGCCATCGTCCTGATCCAGGGCGAGCGCGAGGACTGGACCGACCTCCAGATGCTGGAAGCCGTCACCCGCATCCGCGACGCCCGCCCCACCGCCGTCAACCTCATGGTCGGCGTCGACCGCGCCATGACCCGGTACGCCGAGGGTCTCGACGCGGTCCTCGAAGAAGCCGCCGCCATCCAGCGCGAGGACGTCGAGGCGAACCGCGCGATGGGCGTCCACGGCGCGGACTGGCTCATCAAGAGGACCGGCGTCGACCGTCCTCTGCGCATCCTCACCCACTGCAACACCGGCGCCCTCGCCACGGCCGGCTGGGGTACCGCCCTCGGCGTCGTCCGCGAACTCCACGCCCGGGGCCGGGTCGAGGTCGTGTACGCCGACGAGACGCGCCCGCTGCTCCAGGGATCCCGGCTCACCGCCTGGGAGTTGGCCCAGGAGGGCATCCCGCACTACGTCCAGGTGGACGGCGCCGCCGCCGGCACGATCCTGCGCGGCGAGGTCGACGCGGCCATCGTCGGCGCCGACCGCATCGCCGCCAACGGCGACACCGCGAACAAGGTCGGCACGGTCGGTGTCGCCCTGGCCTGCGCGGACGCCGGGATCCCGTTCCTGGTCGCGGCTCCCACGACCACGGTCGACCTCGCCACGGCCACCGGCGACGACATCCACATCGAACTCCGGGGCGAGGACGAGGTGCTGGAGTGGGCCGGCATCCGCACGGCCCCGGCCGAGTCGCGCGGCCACAACCCGGCCTTCGACGTCACGCCGGGCCGCCTGGTCACCGGACTGGTCACGGAACGCGGGGTGCTGGAGGTCTCGGCGGGCGAACTGCCGGGCGAGCGCCTCAAGTAGACGGGACGTCATAAAAGAAAAGGGGGACCCGACTCACCGGGTCCCCCTTTTCTTTGCGTGAGCGCTCAGCGCCGAGCCAGCTCCAACTCCAGGAGCCACTCCACGACTTCGGTGTGGTGCCGCGCCTGACGAGGATCCGCGCCCCACACATACAGCCCGTGTCCCGCCACGACGACCGCCGGCATCAAGGGGTTTCGCGCCTCTTCGAGACGGTCGCCCAGCTCCTTCATGTCCTGGCTGTTCGCGATGACCGGCAGCACGACCTCGACGTCGTGCGCGGGCTGCCCGACGCCCTTCAGCATCTCGACGTCCCGGAACGGGATCCCGCCGGGCTGCCGGTGCCCCATCGTCACCGACGCGACGGTGTGGACGTGGACGACCGCCCCGGCACCGGTCAACGCGGCGACCCGCGCGTGCAGTTCGGCCTCGGCGGACGGCTTCCCGCCCTGCACTGCCGCCCCCTGCCCGTCCACCAACACCACGTCGGCGGGCGTCAGTTCACCCTTGTCGTGTCCGCTCGCCGTCACCGCGAGCCGCAGCGGCTCCCGGGACAGCACCACCGACAGGTTGCCGGACGTGCCGCGCATCCAGCCGAAGGAGGCGAACCGGGCGGACTCGGCGGCGAGCACGGCACCCGCCTCGTGGAGGTCCTGCGCGGTGATGTCGGCGGTCATGACGTGCTCCTGGAAACGGTGATCTCGCCGAAGGACCCGGCCTGCGCGTGGTCCCCGACGCCTTGCTCGAAGTACGGCTCCCCGGGCCGCCGGATCCCGACGGCGTGCCACCCGGCCTCACGGGCCGCGTCCAGCTCGCCGGGCCGGTCGGAGAGGAAGAGGAGCCGGGACGCCCCGACGCCGGCCGCCGAGGCGATACGGCGGTACGACGCCGCGTCCTGCTTGGGCCCCGCGTTCTCCGTGTCGTACAGCCCGGAGACCAGCGAAGTGAGGTCGCCCTCGGGGCTGTTGGTGAACCACGCCTGCTGCGCGGCGACCGACCCCGAGGAGTAGACGTACAGCCGCACCCCGTCCGCGTGCCAGGCGCGCAGCGCGGGGACGACGTCGTCGTAGAAGTGCGAGACCAGGTCACCCCGCGCGAAGCCCTCCGACCAGATGATGCCCTGGAGGGTCTTCAGCGGCGTCGCCTTGCGGTCCTCGTCCAGCCACGCGTTCAGCGTCTTCTCGATCGCGGTCGCGTCGGCGTCCGGCTCGCCCGACACCTCGCGGACCTGCGTGATCGCCCGCGCCACCGCCGGTTCGTCCGCCCGCTGGGACAGCAGGTCCGCGAACCGGTCACGCGAGTACGGGTACAGCACGTCCACCACGAACCCCGTCGCGCTCGTGGTGCCCTCGATGTCGAGCACCACGGCGTCGACGGCGTACCGGAGCGTCACGCGACGTACCCGGCGGCGATCGTGTCGTAGTCCGGGAAGCGCCCGGCGATCGTGGAGCCGGTGAAGTTGCCGATCCAGCCGTCCTCCTCGTGGAAGAAGCGGATCGCCGTGAACGACGGGCTCGTGCCCATGTCGAACCAGTGCGTCGTCCCGCGCGGCACGCCCAGCAGGTCGCCCTTCTCGCAGAACACCGCGTGGACCTCGCCGTCCACGTGCAGGTAGAAGATGCCGGAGCCGGAGACGAAGAAGCGGACCTCGTCATCGTCGTCGTGCGTGTGCTCCTGGAGGAACTTCGCGCGCGCGGCCTTCGCCTTCGCCGGGAACTCCGGGTCGTCGCTGGGGTGCAGACCGAGGACGTCGACCGTGGTGAAGCCCTCCTCCGCGTTCAGCTTCTCGATCTCCGGGCCGTACGCCGCGAACACCGTCTCGCTGTCCGCGTCGAACGGCACGTCCTCGCGGATCGGCCACTGCTCGTAGCGCACGCCCAGCGGCTTGAGCGCCTCGGCGATCTCGGCCGGGTCCGAGGTCCGGCGGATCTGGGTCTCGGGGCCGGACTCGGACCACGTGGTCAGGAGGGTCATGACAGCAGCTCCAGGATCTGTCTGGAAGGGGACAGGGAAAGGCCAGTCCGTCCGGATGCTGAGACAGGTGGTGGACGGCCGGGGAGGAAAGGGGCAGGTGCCGGTCCCGCGATGGTAACTCCAGGGCGGACGATCACCCCGTGTGACGTAGTAGTTGTCTCATTCTTTGAGAATCCCCTTTTACGCCTTTGACGTATGGCTGAAACCGTTCACATCATCTGTCTATGAAGACGCTGCTGCTCGTGCGGCGGCTGTACGTGGACTTGCTCCGGTCGACCACAGCCAGCTGTCGCTGACCGTTCCCGGAGCCATCGACTCCGCCCTCACGCCTCCCCTCGGCGCGCGCCAAAGATGGCGCATTTCTTTCGCACCACCTGTACCTGGAGCCCCTCATGTCCCGTACCCGCCTGCCCCTCGCCGCACTCTCGCTGGCCTCCGTCTCCGCCCTCGCGCTGAGCGCCTGCTCCCAGTCCTCGGACGCCTCCGACACGGCGTCGAAGGCGGGCGGCGACACGGCCGCCTCCGCGCAGGCCGCCACCGGCACGAAGCCCGCCCCCTTCGCCTCGGGCGCGGTCAAGGTGGCCCTGGTCCGCCAGAGCGGCGCCGGCGACTACTTCGAGCAGTGGGGCAACGGCGCGAAGGCCCAGGCCAAGGCCCTCGGCATCGACCTGACGGTGTACGACGCCCAGGCCGACAACGCCAAGCAGGCCACCGACCTCTCCTCCGCGATCAACTCCGGCGCCAAGGCGATCATCGTCGACCACGGCTTCCCGGCGACGATCCAGCCGGAGATCGACGAAGCCGTCAAGAAGGGCATCAAGGTCGTCGTCTACGACGTGGAGACCGCCACCAAGGGCGTCGTCACCACCCGCCAGAACGACGCGAGCATGGCCCAGGCCGTCCTGGACGTCATGGCGAAGACCCTCGGCAAGAACGCCGAGGTCGGGTACGTCAACGTCGCCGGGTACGCCGCCCTCGACAAGCGGGACTCCGTCTGGAAGACCGAGGTCACCACGCAGGGCTGGAAGCAGGCGTTCAAGGTCGGCAAGGTCACCGACTCCACCGCCACGGACAACGTCCCGCTGGTCTCCGCCGCGCTCACCCAGAACTCCGACATCGCCGGCGTCTTCGCGCCCTACGACGAGCTCGCCAAGGGCACCGTCCTCGCGGTCCAGAACAAGAAGCTCCAGGACAAGGTCAAGGTCTTCGGCGCGGACGTCTCCAACGCGGACATCCAGCAGATGACCGCCGCCGACAGCCCGTGGGTCGCCACCGCCGGCACCGACCCGTCCGCCGTCGGCGCGGCGGTCGTCCGTACGACGGCCCTGGAGCTGGCCGGCCAGCTCGGGAAGACGACCGTGGAGTTCCCGGCCGTCGCCATCACCCAGGACTTCCTGCGTGAGAAGAAGATCGCGAACATGGACCAGCTGCGGGCGGCGCTGCCGGCGCTGAACCTGTCCCAGGTGTCGACCGCGGACTGGATCGCGAATGTCGCCCACTGAGACACCGGCCGCTGACGGGACGCCGGCCTCCGAGGGAACGCCGGCTCCCGAGGGGGCGCCGGCCTCCGAGGGGGCACCGGCGCCCGAAGCGACCCCGGCGCCCGCCGTCAGCCTCACCGACGTCAGCATGGCGTTCGGCGGCAAGACCGTCCTCGCCTCCGTCTCCCTGGACATCGCCCCCGGCACCGTCGTCGCCCTGCTGGGCGCGAACGGCGCCGGAAAGTCCACGCTGATCAAGATCCTGTCCGGCGTGCACGCCGGACACGGCGGCGAGGTCCGGGTCGCGGGCGCCCCCGTGGCCCTCCAAACCCCCTCCGCCGCCCGCAAGCTGGGCATCCAGACCGTGCACCAGCGGATCGGCGAGGGCATAGTCCCCGGCCTGTCCGTCGCCGAGAACCTCGTCTTCGAGGAACTCGCCCAGCAACGCGGCAACCCCTTCCTCAGCGGCCGCCGTACGCTGACCCGCGCCCGCGAGATCCAGGCGGCCCTCGGCCTCGGCTGGAGCGACGCCGTCCTCAAGCGCGACGTCACCGAACTCGGCATCTCCGACCGCCAGTTGCTCATCCTGGCCCGCGCGCTGGCGACCCGCCCGCGCCTCCTCATCCTCGACGAGCCGACCTCCGCGCTCTCCGCCGCCGAGGCCGAACGCCTCTTCACCCTGGTCGAGAGGATGCGCGGGGACGGCATCGCCGTGCTCTACGTCTCCCACCGCCTCGGCGAGATCGACGCCCTCGCCGACCGCCTGGTCGTCCTGCGGGACGGCCGTCTCACCGAGGACCAGGCGAAACCCTTCGACTGGGACGCCGCCCTGCGCGCGATGCTCGCCCAGGAGCAGGAGGCGACGACGGCCCGCCCGGTCCGCGAGGGCGCCCAGGGCGAGGTCGCCCTCTCCCTGAAGGGCGTCCGCCTCCTCCCCGCCCAGCACCAGCCCCTCGACCTCGACCTGCGCGCCGGCGAAGTCACCGGCGTCGTCGGCCTGTTGGGCGCCGGCAAGACCGAGCTGGCCCGCGGCCTGTTCGGCGCCGAACCCTTCCTCGCAGGCCGGGTCGACCTGGACGGCAAGCCGTACGCGCCCCGCCGCCCGGCCGACGCGATCCGCGCCGGCGTCCACCTCGTCCCCGAGGACCGGCACGCCGACGCCCTCGTCCCCGGCTGGTCGGTCGCCCAGAACGTGTCGCTGCCGTTCCTCAGGTCCCTGTCCCGCATGGGCGTCCTCCAGACGTCCAAGGAGGACGCCCTCGGCCGGGACACCGTCGCCGCGCTCGGCGTCGTCACCCGCGACGAGCACAGCGCCGTCGAGGAGCTGTCCGGCGGCAATCAGCAGAAGGTCGTCGTCGGCCGCTGGCTCGCCGAGACCCCCCGTGTCCTCATCCTGGACGAGCCGTTCCGAGGTGTGGACATCGGTGCGCGCCGCGACATCGGCCGCCGCGCCCGGCAGCTCGCCGCCGAGGGTGCCGCCGTCCTCGTCCTGTCCGCCGACGTCGACGAGATCCTGGAGACCGCCGACCGCGTCGTCGTCCTCGCGGCCGGGGAGATCCACCTCGACGCGTACGGCCAGGACGCCGAGCGCGACCGCGTGATCCAGACCATCTCGGCGTCCGTCTGACGCTCGCTGAAGGAAGCAGCCATGACCACCACCCAGAGCACCGAGGCCATCGTCAAGGCGGCGACCCCGCCCGCGGCCTCCACGGCCCTGCGCGTCCAGAACGCCGTCATCAAGTACGGGTTCATCTTCGTGACGGTCGCGCTGTTCCTCTACTTCGCCCTCAGCGAGGGCTCCTTCCGAGAGTCGGCGACCCTCCTCGACACCCTGCGGTACGTGTCCGTCGCCGCGATCCTCGGCCTCGGCGTCACCCTCACCATGGCCGTCGGCGGCATGGACATGTCCGTCGGCGCGGTCGCCGGGCTCGGCGTGTCCGTCGCCGCGCAGACCATGGTCGTCCACAACCAGGTCGGCGCCGTCGCGATCGTCGCCGTCGTCATCGCGGGCGCCCTCGCCGGACTGCTGAACGCGCTGCTGATCGTCGTCCTCAAGATCCCCGACATGCTGGCCACGCTCGGCACCATGTTCGTCATCCAGGGCAGCAAGCTGATCCTCGTCGACGGGCAGTCGATCACGCCGGGCATGACCATGTCCGACGGCTCGACCGCGCCCGGCAAGTTCACCGCCGGGTTCTTGAAGATCGACCGGGGGACCGTCTTCGGCATCCCGATCTCCGTCCTCATCTTCGGCGGACTGACCGTCGCCGCCTGGGTGTTCCTCGCCCGCACCCGCTGGGGGCGCGTGCTGTACGCCATCGGCGCGAACCCGGAGGCGTCCCGGCTGGCCGGCATCCGCGTCGGCGCCTACCGCGCCCTCGCCTACGTCATCTCCGGCGTCCTCGCCTCCATCGGCGGCCTCATCCTCGCCTCCCGCATCGGACAGGGCGACGTCAGCGCCGGCACCTCCCAGCTCCTGGAGGCCGTCGCCGTCGCGCTGGTCGGTACGTCGGTGCTGGGCCGGGGGCGTCCCAACGTGTGGGGCACCGCGCTCGGCGCGGTCCTGATCGGCATCATCACCACCGGTCTTACGATCAAGGGCCTGCCGTACTACACGCAGGACGTGGTCGAGGGCGCCGTGCTGATCCTCGCGCTCGTCTTCAGCTTCACCCTGTCCAAGCGCCGTACCGCATAAGGGAGTTCTGATGGGTTACCGCATCCTGGAGACCGAGGACATCCCGGCGTACCTGCGCGAGCGCGGCCACTGGGGCGAGGCCGCCGACCCCGAGGTCCGCGAGGTGTCCGACGGCAACATGAACCGGGTCTTCCTCGCGTCGTCCGCCCATCGCAGCCTCGCGGTGAAGCAGGCGTTGCCCTGGGTGCGGGTCGCCGGCCCCTCCTGGCCGATGAACCCCGACCGCGCGGACGCCGAGGCCCGCGCCTACGAGCAGGTCGCGAAGGTCGCCCCCGACAAGATCCCCGCGATCCTCGGCTACGACCCCGAGAACTACGCCCTCGTCATGGAGGACATGTCCGACCTGGAGGTCCTGCGTACACTCCTCAACGAGGGTGCCTCCTACGGTACGGAGACCTCGGCGCGCATCGGCGAGTTCGTCGCCCAACTCACCTTCACCACCAGCGACTTCGGGATGCCGTCCGCCGAACGCAAGGCGCTGGTCGCCGCGTCGGTCAGCCCCGAGCTGTGCAAGATCACCGAGGACGTCGTCCTCTCCGAGCCGTACATCGAGCACGAGCACAACCACTGGCTGCCCGAACTGACCGACCTGGCCGCCGAGTTCCGCGCGGACGGGGTGCTGCGTACCGAGGTCGCCGACCTCCGCCACACCTTCATGACCAGCGCGCAGGCACTCCTGCACGGCGACCTCCACACGGGCAGCGTCATGGTGGGGGAGCGGGACGGCGCCCACGTCGTCCGCGTCTTCGACCCGGAGTTCTCCTTCGTCGGCCCGATCGGCTACGACCTGGGCCTGTACTGGGCCAACGCCCTCGTCTCGGAGGAACGGGCCCGGGCCCTCGGCCGGTTGACCGACCATGCGGACCAAGTGCGGCTCTCCTGGGAGGCGTTCGAGACGGAGTTCCGCCGTCTGTGGCCGACGCGGGTGGACACGTTCTTCGACGACGCCTACCTGGACCGCTTCCTGCGCAAGGTCTGGACGGAGTCGGTCGGCTACGCCGGCACGGAGATCGTCCGCCGCATCATCGGCTTCGCCCACCTGACGGACCTGACGACCCTCCCGGACCCGGTCCCGGCCTCCCGCAGGGCGCTCCTGCTGGGCCGCGAACTGATCGTGCGCCGCGCGGAGCTGACCGACGTGGAGTCGGTCCGTCGGCTCGTCTCCTCACTGGCCTGAGAACCACTCCTCACCGGCGGCCCACTGCCGCACCCAGTCGGCGAACCCCGGTCCGCTGTGCGGCATCGCGCCCTCGCCGGTGACGAGCCAGACGCGCCCGCGCTCGGGCCCGGTGACGACGAGGTGCCAGTCCATCCCGCACCCGTCCGTCCCCAGGTTCAGCGAACCGTCGCGGGCGACCCCCTCGATGACAGCGTCGGGGTCCTCCTCCCACACCCACATCCCGGTGAGCGGGAAGGGCTCGGCGAGCCGCTGCCCCTCGGCGCTCTCGGCCAGCCCCGCCCATCCGTACTCCGGCGGCCCCTGGAAGGAGCCGTCCGCGATCTCCGCGACGAGCGTGCGGTACGGCTCCGGCAGCACCACGCCGTGCGCCTCCTCGAACTCCCGCACCCCCGCCCACCCCAGCGGCGACGCGCCCTCCCTCTCCCCGAACGCCTCCCGCAGCGCCGCGAGTTCCTCCGGGTCCGCCTTCTCTGTCCCCATCTCCATACCTCAGGGATAACACCCGGCACTGACAACCGGGCACCCGAAAGGGGCGGCGCCTCTCGGAGCCCGGAGCCTTGAGCCCCGGCCGGAGGTGCCGCCCCTTTCAGGTCGTACCGACTACTTCTTGTCGAGCAGGTCCTGCACCTTCGCCCGCACCTCGTCCGTGGCCAGCCCACGGATCGTGAGGGTGGTGCGGCGGCGCAGGACGTCGTCCTGGGTCTCCGCCCACTCGTTGTCCCGGGCGTAGACGACCTGCGCCCAGATCTCGGGGGCGTCGGGGTGGACGCGCTGCGCCAGCTCCGGGTTCTCGTTCGCCAGACGGGCGATGTCGAAGGCCAGCGAGCCGTAGTGGGTCGCGAGGTGCTTCGCCGTGTCCGCGGCCATGCGGGGGCCGGGGGCCGGGTTGTCGACCAGGAGGCGGTGGGCGACCGCGCGCGGGTTCGCGACACCCGGCAGGGGCAGCTTCTTCGGCAGCGAGGAGATCGGCTCGAAGTCGTCGCCGAGCGGGTGCCCCGGCAGGGACTCCAGCTTCTGCATGACCGTACGGCCGATGTGCCGGAACGTCGTCCACTTGCCGCCCGCGACGGACAGCATCCCGCCCCGGCCCTCGGTGACGACGGTCTCCCGCTTCGCCTTGGCCGTGTCCCCGGGGCCGCCCGGCAGGACGCGCAGGCCCGCGAACGCGTACGTGATGTTCTCGCGGGCGAGCTGCTGGTCCCGGACGGAGAACGCGGCCTCGTCGAGGATCTGTGCCGTGTCCTTCTCGGTCACGGTGACGTCCGCCGGGTCGCCCTCGTACTCCTCGTCCGTCGTCCCGAGGAGCAGCATGTCCTCCCAGGGCAGCGCGAACGTGATGCGGTACTTGTCGATCGGCGTCGCGAGCGCGGCCTTCCACGGGGAGGTGCGCTTCAGGACGAGGTGCGCGCCCTTGGAGAGGCGGATGGAGGGCGCCGCGTTCGGGTCCTCCATCTTGCGCAGGTGGTCGACCCAGGGGCCGGTCGCGTTGAGGACGAGACGCGCGTTGACCCCGAACTCGTCGCCCGTCGTGCGGTCCTTGAGGTCCGCGCCGGTGACCCGCCCGTTGGTGAAGCGCAGGCCGGTGACCTCGGCGTGGTTGAGGACGGCCGCGCCCGCCTCGACGGCGCCGCGCACCGTCATCAGCGCCATGCGGGCGTCGTTCATCTGGTCGTCGCCGTAGACCGCGACGGCCTTCAGGTTCTCGGTGCGCAGCTCCGGCACGTCCTGCGCGGCCTTCGCCGGGGACAGGAGATGGCCGACGCCGTCGCCGAACGCGGAGAGCGCGGAGTAGGCGAAGACGCCCGCCCCGAGCTTCGCCGCGCCGTGCGGGCCGCCCTTGTAGACGGGCAGGTAGAACGTGAGCGGGTTCGCCAGGTGGGGGGCCACCTGACGGGACACCGCGCGCCGCTCGAAGTGGTTCTCCGCCACCAGCTTCACCGCGCCGGTCTGCAGGTAGCGCAGACCGCCGTGGAGCAGCTTGGAGGAGGCGGAGGAGGTGGCGCCGGCGAAGTCGCCGGCGTCGACCAGCGCCACCCGCAGACCGGACTGCGCGGCGTGCCAGGCGGTGGAGATGCCCAGGATGCCGCCGCCGATCACGAGAAGGTCGTACGACGCCTTGGAGAGCTGCTCCCGGGTCTCGGCGCGGCTCGGGTTGGAGCCGGAGGCCGGGCGCGTACCCAGGGCAGGCACGGTCTGGAGGGTGGGCTGACTGGTCATGTCGGGTTCTTACTCCTCATCAGAGCTGCTGAGGGGGTGGTCTCGCTCAGCTCTCGTCCTCGATCCAGCCCATGGTCCGCTCGACGGCCTTGAGCCAGGTCTTGTACTCACGGTCGCGGGTCTCCGCGTCCATGCGGGGGGTCCACTCGGCGGCCCGGCGCCAGTTGGCGCGCAGGTCGTCGGTGCTGGTCCAGAAGCCGACGGCGAGACCGGCGGCGTAGGCGGCGCCGAGGCAGGTCGTCTCGGCGACCATCGGGCGCACCACCGGCGCGTCCACGAAGTCCGAGAGGGTCTGCATCAGCAGGTTGTTGGAGGTCATGCCGCCGTCGACCTTGAGGGCCGCGAGCTCGACGCCGGAGTCCTTCGTCATGGCGTCGGTGATCTCACGGGTCTGCCAGGCCGTGGCCTCCAGGACGGCGCGCGCGAGGTGCGCCTTGGTGACGTACCGGGTCAGGCCGGCGATGACGCCGCGGGCGTCGGAGCGCCAGTGCGGGGCGAACAGGCCGGAGAACGCCGGGACGAAGTAGGCGCCGCCGTTGTCCTCGACGGACAGGGCGAGCGTCTCGATCTCGGCGGCGGTGGAGATGAGGCCCATCTGGTCGCGCATCCACTGCACGAGCGAGCCGGTGACCGCGATCGAGCCTTCGAGGGCGTAGACCGGGGCCTCGTCGCCGATGCGGTAGCCGACCGTGGTGAGCAGTCCGGAGTACGAGTTGATGATCTTCTCGCCGGTGTTCATCAGCATGAACGTGCCGGTGCCGTACGTGGACTTGGCCTCGCCCTCGGAGAAACAGGTCTGGCCGAACAGGGCCGCCTGCTGGTCGCCGAGCGCGGAGGCGACCGGGATGCCGCCGAGGAGCTCGCCGAGGGGGCCGCCGGTGACCTCGCCGTACACCTCGGCGGAGGAGCGGATCTCGGGGAGCATCTGCATCGGCACGCCGATGGACTCGGCGATCTTCTCGTCCCACGCGAGGGTGTGCAGGTTCATCAGCATCGTGCGGGAGGCGTTGGTGACGTCGGTGTAGTGCTTGCCGCCGTTCACGCCACCGGTCAGGTTCCAGATGACCCAGGTGTCCATCGTGCCGAAGAGGATGTCGCCCGCCTCGGCGCGCTCGCGCAGGCCCTCGACGTTGTCGAGCAGCCAGCGGGCCTTGGGGCCGGCGAAGTAGGAGGCCAGCGGGAGGCCGGTCTCGCGGCGGAAGCGGTCCTGGCCGACGTTGCGCCCCAACTCCTTGCAGAGGGCGTCGGTGCGGGTGTCCTGCCAGACGATCGCGTTGTGGACGGGCTCGCCCGTGTTCTTGTCCCACAGCAGCGTCGTCTCACGCTGGTTGGTGATGCCGATGGCCTTGATGTCGTCGCGCGTGATGCCCGCCTTGGCGATGGCGCCGGCGACGACCTCCTGGACGTTCGTCCAGATCTCGTTCGCGTCGTGCTCGACCCAGCCCGGCTTCGGGAAGATCTGCTCGTGCTCCTTCTGGTCGACGGAGACGATCCGGCCGTCCTTGTCGAAGACGATGCAGCGGCTGGAGGTGGTGCCCTGGTCGATGGCCGCGATGAACGGGCCGGTGGTGTGGGCGTCGGTCACTGTCTGCTCCTGGGGTTCCGTGGTTATGGGGCTTGACGATCGGCGTTCGCCGAGAGTTTCGAAAACCCGTACCTCGTACGGGTGAAACCCGCGGCTGCTTAAGCGAACGCGATGTTGTAGATGCCCGCCGCGATGGCGCCGCCGATGAGCGGGCCGACCACGGGAACCCAGGCGTAGCTCCAGTCGGAGCCACCCTTGTTGGGCAGGGGCAGGAGGGCGTGCACGATGCGCGGACCGAGGTCACGGGCCGGGTTGATCGCGTAGCCGGTGGGGCCACCGAGGGAGAGACCGATCGAGACCACCACGAGGGCGGTGATCAGGGCGCCCAGCGTGCCGAGGCCCTTGCCGCCGTCGTTGAGACCCTGCGTGAGGACCGCGAGCACCAGCACGATCGTGCCGATGACCTCCGTGGCGACGTTCTGCCAGGCCACCCGGATCTCCGGGCCCGTGGAGAAGATGCCGAGCACGGGGCCCGCGCCCTTCTCCTGCGCCTCGACCGACTTGGTCGTCGGCTCGCCGACGATCTCCCGGTCGGTGAGGTGCGCGAGGAACTGGCCGTAGTAGGCGATCCACACCAGGGTCGCGCCGATCATCGCGCCGAGCAGCTGCCCGCCCCAGTAGACCGGGACGTCGCTCCAGTCGATGCCGTCCTTCTTGAGGGCGAGCGCGAGGGTCACGGCCGGGTTGAGATGCGCGCCGGACAGCGGCGCGGAGGTGTAGACGGCCGTCAGAACGGCGAAACCCCACCCGAAGGTGATGGCGAGCCAACCGGCGTTACGGGCCTTGCTGGCCTTCAGCGTGACGGCGGCGCACACGCCGCCGCCGAGCAGGATGAGTATGGCGGTACCGATGGTCTCGCCGATGAAGATGTCGGAGCTGGACACCCGCGACTCCTTTGTCCTTCGTCCAGGGGAAGCCGAACCCCGGGTCCCTCCGGGGGTTCCGCGCCCTCGGGGATGAGAGCGATGCCGGCCCTTGGCACTGTCACACTCTAGCGCGTATTGCCGGTAGGTGTTCGACAATGCCGACCGATGGACGGGAGTCTTGCTCCGGCGTTACGTGTGCGTCAAGAGTTCTGTTATCGGAAACGCGATCGTTATTGATAGTCATGGGTTATCGATCTTCGCGAGGTCGGCCCATGTCTGACCGTTTATGTCCGATTCAGGGTAAGTCGAGAACCGGAACGTCGCCCGACGTCCCGGTGGCCTCTCACGTTGTTCTCAGGAACGGCCTTCTCAGAACCTGCCCGCACCCAGATCCCGCGACACCGCACGCGCGCAGTCCCGCACCGCCGCGATCAGCTCCGGCCGCAGCTCCCCCTCCGGACACAGCCGCTCCACCGCCCCGGTGATCCCCACCGCGCCCACCGGCATCCGCCGCCGGTCGTGGATCGGCGCCGCGACCGACGCGACACCCTCCCAGGTCTCCTCCACGTCCGCCGCGTAACCCCGCGCGCGCGTGATGTCCAGAACCTGCTCGAACACCTTCGGATCGCACACCGTACGGTCCGTGAACGACCGGCGCTCCGACTCCAGCGCCTCACTGTGCGCCACCGGGTCGTACGCCGACAGCACCTTCCCCAGCGCCGTCGAGTGCAAGGGCTGCATCGCCCCGATCTCCAGCACCTGCCGGCTGTCGTCCGGCCGGAACACGTGATGCACGATCAGCACACCCTGCTGATGCAGCACCCCCAGGTGCACGCTCTCGCCGCTCGCGCGCGCCAGATCGTCCGTCCACACCAGCGCCCGCGCGCGCAGCTCGTGCACATCCAGGTACGTCGTCCCCAGCCGCAGCAGCTCCGCGCCCAGCTGGTAGCGCCCCGACGCGTCGTCCTGCTCCACGAACCCCTCCTGCTGGAGGGTCCGCAGGATCCCGTGCGCCGTGCCCTTCGCCAGCCCCAGGGCCGAGGCGATGTCCGACAGGCCGAGCCGCCGCTCGCCGCCCGCGAGGAGCCGCAGCATCGCGGCCGCCCGTTCGAGCGACTGGATGTTCCGTGCCATCGCCGTCCTGCCTCCGTCCCCTTCGACCGGCCCACGCCGACCTCGACCGCCGTACGTCCGTACCGGCCGCGCTCCCCCGGCCGCCATGACAGCCAGAGTTCGACAATGCCGAACACTACCGGCCCATGCCGACCTCCTGCCAATGCCCGGTAGCCGCGTGTTGCCCTCCGATACACCCCCAGCACCCCCCGAGTACCCCCACCCGCGACCACGCCCACCCGCCCGCGACCGCCCGAGAAACACTCGACCCCCACAGTCCGCCCCATGGAACAACCTGACGGCACCCCCCTGCTCCCCGCTACCCTGGCCCAGAAGCCGACAGCCGTCGCACCCGAGGGAGCCCTTCCATGGCCTCTGTGCCGCTGACCCCTTCCGCCGACAGCCGGACCCGTGTGTCCGCGCTCCGAGAGGCCCTCGCCACCCGGGTGGTGGTGGCCGACGGAGCGATGGGCACGATGCTCCAGGCCCAGGAACCCACCCTGGAGGACTTCCAGGACCTGGAGGGCTGCAACGAGATCCTCAACCTGACCCGCCCGGACATCGTCCGCTCCGTCCACGAGGCGTACTTCGACGCCGAGGTCGACTGCGTCGAGACGAACACCTTCGGCGCGAACTTCGCGGCCCTCGCCGAGTACGACATCCCCGAACGCGTCCACGAACTCTCCGAGGCCGGCGCGCGCATCGCCCGCGAGACCGCCGACGCGTACACCGCACGGGACGGCCGCCAGCGCTGGGTCCTCGGCTCCATCGGCCCCGGCACGAAACTCCCCACCCTCGGCCACGTCGCCTACACCACGATCCGCGACGCCTTCCAGCAGAACGCCGAGGGCCTCATCCAGGGCGGCGCCGACGCCCTCATCGTCGAGACCACCCAGGACCTCCTGCAGACCAAGGCCGCCGTCATCGGCGCCCAGCGCGCCCGGGACCTGGCCGGCCTCGACGTACCGATCATCGTCTCCGTCACCGTCGAGACCACCGGCACCATGCTCCTCGGCTCCGAGATCGGCGCCGCGCTCACCGCCCTGGAACCCCTCGGCATCGACATGATCGGCATGAACTGCGCGACCGGCCCGGCCGAGATGAGCGAGCACCTGCGCTACCTCGCCCGCAACGCCCGCATCCCCCTGTCCTGCATGCCGAACGCGGGCCTCCCCGTCCTCGGCAAGGACGGCGCCAGCTACCCGCTCACCGCCCCCGAACTCGCCGACGCCCACGAGACGTTCGTACGCGACTACGGCCTGAGCCTGATCGGCGGCTGCTGCGGCACCACCCCCGAGCACCTGCGCCAGCTCGTCCAGCGCGTCCGGGACATCACCCCCACCCCCCGCGACCCCCGCCCCGAACCCGGCGCCGCCTCCCTCTACCAGACCGTCCCGTTCCGCCAGGACACCTCCTACATGGCGATCGGCGAACGCACCAACGCCAACGGCTCGAAGAAGTTCCGCGAAGCCATGCTGGAGGCCCGCTGGGACGACTGCGTGGAGATCGCCCGCGAACAGATCCGCGAAGGCGCCCACATGCTGGACCTCTGCGTGGACTACGTGGGCCGCGACGGCGTCGCCGACATGGACGAACTCGCCGGCCGCCTCGCCACCGCCTCCACCCTCCCCATCGTCCTCGACTCCACCGAGGTCGACGTCATCCAGGCCGGCCTGGAGCGGATCGGCGGCCGCGCGGTCATCAACTCCGTCAACTACGAGGACGGCGACGGCCCCGACTCCCGCTTCGCCAAGGTCACCAAACTCGCCCAGGAACACGGCGCCGCCCTCATCGCCCTCACCATCGACGAGGAGGGCCAGGCCCGCACCCCCGAGAAGAAGGTCGAGATCGCCGAACGCCTCATCGACGACCTCACCGGCAACTGGGGCATCCACGAGTCCGACATCCTCATCGACACCCTGACCTTCACCATCTGCACCGGCCAGGAGGAGTCCCGCGGCGACGGCATCGCCACCATCGAGGCCATCCGCGAACTCAAGCGCCGCCACCCCGACGTACAGACCACCCTCGGCCTGTCCAACATCTCCTTCGGCCTCAACCCCGCCGCCCGCATCCTCCTCAACTCGGTCTTCCTCGACGAGTGCGTGAAGGCGGGCCTCGACTCCGCGATCGTCCACGCGTCGAAGATCCTCCCCATCGCCCGCTTCAGCGAGGAGGAGGTCACCACCGCCCTGGACCTGGTGTACGACCGCCGCGCCGAAGGCTACGACCCCCTCCAGAAGCTCATGGCCCTGTTCGAGGGCGCCACCGCCAAGTCCCTCAAGGCCGGCAAGGCCGAGGAACTCGCCGCCCTGCCGCTGGAGGAACGCCTCCAGCGCCGCATCATCGACGGCGAGAAGAACGGCCTCGAAGCCGACCTCGACGAAGCCCTCACCAGCCGCCCCGCCCTCGACATCGTCAACGACACCCTCCTGGAGGGCATGAAGGTCGTCGGCGAACTCTTCGGCTCCGGCCAGATGCAGCTGCCCTTCGTCCTGCAGTCCGCCGAGGTCATGAAGACCGCCGTCGCCCACCTCGAACCCCACATGGAGAAGTCCGACGCCGAGGGCAAGGGCACCATCGTCCTGGCCACCGTCCGCGGCGACGTCCACGACATCGGCAAGAACCTCGTCGACATCATCCTCTCCAACAACGGCTACAACGTCGTCAACCTCGGCATCAAACAGCCCGTCTCCGCGATCCTCGACGCCGCCGAGGAACACCGCGCCGACGTCATCGGCATGTCCGGCCTCCTCGTGAAATCCACCGTGATCATGAAGGAGAACCTCCAGGAGCTGAACCAACGCGGCCTCGCCGCCGACTATCCCGTCATCCTCGGCGGCGCCGCCCTCACCCGCGCCTACGTCGAACAAGACCTCCACGAGCTGTACGAGGGCGAGGTCCGCTACGCCCGCGACGCCTTCGAGGGCCTGCGCCTCATGGACGCCCTCATCGGCGTCAAGCGCGGCGTCCCCGGCGCCGCCCTGCCCGAGCTGAAACAGCGCCGGGTCCGCGCCACGGCCGCCGTACAGACCGAGGAACGCCCCGAGGAGGAAGGGCACGTCCGCTCCGACGTCGCCACCGACAACCCCGTACCGAAGACCCCCTTCGACGGCACCCGCATCATCAAGGGCATCCCCCTCAAGGACTACGCGAGCTGGCTCGACGAAGGCGCCCTCTTCAAGGGGCAGTGGGGCCTCAAGCAGGCCCGCGCGGGCGACGGGCCGACGTACGAGGAACTCGTCGAGCACGAGGGACGGCCCCGCCTGCGCGGCCTCCTCGACCGCCTCCAGACCGACAACCTCCTCGAAGCCGCCGTCGTCTACGGCTACTTCCCGTGCGTCTCCAAGGACGACGACCTGATCATCCTCGACGAACAGGGCAACGAACGCACCCGCTTCACCTTCCCCCGCCAGCGCCGGGGACGGCGCCTGTGCCTCGCCGACTTCTTCCGCCCGGAGGAGTCCGGCGAGACCGACGTCGTCGGCCTCCAGGTCGTCACCGTCGGCAACCGCATCGGCGAGGAGACCGCCAAGCTCTTCGAGGCCAACGCCTACCGCGACTACCTCGAACTGCACGGCCTGTCCGTCCAGTTGGCCGAAGCCCTCGCCGAGTACTGGCACGCCCGCGTCCGCGCCGAACTCGGCTTCGGCGGCGAGGACCCCGCCGAGATCACCGACATGTTCGACCTCAAGTACCGCGGCGCCCGCTTCTCCCTCGGCTACGGCGCCTGCCCCAACCTGGAGGACCGCGCCAAGATCGCCGAACTCCTCCAGCCCGAACGCATCGGCGTCCACCTCTCCGAGGAGTTCCAGCTCCACCCCGAGCAGTCCACCGACGCGATCGTCCTCCACCACCCGGAGGCCAAGTACTTCAACGCGCGCTGAACCCTCCGGCCCGCCCCCGCGTCTACCAGGACCCGGGCCACGCAAAACCGAAGAGCAGCCTGACCGATCCGGTCGTACACTGGTCGGTCCACCGCAGGCCGGTCGCCTCCCCACCCGGGAAGTGACCGGCCTGCGTGTCCCTCTCGTCCCACAAGGAGGTCGTGGATGACCAGTACGGTCCCCGCACCCGCAGCGCTCACCGCCGAGGGCTCCGCCCTCCAGGCCGTCCTGCTCGACATGGACGGCACCCTGGTGGACACCGAAGGCTTCTGGTGGGACGTCGAGGTCGAGATCTTCGCCCGCCTCGGCCACACCCTCGACGACTCCTGGCGGCACATCGTGGTCGGCGGCCCCATGACCCGCAGCGCCGGCTTCCTCATCGAGGCCACCGGCGCCGCCATCACCCTCGACGAACTCTCCGTCCTCCTCAACGACGGCTTCGAGGACCGCATCGGCCGCGCCCTGCCCCTCATGCCCGGCGCCGCCCGCCTGCTGGCCGAACTCGCCGCGCACGACGTGCCCACCGCCCTCGTCTCCGCCTCCCACCGGCGCATCATCGACCGCGTCCTCACCGCGCTCGGCCCCCAGCACTTCCGGCTCTCCGTCGCCGGCGACGAGGTCGTCCGCACCAAGCCGCACCCCGAGCCGTACCTCCTCGCCGCCGCCCGCCTCGGTGTGGATCCGGCCAGATGTGCCGTCATCGAGGACACCGCGACCGGCGTCGCCGCCGCCGAGGCCGCGGGCTGCCAGGTCGTGGCCGTGCCGTCGGTCGCCCCCATCGCCCCCGCGGCCCGCCGGACCGTCGTCCCGTCCCTGGAACACGTCGACGTGAGCTTCCTGCGCGGACTCGTCACCGGCTGACGGAAAGGCCCCCGGCCCGGTAATTCACGGACGACGGCGGATCTCCCGCATTCCCGGGGAACGACCGGAATTCCACCTACCCCCGATGTGACCTTTCCCACTCGCGGGCGGTGATTCCGGCGTACCCCCGCCCGCCCAAGTGTCCCGATTGATGAACCGCTGCACGAAACATTCCGGGCCCGATTCTCCGGACCGTCGACAGCCGGTTCCACAGCGTGAGGAATCGTCAACTCCGGTCCCCGCAAGGCGGCGCGCGGACGCCCACTAATCTCATACAGAACAACCCCGAGAACCCCGCGATCGTCGCCGCGAACCGACCGACGACACACCGAGATTCCGACGACAAGGCACGTACACGTGAACAAGCGCACCCAGTGGCCGGTCCTCCCGATCGTGGCAGGACTCGCCTCCGGTCTGTTGACCGGCTGCGGCTCCGAGAACGGCTCCTCCGCCGGCAGTGGCTCCTCCGTGGTCATGGGGATGTCCGACGACGTCCTCGCCACGGACCCCGCCTCCGGCTACGACCCCGGCTCCTGGCTGCTGTTCAACAACGTCTTCCAGTCCCTGCTGGCCTTCCCCAAGGGCGGTACCGAACCCGAACCGGACGCCGCCAAGGAGTGCACCTTCACCGACACCGAGACCAAGGTCTACGAGTGCACCCTCAAATCGGGACTGAAGTTCAGCAACGGTGACCGCCTCACCTCCGAGGACGTCAAGTACTCCTTCGACCGCATGCTGAAGATCAACGACGACGCCGGCCCCGCGATCATGTTCCCCATGCTCGACAAGGTCGAGGCCCCCGACGAACACACCGTCGTCTTCCGCCTCAAAGTCGCCGACGCCACCTTCCCCAGCAAACTCGCCTCCGGCGCCGGCTCCATCGTCGACCACGAGCAGTACGACGCGAACGGCCTGCGCAAGGACGACAAAGCCGTCGGATCGGGCCCCTACAAACTCGAATCCTTCGACGAGAACCAGGCCGTGTTCTCCGTCAACGAGAACTACAAGGGAAACGCCCAGGTCAAGAACTCCGGCATCACCCTCAAGTTCTTCAAGGGCGATCAGTCCGCCCTCAAGAAAGCCCTCCTCGACGGCAAGGTCGACATCGCCTACCGCGGCCTCACCGCCGCCGACATCACCGACGTCCAGCAGAGCGAACACACCCAGGACATCGACGTCGTCGAAGGCTCCAGCGCCGAGGTCCAGCACCTCGTCTTCAACATGAAGGACCCCGTCGCCGGGAAACTCCCCGTCCGCCAGGCCATCGCCCACCTCATCGACCGCGACGCCCTCATCAAGGACGTCTACGAGGGCACCGCCGACCCCCTCTACTCGATCATCCCCGCGGGCATCACCGGCCACAACACCGCCTTCTTCGACCGCTACGGCGCCCGCCCCTCCATCGAGAAGGCCGAAGAGGCCCTGCGCGCCGGCGGCATCACCGACAAGGTCCAACTCACCCTCTGGTCCACCCCCTCGCGCTACGGCCCCGCCACCGACCAGGAACTCAAGACCATCGCCGCCCAGCTCAACGCCAGCGGCCTCTTCGACGCCAACGTCAAATCCGTCGCCTTCGACCAGTACGAGAAGGACATCGAAGCCGGCAAGTACGGCGTCTACGTCAAGGGCTGGGTCCCCGACTACCCCGACGCCGACAACTTCACCGCCCCCTTCTTCGGCGACGGCAACGTCCTGAACAACCACTACACCAACGAGACCATCACCGGCACCCTCATCCCCCGCACCGCCGCCCAGGCCAACCGCGCCAACACCGACAAGGACTACGCCCGCCTCCAGGACATAGTCGCCGAACAACTCCCCGTCCTCCCCGTCTGGCAGGCCAAGCAGTACGCCGTCACCCGCGACGCCGTCTACGGCCTCGAATACTGCCTCGACGCATCGACGGTCTTCCGCTTCTGGGAACTCAGCAAGGGCTGAGACGTTCTCGGTACGACGACGGGGCGCCCCTTCCCGAAGAGGCGCCCCGCGTCGGTGAGTTGATGCTTGAGTGCGTCACTGCGCGCCCGGGCGCACCAGACCGCTCTCGTACGCGTACACCGCCGCCTGCACCCGGTCCCGCAGACCCAGCTTCGTCAGCACATGCCCCACGTGCGTCTTGACGGTCGTCTCGCTCACGAACAGATCCGCCGCGATCTCCGCGTTCGACAGGCCCCGCGCCACCAGCTTCAGCACCTCGACCTCACGGTCGGTCAACGTGTGCAGCGTGTCCGGGACCGGGTCGTCGCCGGACGGCAGATGCGTCGCGTACTTGTCCAGCAGCCGGCGCGTGATACTCGGCGCGAGCATCGCCTCGCCCGCCGCGACCACCCGGATCGCCTGCACCAGCTCGTTCGCCGGCGCGTCCTTCAGCAGGAACCCGCTCGCCCCCGCCCGGAGCGCCTCCACCACGTACTCGTCCAGATCGAACGTCGTCAGCACCAGCACCTTCGCCGGACCGTTCCGCTCCGGGCCCGTGATCTGCCGCGTCGCCTCCACGCCGTCCATCCGCGGCATCCGGATGTCCATCAGCACCACGTCGGGCTGCAACGCCCGCACCTGATCCAGTGCCTGCAGACCGTCGCCGGCCTCCCCCACGACCGCGATGTCCTGCTCCGCCTCCAGAATCATCCGGAAGCCGGTACGCAGCAGCGGCTGGTCATCGACCAGTAGGACACGGATGGCCACGAAAGTCTCCTTCGATAGTCCGGGCCCATTCTGCCCTGCGGAGCGGGGGAGCGGTCGCGGCGGTCACCCCTGGGGCTGCGGCTCCCGCACGGGAAGGGGATACGGCGGGGGAGTGCCGCCGAACTCCGGGCAGTGGGACTGGTGGTCGCACCAGCCGCAGAGCTTCGTGGGCCGGGGACGCCACTCGCCGGTGCGGGTGGCCTCGCTGATCGCCTCCCAGAGCGCGAGCAGCTTGCGCTCGACACGTTCGAGGTCCGTGGGGACCGGGTCGTACGTGATGACGTCACCGCTGCCGAGGTAGACGAGCTGGAGACGGCGGGGGACCACCTTCTTCAGCCGCCACACCACCAGCGCGTAGAACTTCATCTGGAACAGGGCACCCTCCGCGTACTCCGGGCGCGGCGCCTTGCCCGTCTTGTAGTCGACGATCCGCACCTCGCCGGTCGGCGCGACGTCCACCCGGTCGATGATCCCGCGCAGCGTCAGCCCCGACTCCAGCTCGGCCTCGACGAACAACTCCCGCTCCGCGGGCTCCAGCCGCGTCGGATCCTCCAGTGTGAACCACCGCTCCACCAGCCGCTCGGCCTCCCCCAGCCACCGGGCGAGCCGCTCCCCCTCCGGATCGTCCGAGAACAACTCGGCGACCTCCGGCCGATGCTCCCGCAACCGCTCCCACTGCCCCGGCACCAACCCCTTCGCCCTCGGCACGGTCCGCTCCCCGGCCGGCGCGTCGAACAACCGCTCCAGCACCGAGTGCACCAGCGTCCCCCGGGTCGCCGCCTCACTGGGCTTCTCCGGCAGCCGGTCGATCACCCGGAACCGGTACAGCAACGGACACTGCATGAAGTCACTGGCCCGGGAGGGAGAGAGGGAGGAGGGGGCGAGGGGGAGGGAACGGGGGCGGGGGGTGGTGGGCAGGGTGGAGCTGGGGGAGCTGGAGCTGGGAGCGGCAGGGGCGCGGGAGACGAGGGAAGCGGTATCGGGGGCGTCGGGGCCAGGGGGAGCCTGGGCACCGGGGGCGCTGGAGACGGGGTCGTGGGAAGCGGGGTCGAGAGAAGCGGGGGCGAGGACCGGAGGCGTACCGGAGGGGGACAGGCCGGCAGCGGAAGCCGCGTCACCGGCAGGGCTTCCGGCGTCGGAAGCACCCCGGCCCACGGCAGCCAGGGCCTCGCCCGCGGGAACCTCGCCGTCCGACACCTCGGCATGCCCCCCGCCCGTACGCGCCAGCAACGCCGCCACCGCATCGGCGGCACGATCAGCGGCCCTCCCCGAGGACGCCGCGAGGGCAAGGGCGTCGCCGCCGGAGGCAGCCGCGTCGCCGACGTCGTACGGCGAAGCCGCCACCGGTACACCGGCCGTCGCCGGACGCACGGCACCGGCCGTCTCCCGAACCGGCGCCGGGCCACCGGCAGAAGGAGACGCACCGGCCTCGGGGCCCGCCGCACCCGCACCCTCGCCCGGCACGTCCGCCCCGCCCCGCGTCTCCGCCACACCCTCGCTGCTGCTCTCCATGCCCCAGACCTTACGACCCGCCACTGACAGTCACCCACTCCCCGCACCCGCACCCCCCGACGGGCAGGCGAACACAGGGGGTGCCGGGGCGGAACGCGCCGCGACGGCCGCATACCATCGGTCACAGACCCTTCCGCCCGGCAGGCGCGGGAGACCGTTCGATCGAGGGGACACCGTGGTGGAAAGCGGCGGGAGCGGGCAGCCGCGGCCGGACAACGAACAGCCGGCCGAGCACCCCGCCGACCCTGCACCCCAGGCGCCCACGCCCGATCCCCCCTCGGACCAGGCCCCCGACGAAGCAACCCGCCAGATCCGCATCCCCGCGGATCCCCGCCACCCGGAACCCGGGCCCGCCACCGAGCCGCCGCCGGACGAACCGCTGCCCGACGACGAGCCCGAGACCCCAGGCCCTGAGCCCGTCACCGACGAAGCGACCCGGCAGATCAGGTTCCCCGCCGAGCCGCAGCACCCGGCACGCGACGACACAGCGGCCCCCGGGCCCGCCGACGAACCGCTGCCCGACGACGCGACGCCCCCGACCGGCCGCCGCACCGAACCCACGACTCCGGACGCCCCGGCCGCCCCCAGCCCTCAGCCCTCGGCCGAACCGCCGGCCGACGACGCATCGCAGCAGCCCCCCGCCGACGAAGCGACCCGGCAGATCCGTCTGCCTGCCGAGCCCGCCGGGGCTCGTGGGCCCGCGCCCCGATCCACCGACACCCCCTCGGCCGGTACCGGGCCCTCGGCACCCGACGCCCCCACCGAGCCCTCCGCCCGACCGCAGCAGCCCCCGGCCGAGGAGCCGGATCACCCCGCCGAGCCCCCCGCCCGCCCGCACCCCCCGGCCGACGAGCCGGACGCCCCCGCGCACACCCCGGCGCCCACCAGCCCCTACACCACCCCCGACACCCACCCCGACCGCGCGCACGCGCACGGGCATGCCGGGGCCGGGAAGAAGGAGGCCGAGAAGGCGCGGGAGCCGCGGGGCGGGATCCTGATGGGGCGGCCCTTCGGGGTGCCCGTCTACGTCGCGCCCAGCTGGTTCCTCGTCGCCGCGCTGATCACCTGGGTGTTCGGCGGACAGCTGGACCGGGTGCTGCCGGAGCTCGGCGCGGGCCGCTACCTCGTCGCCCTCTTCTTCGCCGTCGCCTTCTACGCCTCCGTGCTCGTCCACGAACTCGCCCACACGGTCGCCGCCCTCCGCTTCAAACTCCCCGTCCGCCGCATCCAGCTGCAGTTCTTCGGCGGCGTCTCGGAGATCGAGAAGGAGGCCGAGACACCGGGCCGCGAGTTCTGGCTCGCGTTCGTCGGCCCACTGCTGTCCCTCGTCCTGTCCGGCCTGTTCTACCTCGCGATGCTCCCGGTGGAACCCGGCACGGTCCCCGGCGTCCTGCTCGCCGGCCTGATGATCTCCAACCTGATCGTGGCGATCTTCAACCTCCTCCCCGGCCTCCCCCTCGACGGCGGCCGCATGCTGCGCGCCATCGTCTGGAAGGTCACCGGCAAGCCCATGAGCGGCACCATCGCCGCCGCCTGGGTCGGCAGGGCGCTCGCCGTCTCCGTCCTCATCGGCCTTCCCCTGCTCACCCAGTCCGGCGCCCTCGGCACCACCGCCGAGGACAGCGTCGGCATGGACACCGTCACCGACGCCCTGCTCGCCGCGATCCTCGCCGCGATCATCTGGACCGGCGCCGGCAACAGCCTGCGCATGGCCCGGCTGCGCGAACACCTCCCCGAACTGCGCGCCCGCAACCTCACCCGCCGCGCCGTCCCCGTCGAGACCGACACCCCCCTCTCGGAGGCCCTGCGCAGGGCGAACGCGGCCGGCGCCCGCGCCCTGGTCGTCGTCGACGCGGGCGGCGAACCCCTCTCCCTGGTCCGCGAGGCCGCCATCGTCGGCGTACCCGAACACCGCCGCCCCTGGGTCGCCGTCAGCGGCCTCGCCCAGGACCTCACCGACGGTATGCGCGTCTCCGCGGAACTCGCCGGCGAGGACCTCCTCGACGTCCTGCGCGCCACCCCCGCCACCGAGTACCTCGTCGTCGAGGACACCGGCGAGATCTACGGCGTCCTGTCCGCCGCCGACGTCGAGCGCGCCTTCGTCAAGGCCATGGCCCGCCCCAGCTGAGCGTGGTCGGCGGCCCCCGCAAACGCCGGTAGGCTGTTCACATGTCCGAACCGACCGGTGCCGCCCGCAGGCGCGGGCCCTTCAAGGTCGGGGACCAGGTTCAGCTGACCGACCCCAAGGGCCGCCACTACACGTTCACGCTCGAAGCCGGGAAGAACTTCCACACCCACAAGGGTTCCTTCCCGCACGACGAACTGATCGGCGCACCCGAGGGCAGCGTTGTCCGCACCACCGGGAACGTCGCCTACCTCGCGCTGCGCCCCCTGCTCCCCGACTACGTCCTGTCCATGCCCCGCGGGGCAGCCGTCGTCTACCCGAAGGACGCGGGACAGATCCTCGCCTTCGCCGACATCTTCCCCGGCGCCCGCGTCGTCGAGGCCGGCGTCGGCTCCGGCTCGCTCAGCAGCTTCCTGCTGCGCGCCGTCGGCGACCAGGGCATGCTGCACAGCTACGAGCGCCGCGAGGACTTCGCGGACATCGCCCGGCAGAACGTGGAGCGCTACTTCGGCGGCCCCCACCCCGCCTGGCAGCTGACCGTCGGCGACCTCCAGGACAACCTGTCCGACACGGACGTCGACCGCGTCATCCTCGACATGCTCGCCCCCTGGGAGTGCCTGGAGGCCGTCTCCAAGGCCCTCGTCCCCGGCGGCATCCTCTGCTGCTACGTCGCGACCACCACCCAGCTCGCCCGGACCGTCGAGTCCATCCGCGAGATCGGCTCCTTCAACGAGCCCACCGCCTGGGAGTCGATGATCCGCAACTGGCACATCGAGGGCCTCGCCGTCCGCCCCGACCACCGCATGATCGGCCACACCGGCTTCCTCCTCACCGCCCGCCGCCTCGCCGACGGAGTCGAACCCCCCATGCGCCGCCGCCGCCCCGCCAAGGGCGCCTACGGCGAGGACTACTCCGGCCCCAACGCCGACGGCGGCGTCGGGGAGCGCTGACACCCGTCCAACGCCCGCATGCCGCGGCCGAGTTCCCGTACACCCGTACGGAACTCCGCCGCGGCATCGTCGTATCGGCAGTCCGTACGACCATCACCCCGGCGTTCCCCCTCCCCGCGCCGTGTGGCACCATGCTGGGCACTCCACCCCCCTCGCACCCGCCCCCTTCCGGCCCCCGCCCCCTTTCGGCACAGCCCCACAGGAGACGCGCCCTCGTGCAGCACCCCGTCGTCCCGGAACTGGCCCACACGCACACGCGCCCCATCCACTGGCTCGCGACCGCCACCGCCCTCGCCGGAGTCGTCGCCCTCTCCTCGGTGATCCAGCCAGGCCCCGCGACCGCCGCGCAGCCCACGACGAAGGCGGACGACAGACCGGCCGCCGTCGCCCCCTCCGTACTGGGCGTGAAGTTCCCCCTGGACTGCGGTCCCGTGAAGGCACTCGTCGTGAAACAGGCAGCCGGCGACCTCGACGGAGACGGACGGCCGGAAACCGTCGCCGTCGTCCACTGCGACGCCCCCATGGGCACCCCGCCCGACAGCGTGTACGTCCTCACCCAGGGCGCGCGCGACAGCGCCCCGCGCGTGGTCGCCACCCTCGTCACCGCCAAGGACGGCAACACGGTCACCACCGTCGCCGTCACCGACGGCGCCGTCCGCGCGAGCCTCCTCGGCTACTCCACGCGGGACGTGCCCCGCTGCTGCCCCGACGTCAAGAGCGACGCCCAGTGGCGGTGGAAGGACGACAGGTTCGTCCGGACGACACCGGCCGGCTCCCACAGCGTCTGAAACCAGCCACACCCGCGGACCCGGAGTGACCGGACCGTCACTCCGCGTCCGGGCCGTACACCTCCACGCTGTCCGAAACGCGCCGTACATGGATGCACTCACCCGGACACTCCCGCGCCGAATCCACCACATCCGCCAGCAACGGCAGCGGAACCGGAACCACCGCACCCGGATCCTGCAACAGCTCGTCACCCGGACCCCGCACATACGCGAGACCGTCGATGTCGAGCTCGAACACCTCCGGCGCGTACTGCGCACAGATCCCGTCCCCCGTACAGAGATCCTGGTCGATCCAGACCTCCAGCGCACCCGCCTCCGCGACCACGTCCACCACTCCCGAGACTCCCGCCGTTTAACACCGAGCCCCACGGGAACCATGCAGGCTCTGACCGCCGTTGAACACTTCGACCCTACCCGGACCGGCTTCCCAATCATGTTCGGTGGGTATTCCCCTGGCGTGAGGGAGAGCGCAAGGGTGAAGATCGGACACACCCCGACCGTCTTTGTGATCTAGGGGTTTCAACCGACACCCACCCAGGTAGGGTCTGGAAGCGTCCAGCTCCCCATGGAGGAGGTGAGGACCGTGGCAGCCCACGACGACGACATGAACCGCGGCATCCGCCCGGGACGAGGGTCCGACGACCCGTCCGGGCAGATTGCCTACCTTGAGCAGGAGATCGCCGTCCTGCGCCGCAAGCTCGCCGACTCTCCGCGGCACACGAGGATTCTCGAAGAGCGGATCGTCGAGCTACAGACCAATTTGGCCGGCGTGTCCGCCCAGAACGAACGACTCGCCAACACACTCCGCGAGGCCCGCGACCAGATCGTCGCCCTCAAAGAGGAGGTCGACCGGCTCGCCCAGCCCCCGGCCGGCTTCGGAGTCTTCCTGACGGCCAACGAGGACGGCACCGCCGACATCTTCACCGGAGGCCGCAAACTCCGCGTGAACGTCAGCCCGAGCGTCGACCTCGACGACCTCAGGCGCGGCCAGGAAGTGATGCTCAACGAAGCACTCAACGTGGTCGAGGCCATGGAGTTCGAGAGCGTCGGCGACATCGTCACCCTCAAGGAGATCCTGGAGGACGGCGAACGCGCCCTCGTCCAGGGCCACACCGACGAGGAAAGGGTCGTACGGCTCGCCGAGCCCCTGCTCGACGTCACCATCCGGCCCGGCGACGCCCTCCTCCTCGAACCCCGCTCCGGCTACGTCTACGAGATCGTGCCCAAGAGCGAGGTCGAGGAACTCGTCCTCGAAGAAGTCCCCGACATCGGCTACGAACAGATCGGCGGCCTCGGCGGACAGATCGAGGCCATCCGCGACGCCGTCGAACTCCCGTACCTGTACCCGGACCTGTTCAAGGAGCACGAACTGCGCCCCCCCAAGGGCGTCCTGCTCTACGGGCCCCCCGGATGCGGCAAGACACTCATCGCCAAAGCCGTCGCCAACTCGCTGGCCAAAAAGGTCGCCGAAGTCACCGGCCAGGCCCAGGGCAAGAGCTTCTTCCTCAACATCAAGGGCCCCGAACTCCTCAACAAGTACGTCGGCGAGACCGAGCGGCAGATCCGCCTCGTCTTCCAGCGCGCCCGCGAGAAGGCCAGCGAAGGCACCCCCGTCATCGTCTTCTTCGACGAGATGGAATCCCTCTTCCGCACCCGCGGCTCCGGCGTCAGCTCCGACGTCGAGAACACCATCGTCCCCCAGCTCCTCGCCGAGATCGACGGCGTCGAGGGCCTGCAGAACGTCGTCGTCATCGGCGCCTCCAACCGCGAGGACATGATCGACCCCGCCATCCTGCGCCCCGGCCGCCTCGACGTGAAGATCAAGATCGAACGTCCCGACGCGGAAGCCGCCAAGGACATCTTCGGCAAGTACCTCACCGAACGCCTCCCCCTGCACGCCGACGACCTCGGCGAACACGGCGGAAGCAAGACGGTCACCGTCGACAGCATGATCCAGACCGCCGTCGAGCACATGTACGCCGAATCCGAGGAAAACCGCTTCCTCGAAGTCACCTACGCCAACGGAGACAAAGAAGTCCTCTACTTCAAGGACTTCAACTCCGGCGCCATGATCGAGAACATCGTCGGCCGCGCCAAGAAAATGGCGATCAAGGACTTCCTGGAGAAAGAACAGAAGGGCCTGCGCGTCTCCCACCTCCTCCAGGCATGCGTGGACGAGTTCAAGGAGAACGAGGACCTCCCCAACACCACCAACCCGGACGACTGGGCCCGCATCTCCGGAAAGAAGGGCGAACGGATCGTCTACATCCGCACCCTCATCACCGGAAAACAAGGCGCGGACACCGGACGCTCCATCGACACGGTGGCGAACACCGGACAGTACCTGTAAGAAGACAGGGCGGCTGCGGGTGCCCCCGGGCACTCGCAGCCGCCCTGCTTTACTCCCCGGAAAAACACCGCACCCACCGGCACAACCGAAAAACCGGCCACAAGCCGGACCGAGGCAATGACGCAAATGATCTCCCCGCCGGCGCGCAGGCGTTCTAGGCTCTTTCGTACCGCCGAGTCGCACAGTGCGGGGACGGGCACCGCACACGCACCGCAGCACCAGCGGTACTTGAGCGCCGCCCACGAAGGGCGCCGCCGGGCAAGGAGGGCCGCATGACCGTACGGCGAGTAATGGGCATCGAGACGGAGTACGGCATCTCCGTCCCCGGCCACCCCAACGCCAATGCCATGCTCACCTCGTCCCAGATCGTCAACGCCTACGCCGCGGCGATGCACCGGGCCCGCCGGGCCCGCTGGGACTTCGAGGAGGAGAACCCCCTGCGCGACGCCCGCGGGTTCGACCTCGCCCGCGAAGCCGCCGACGCCAGCCAGCTCACCGACGAGGACATCGGCCTCGCCAACGTCATCCTCACCAACGGCGCCCGCCTCTACGTCGACCACGCCCACCCCGAATACAGCTCGCCCGAAGTCACCAACCCCCGCGACGCCGTCCTCTGGGACAAGGCCGGCGAACGGATCATGGCCGAAGCCGCCGAACGAGCCGCCCAACTCCCCGGCGCCCAGCCCATCCACCTCTACAAGAACAACACCGACAACAAGGGCGCCTCCTACGGCACGCACGAGAACTACCTCATGAAGCGCGAGACCGCCTTCAGCGACATCGTGCGCCACCTCACGCCCTTCTTCGTCTCCCGCCAGGTCTTCACCGGCGCCGGACGCGTCGGCATCGGCCAGGACGGCCACGAACACGGCTTCCAGATCAGCCAGCGCGCCGACTACTTCGAGGTCGAGGTCGGCCTGGAGACCACCCTCAAACGGCCCATCATCAACACCCGCGACGAACCCCACGCCGACGCGGAGAAATACCGCCGCCTGCACGTCATCATCGGCGACGCCAACCTCTCCGAGATCTCCACCTACCTCAAACTCGGCACCACCGCGCTCGTGCTCTCGATGATCGAGGACGGCTTCATCGCCGTCGACCTCGCCGTCGACCAGCCCGTCCGCACCCTCCACCAGGTCTCCCACGACCCCAGCCTCCAGCGCCTCGTCACCCTCCGCAGCGGACGCACACTCACCGCCGTACAACTCCAGATGGAGTACTACGAGCTGTCCCGCAAATACGTCGAGGAACGCTACGGCGCCGACGCCGACGAGCAGACCAAGGACGTCCTCGCGCGCTGGGAGGACACCCTCACGCGGCTGGAGAACGACCCCATGAGCCTCGCCGGGGAACTCGACTGGGTCGCCAAGAAGGAGCTCATGGAGGGCTACCGGCGCCGCGACGACCTCGACTGGGACGCCGCGCGGCTGCACCTCGTCGACCTCCAGTACGCCGACGTACGGGCCGAGAAGGGGCTCTACAACCGGCTCGTGGCGCGGGGGCGGATGAAGCGGCTGCTGGACGAGCGGGACGTCGAACGGGCGATGTCCGAGCCGCCGGAGGACACCCGGGCGTACTTCCGGGGGCGGTGCCTCGACCAGTACGCCGACGACGTCGCCGCCGCGTCCTGGGACTCCGTCATCTTCGACCTTCCCGGGCGCGACAGCCTCCAGCGGGTCCCAACCCTGGAACCGCTACGCGGAACGCGAAATCACGTCAAGGAGCTTCTGGACCGGTGCCGTACGGCGGAAGACCTGGTCAGGGTCCTCTCCGGCGGCTGAACACATGATCCCCGGACACGGGTGGAAACCCCCTCCGCCGGGAATCATCGAGGTGGCCCCCGCACGTTGTACCAACTGCGGGGCCGATGTCGGACCCTCCCTATAGGGTCTGATCATCACCGACATAGCGGGCGAACTGAGCGGGGTGAGGGTTATGGCGACCAAGGACACCGGCGGCGGCCAGCAGAAGGCGACCCGGACGAACGAAGAGGCCGAGGAGCAGGCGGCGGAGACGTCGGGCTCGGAGGACCTGAAGGAACGGCACGAGAAGCTGAGCGACGACGTCGACTCGGTTCTTGACGAAATTGACGATGTACTCGAGGAGAATGCAGAGGACTTCGTGCGGGGCTTCGTTCAAAAAGGTGGTCAATAGTCTGAATTGACCTTCGAATCGAAGGTGGCGGGGGTCGAGGGTCATGGATACACCAAATGCGAAGCACTGCTCGGGGTGTGGCAGGGATCTGTCCCCCGAGGCGTTCGCGAAGGACAAGAACCGGCGGGACGGCCTTCAGCCCCGGTGCCGGGAGTGCGTGGCCGAGTACGGCGCCGCGTACTACCGGCGCCGCCGGTCGGCCATGGGCAAGAAGGTGTGGGAGAAGGTCGACGTTCCGGCGGGTCACAAATTCTGCCGGACCTGTGGGGAGGTCAAGCCGCACAGCGATTTTCACCGGCACCGGAAGGCGTCGGACGGCTTGGCCGGCCGGTGCAAGCCGTGCCGGGCGGTCGATGGGCGGCAAGGGCACCTCAAGCGCAGCTACAACCTCACCGAAGCCCAGCGCGACGAGATGATCGCCGAGCAGAAAGGGCTCTGTGTCATCTGCCTGAAAGCCCCCGCCGTTCATGTGGATCACTACCATGAGACGGGTAGGGTCCGTGGCGTACTGTGCTTCAACTGCAATTCGGCCATCGGCAAGTTGGGGGACGACCCCGGTGCGGTTCGTCGGGCGGCCTCCTACCTGGAAGGAATCTCGTGGAAGCCAACACTCGTAGCACCGGGCGTCTACCAGCTGCCTTCCTGACGCCCGGGTCCTCGTCGTTCATGGACTTCCTGTCGGCGCATCAGCCGGGGCTGCTGCCGGGGAACCGGCAGTTGCCGCCGGTGCAGGGCGTGCTGGAGGCCCCGCACGGGACGACGATCGTCGCGGTGACGTTCCAGGGCGGGGTGATCCTCGCCGGTGACCGTCGCGCGACGATGGGGAACATGATCGCCCAGCGGGACATCGAGAAGGTGTTCCCGGCGGACGAGTACTCGGCGGTCGGGATCGCCGGCACGGCGGGCCTCGCGGTGGAGATGGTGAAGCTGTTCCAGCTGGAGCTGGAGCACTTCGAGAAGGTGGAGGGCGCGCAGCTCTCGCTGGAGGGCAAGGCGAACCGCCTGTCGACGATGATCAGGTCGAACCTGGGCATGGCGATGCAGGGCCTGGCCGTGGTCCCGCTGTTCGCGGGTTTCGACGTGGACCGCGCGAAGGGCCGGATCTTCAGTTACGACGTGACGGGCGGCCGTTCCGAGGAGCAGAACTTCGCCGCGGTCGGTTCGGGTTCGATCTTCGCGCGGGGCGCGATGAAGAAGCTGTTCCGCGACGGCCTGTCGGAGTCCGAGGCGACGACGCTGGTGGTGCAGGCGCTGTACGACGCGGCGGACGACGACTCGGCGACGGGCGGCCCGGACGTCGCGCGCCGGATCTATCCGATCGTCACGGTGATCACCGACGAGGGTTTCCGCAGGCTGACGGATGTGCAGTCCGCGGAGATCGCGCGTTCGGTGCTGGAGAAGCGGCTGGAGCAGCCGGACGGCCCGCGGGCCGCGCTGCTGTAGCGGCGGATCTCGTTTCTTGTCAGGTGATCGAGTGACTTCCACAGAAAAGGACGGGTAACCGGTGTCGACGCCGTTCTATGTCTCCCCTCAGCAGGCGATGGCGGATCGCGCGGAGTATGCCCGTAAGGGCATCGCGCGGGGCCGGAGCCTGGTCGTGTTGCAGTACGCCGACGGCATCGTGTTCGTCGGCGAGAATCCGTCGCGCGCGCTGCACAAGTTCAGCGAGATCTACGACCGGATCGGCTTCGCGGCGGCCGGCAAGTACAACGAGTACGAGAACCTCAGGATCGGCGGTGTGCGCTACGCGGATCTGCGCGGCTACACCTACGACCGGGACGATGTGACGGCCCGTGGCCTGGCGAACGTGTACGCGCAGACGCTGGGGACGATCTTCTCGTCGTCGGCGGAGAAGCCGTACGAGGTGGAGCTCGTGGTCGCGGAGGTCGGTGAGACGGTCGAGGGTGACCAGATCTACCGGCTGCCGCACGACGGTTCGATCGTGGACGAGCACGGCTCGGTCGCGGTGGGCGGGAACGCGGAGCTGATCAGCAACTATCTGGACCAGCGGCACCGGGACGGGATGAGTCTGGCGGAGGCGCTGAAGCTGGCGGTCCAGGCGCTGTCGCGGGAGGCGAACGGGACGCAGCGGGAGATTCCGGCGGAGCGTCTTGAGGTGGCGGTGCTGGACCGGACGCGTCCGCAGCAGCGGAAGTTCAAGCGGATCGTGGGTCCGCAGCTGTCGCGTCTACTGGAGGCGGAGGGTCCGGCGACGGAGGCGGAGAGCGCGGAGGACGCCGGGGGTCCGGCGGATCCGGGCGAGGACGACGAGTAGCCGCGTAGTTCCCTGTGCGTGCCCCGGCCGGGTCTTCCGGCCGGGGCACGGGGCTTTTCAGGTCGTCGGGCCGCCCGAAGGCGCTGGTGCCGCCGTGGAGCCGCGGACGACGAGGCGTACGGGGATGTCGTCCTGGTCGGGTGTGCGGCCGTCGAGGACGGCGAGGAGGGCGTGCATGCCGCGTTCGCCGAAGAGTTCGGCGTCGAGGTGGACGGTGGTGAGTTCGGGGTCGATGGCGGTGGCGAGGGCGAGGTCGTCGAGGCCGGTGACGGAGATGTCGTCGGGGATGCGCAGTCCGAGGCGGCGCAGGGCTTTGTAGGCGCCGGCGGCGAGTTTGTCGTCGTCGCAGACGACGGCGGTGGGGCGGGGGCCGTCTCGGAGGGCCTGGGTGACGGCGTGCCGGGCGTCCTCGATGGCCATGGGGGAGCGGGTGGTGCGCAGGGTGGTGCCGGGGACGGTGTGGAGGCGTTCGGCGAGGGTGCGGGCGCGGACGTGGAAGGTCCAGGAGGGGACGTCGGCGGCGAGGTGGAGGTAGTGGCGGTGGCCGAGGCCGAGGAGGTGGTCGGCGATCTGGCGGGTGCCGTCGGCGATGTCGAGGTTGACGGTGGCGGCGCCGAGGCTGCCGTGGGGGTCGCTGTCGAGCATGACGAGGGGGAGCTGGTCGCCGCGCAGGGCGGTGAGGGCGTCGGCGGCCATGGAGGAGGCGATGACGCCGTCGAGGGCGGTCTGTGCGCTGGCGAAGGGGTCGCGGGCGGGGCCGATGCCTTCGGGGGAGGGGTAGAGGACGACGCCGAAGCCGTGGTCGGCGGCGACGCGGGCGGCTCCGGTGTAGACGCCGGCGAAGAACTCGGTGGTGAGGGCGGGGACGACGAGCAGGACGGTGCGGGTGTGGCCGAGGCGGAGGTTGCGGGCGGCGAGGTTGGGGCGGTAGCCGAGGTCGCGGGCGGCCTGCCGGACGCGTTCGGCGGTGGTCTCGGCGACGCGGCCGCGCCATTTGTCGCCGAGGACGAGGGAGACGGCGGCCTGGGAGACTCCGGCGGCGGCGGCGACGTCGCGGCTGGTGGGTCGGGTGCTGCTGGCTGCCACCGTGAGCCTGCCTCCTGGTCCGGACCGGCCGTGTTCTGGACCGATCGTGAGACCTCATGCTACGTATGACCCTGGAAGTTATACGTAACACCTATGCTGTGGGAGGCGGGATGGCCGGGGGCCTTGCGGGGTACGCGGAGGTCGTGCGGGCGCGGTACGCGGCGCGGCTGCTGGCCGGCACGCTGGTGGGCCGGCTGCCGTGCGCGACGGCGGCGATCACGATCGTGCTGTTCACGCGCGCGGAGGGCGGCACGTACAGCCTGGCCGGGGTGCTGGCGGCGGTGTACGGCGTGGCGAACGCGGTGGGCCAGCCGGTGCTGGGGCGGCTGGTGGACCTGCACGGGCAGCCGCGCGTGCAGCTGCCGGCGGCGCTGGGCGCGGCCCTGGGCATGGCGGTGTTCGCCTGGACGGGCCTGGAGCCGCTGTGGGCGGCCTGTGCGGCGGTGGTGGCCGCCGGCCTGCTGACGCCCCCGCTGGAGGGCGGCCTGCGGGCGCTGTGGCCGTCGGTGCTCAAGCGCGAGGACCAGGTGCACACGGCGTACGCGATGGACGCGGTGGCGCAGGAGCTGATGTTCACGGTGGGGCCGTTGCTGGTGACGCTGTGCGTGTCGGTGTGGTCGGAGCGGGCGGCGCTGCTGGTGATCAACGCGGTGGGGGTGCTGGGGGCGCTGTCGGTGGTGGTGGCGCCGCCCTCGCGGGCGTGGCGGTCGGCTCCGCGCGAGGCGCACTGGCTGGGCGCGCTGCGTTCGAGGGCGCTGCTGGCGCTGCTGGGGGCGTGTGTGTTCATCGGGGTGGCGCTGGGTTCGATCACGGTGGCGTCGGTGCCGTACGCGGACGCGCACGGCGGGGACGCGGTGTACGGCTGGCTGCTGGCGGCGCTGGGGCTGGGGGCGCTGGTCGGGGGGACGGTGTACGGGGCGCGGTCGTGGCCGGGGTCGGCGCGGCGCCGTCTGGAGGTGATCGTGGGGTTGCTGGCGGTGTGTTATCTGCCGTTGATGCTGCGGCCGGGTGCGGTGGCGATGGTGGCGCTGACGGCGTTGGCGGGGGTGTTCCTGGCGCCGGCGATCGCGTGTTCGTTCGTGCTGGTGGACCGGTACGCGCCGCGGGGGACGGTGACGGAGGCGTTCTCGTGGCTGGTGACGATGTTCGGGGTGGGGCAGGCGCTGGGGACGGGTCTGACGGGTCCGGTGGTGGAGGCCGGGGGCACGTTGTGGGGGTTCGTGGTGCCGGGTGTCGCGGGTTTTGCCGCGTTGCTGGTTTTGGTGGCGACGAGGAGGGTAATGGCAGTGCCCGATGTTCGCGCGGTGGCTGTGGCGGCGTCGGAAAATGATCTGAACCGTGCCGTCGAACCCCGTTTCAGTTCGGGGGATCGGGCGTAATGTTCAGTCATGGACCGCCGCATTTTCGGGCTGGAGAACGAGTACGGCGTCACGTGCACGTTCAGGGGACAGCGGCGTCTGTCTCCTGACGAGGTGGCGCGGTACCTCTTCCGCCGTGTCGTGTCATGGGGCCGCAGCAGCAATGTCTTTCTGCGGAACGGAGCCCGCCTCTATCTGGATGTGGGTTCGCACCCCGAATACGCGACACCCGAATGTGACAACGTGACCGAACTGGTGACTCACGACAAGGCCGGCGAGCGCATTCTCGAAGGGCTTCTGGTGGACGCGGAACGGCGCCTGCACGAGGAAGGAATCGCGGGCGACGTCTACCTCTTCAAGAACAACACGGACTCGGCCGGCAACTCCTACGGCTGTCACGAGAACTATCTGGTCGCGAGGCACGGGGAGTTCTCCCGACTCGCGGACATCCTGATCCCGTTCCTGGTGACGCGTCAGCTGCTGTGCGGGGCGGGCAAGGTGCTCCAGACCCCGCGTGGCGCGGTGTACTGCGTGAGCCAGCGGGCGGAGCACATCTGGGAGGGCGTCTCCTCGGCGACGACGCGTTCCCGGCCGATCATCAACACGCGCGACGAGCCGCACGCGGACGCGGAGCGCTATCGCCGGCTGCATGTGATCGTGGGCGACTCGAACATGTCGGAGACGACGATGCTGCTGAAGGTCGGCGCGACCGACCTGGTGCTGCGGATGATCGAGGCGGGCACGGTGATGCGGGATCTGACGCTGGAGAACCCGATCCGGGCGATCCGTGAGGTCAGTCACGACATCACGGGCCGGCGCAAGGTGCGCCTGGCGAGCGGGCGCGAGGCGTCGGCGCTCGAAGTGCAGCGCGAGTACTACGAGAAGGCCGTCGACTTCTGCGAGCGGCGCGGGATCCGTACGGGGACGGTCGAGCAGGTCCTCGAACTGTGGGGCCGGACGCTGGATTCGATCGAGTCGGAGGACCTGGACCGGATCGGCACGGAGATCGACTGGGTGATGAAGTACCAGTTGATCGAGCGGTACCGGGCCAAGCACAACATGACGATGTCGCATCCGCGGGTGGCGCAGATCGACCTCGCCTACCACGACATCCACCGTCGCCGGGGTCTGTACTACCTGCTGGAGCGCAAGGGGCAGGCGGCGCGGATCTGCAACGACCTGAAGATCTTCGAGGGCAAGTCGGTGCCGCCGCAGACGACGCGGGCCCGGTTGCGCGGTGACTTCATCCGGCGGGCGCAGGAGCAGCGCCGGGACTTCACGGTGGACTGGGTGCACCTGAAGCTGAACGACCAGGCGCAGCGGACGGTGCTGTGCAAGGACCCGTTCCGGTCGGTGGACGACCGGGTGGAGAAGCTGATCGCCGGGATGTGACACACGTTCCGGTGACAGGCCGGAACGCAACACGGGCGCCGTACGTTTTCCGTACGGCGCCCTTTGCACGCCGTAGAGTTGCGCGCACGCCATCCACCTGATCGATCGATTACGAGGCTTTCACCGTGCGCCGACGCTCCCTCATCCTCGCCGCCGTCCCCGTGGGACTGGTCACGCTCGCCGGCTGTGGCGACGACAAGTCCGATTCGAGCAAGGCGAGCGACAGCGCGTCGCAGTCCGCCTCGGAGTCGTCGTCGGCTTCGGAGGCTCCGGCGCCGAAGATCGTGGACGGTCCGCTGCCGGCCGTGACGGCGGGGCAGAAGTTCGGCGAGAAGCCGACGGTGGCCAAGGGCAGCGGTTCCCCGTCGGACCAGCTCGCGGTGAAGACGCTGATCGCGGGCAGCGGGAAGACGATCGCGGAGAAGGACTTCGTCTGGGCGAACTACCTGGGCCAGATCTGGGACACGGGGAAGGTCTTCGACAACTCCTACGACCGCAAGACCCCGTTGTTCATCCAGCTCGCGCAGGGCAGCATCATCGACGGCTGGCGGTACGCGCTGACGGGCAAGAAGGCGGGCAGCCGGGTGGAGTTCTCGGTGCCGCCGACCTGGGGGTACGGCTCGCAGGGCCAGGCGCAGGCGGGCATCAAGGGCACGGACACGCTGGTGTTCGTGGTGGACGTGATCGACACGTTCAACGGGAAGTCCTCGGCGAAGGGCAAGGACGTCGCGCAGGACGACGCGGCGCTGCCGAAGGTGGGGACGAACACGGACGGCAAGGCGCCGTCGGTGGAGATCCCGAAGTCGGCGGCGCCGAAGGGCCTGGTGGCGAACTACGTCATCGAGGGCGACGGCCCGGTCGTGAAGGCGGGCAGCACGCTCGTCGTGCAGTACAAGGGCGTCGTGTGGGAGACGGGCAAGGAGTTCGACTCGTCGTACCAGCGGTCCGCGCCGACGTCGTTCTCGCTGGAGCAGGTCGTCAAGGGGTGGGCGCAGGGGCTGACCGGGAAGAAGGTCGGCAGCCGCGTCGTCATCGTGGTGCCTCCGGCGCTGGGTTACGGGGACAACCCGCCGGCCGACAGCGGTATCCAGAAGACGTCGACGATGGTGTTCACGGTGGACATCCTGGCCTCCTCCTGACCCGGCCTGGCTTCTTCGTGACGCCACGCGGGGTGTAAGACTGTGCGGGTTGCCTTTTTGTGAACGACCAGGAGTTTGACGTGAGCATCGAGAAGCCCGAGATCGACTTTCCCGAGGGCCAGCCGCCGGCGGACCTGGAGATCAAGGACATCTGGGAGGGCGACGGCGAGGTCGCGCAGGCCGGTCAGAACGTGACCGTGCACTACGTGGGCGTCACCTTCGCGACCGGCGAGGAGTTCGACGCGAGCTGGAACCGGGGCTCGGCCTTCAAGTTCCCGCTGGGCGCCGGCCGCGTCATCCAGGGCTGGGACCAGGGTGTGCAGGGCATGAAGGTGGGCGGCCGTCGTCAGCTGACGATCCCGCCGCACCTGGCGTACGGCGACCAGTCGCCGACCCCGGCGATCCCGGCCGGTTCCACCCTGATCTTCGTGGTGGACCTGATCGCGGTCTGAGCAGCGGACGACCGAGGTCGACCGAGTGGGGCCCATGCCTGTACGGGCGTGGGCCCTCGGCTTTTGCCGGGGCGGCGCGGGGCGGTACGGTCATCCGTCGGAAGCACCATAGGAAAGGCGAAGGGCGTCGATGGCCATTGCCAAGGCAGAGCGGCTCATGAACCTGGCGCTGTGTCTGCTGGGGACGCGCAGGCCGCTGAGCAAGCGGGAGTTGCGGGAGTCCATCGAGGCGTATCTCGAAGCGGGTGCGGACGACGCCTTCAACCGGATGTTCGAGCGCGACAAGGACGATCTGCGCGAACTCGGCCTGGTCATCGAGACGGTGGAGAACCTGGACGGCGAGGTCGGCTATCTCGCCCGCCGCGACAGCAACCGTCTCCCGCCGATCACGCTGGACGCGGAGGAGGCCGCCGCGCTGGGGGTCGCCGCGAAGGTGTGGCAGCAGGCGAGGCTCGCCGGTGCCGCCTCGGGGGCATTGCAGAAGCTGCGCGCGGCCGGGCTGCCCGAGGACGTCGACCCGTACGAGGCGCATGGCGCCCTGGAGCCTCATATCCCCGTGCACGAGGCGGCGTTCGAGCCGTTGATGCTGGCGTGCCGGGACCGTCGTCCGGTCCTCTTCGACTACCGCAAGGTGACCGCCGCGCGCCCCGAGCCGCGGCATGTGGAGCCGTGGGCGCTGGAGTGCTGGCGCGGGCACTGGTATCTCGCCGGGTTCGACCGGGACCGGGGTGCGGAGCGGGTGTTCAGGCTGTCGCGGATCACCGGGCGGGTGCGTTCGCGCGGGGCCGGGTTCACGGCGCCGGTGCCGGACGTCGTCACCGTACGGGAGACCGTCGCGGGCTGGGCCGGGGAGGGCGCCGACCGCAGTGCGCTGATCCGGCTGCGGGCCGGGTCCGGGTACCCCCTTCGGGCGAAAGCCACCGTGGTCCGGGAACTCGGGGACGGGTGGGACGAGTTGGAGATTCCGTACGGGCACGGTCTGGACGCCTGGCTGGTGGAGTTCGGGCCGGACGTGGTGGTCGTCGAGCCGGCCGGGCTGCGGGCGGACGTCGTCGACCGGCTGCGGGCCGTGGCCAAGGGCTGAGGGGGACGGGGAGAGCATGGCGGGCAAGCCGGTACGGCCGGTGAACGCGATCGACCAGACGCGGCGGATGCTGTCGCTGGTGACGTATCTGAGGGAGCGGCCCGGCGCGCGCGTCGAGGACGTGGCGCGGGCGTTCGGGATCAGCGAGGAGGAACTCGTCGCTGACCTGGACGTGCTGCCGATGTGCGGGACGAGCTTCCGGGGCGGGGACCTCCTCGACATCGACACGGACGGCGAGCACATCTGGTGGCACAACCCGGACGACGTCGCGGAGCCTTTGCGGCTGGCGGCGGACGAGGCGACGGCGCTGCTGGTCGCCGCGCGCGCGGTCGCCACGCTGCCGGGGCTGCGCGAGGGCGACCGGCAGGCGCTGCTGCGGGCCACCGCGAAGGTGGAGGCGGCGGCCGGTGAGGCGGCCGTGTCCAGTGCGCGGCTGTCGGTGACGTTCGAGTCCGAGGGCGGGGTCTTCGCCGACGTGGACCGGGCGATTGCCGAGCGGCGCCGGCTGTGGATCCGCTACTACTCGCCCGCGCGTGACGAGGTCACCGAGCGGGAGATCGACCCGATCCGCCTGGTCAGCGTGGGGCACACGTACGTCGAGGCGTGGTGCCGGCGCTCCGAGGCGCGGCGGACGTTCCGGCTCGACCGGGTCGCCGAGATCAAGATCCTCGACGAGCCGTCGGCGCCGCCGGAGGTCGAGCTGCGGGATCTGTCGCTGGGGCTCGTGCAGCCCGCGGCGGAGGATCCCGAGGTCGTCGTCGAGGTGGGTCCCGGTGGCCGCTGGGTTGCCGAGTACTACCCGCACGACAGTGCTGACGAGCTGCCCGACGGGGGGCTGCGGATCACGCTGCGCACCCCCGACCCGGCGTCCCTGCGGCGGCTCGCGCTGCGGCTGGGGGCGGACGGGCGGATCGTCGCGCCGCAGGACCTCGCGGACAGTGCCCGTGAGGCGGCGCGGGCGGCGCTGGCCGCGTACGAGCAGGTCGAGGCGAGGGGAGCGGCGGGGTGAGCGGTGGGGGGAGTGAGCTCTCCGGTGGGCCGTCCGGTGGGCCGGAGATGACGGTGGCGACCGCGTTCGCGGGTATGAAGGACGTAGGAATCGAGGCGGTCACGCCGGTCGTGTTCACGGCGGGGTGTCCGGAGTGCCGGGGGCGGTTCCAGCTGGGGGCGGAGGCGATCGTGCTGGCGATCGGGGGGAGCAGCCGGACGACGTTCTACTCCTTCACGTGCCCCGAGTGCGGGGAGTCGGTGCGCAAGCCGGCGGGGGAGCGGATCGTGGGGCTGCTGGTGTCGGGCGGGGTGCGGACCCTGCGGTTGCAGGGGGCGTAGGGGCGGGGCGCTACGCTCGGGGCATGTTCTGGGCGATGGTCGCGGTTGCTGTGGGTTTCCTCGGGCTTCTGGTGCTGGGGGTGCTCGCGGTGCGGGTGTTCGTGGAGGCGCGGCGGCTGGGGGCGCAGGTCGCGGCGTCGGCGGAGCGGATCGGGCGGGCGGCGGAGGACCTGGAGCGGGCGGCGGTGAGCACCGCGCGGGCTGTCGATTCGCTGTGAGTGCGACTGTGATGGTTCTGTGAGTCGGGCGGCGGATGCGATTTGGGCGACTTCGCCCTCCCGCCCCGGTGGGTGCGGCGGGTACGCTGCTGGTCGCGGACCGGAGAACGAGGCCCGATTCGCGGAACAGGGAGTACGCACAGGGATTGCTTCACGTTCACCCCCGGGCGTTACGATCGCTGAGAGCACGATCGTTCGGACACCTGTCCGGCCGGTCGTACAGCATCCCCACCCAGCCGCCTCGGTGAGAAGGTAAAGACTTATGTTCGGAAGGCTCGGAGCCCCCGAGATCATTCTCATCCTCGTCGTCATCATCCTGCTGTTCGGCGCGAAGAAGCTTCCGGACATGGCCCGCTCGCTCGGCAAGTCCGCGCGGATCCTCAAGAGCGAGGCCAAGGCGATGAAGGAGGAGGGTGGCAGCTCCACCACCACCTCGGCCGCCCCGCCCACCCCGGGTGACCAGGCGTCCGCGCAGCGCACCATCCAGGCGGCCCCCGGCGACGTGACCAGCTCCCGCCCGGTCACCGAGCCGACGGACTCCACCAAGCGCTGACGCGGGGCCGGTGACTTCCGGCCCGCCGTACGAGATGGGAACGTGGGTTGCTCAAGTCTGCCCGCAAGAAGGAGAAGGATCCCGAGGGGCGGATGCCCCTCGTGGAGCACATTCGCGAGCTCCGTAACCGGCTCGCGAAGGCCGTTCTGGCGATCGTCGTCATCACGATCTTCGCCGCCTTCTTCTACAAGGACATCATCGAGTTCTTCACGAACCCGATTCTGGACTCGGTCGGGTGCAACGCCACCCTGTCCGAGCTGTCGCAGCAGCGGACCGGCACCTGCGCGCGCATCGTCCTCAATGGTCTGCTCACCCCGTTCACACTCGCCCTCAAGGTCTCCCTGATGGCCGGTGTGATCTTCGCTTCGCCGGTCTGGCTCTACCAGCTCTGGGCGTTCGTGGCCCCGGGTCTGCACAAGCACGAGCGGAAGTACGCCTACGCGTTCGTCGGCGCCGGCTTCCCGCTCTTCCTGGGCGGCGCGTTCTTCGCGTACAAGACGCTGCCGACCATGGCGAAGGTGCTCCTGGAGTTCTCGCCCGCGGACCTGGACAACCAGCTGCCGCTGGACGACCTGCTCGACCTGATCGTGCGCATGGTGCTCGTCTTCGGGCTCTCCTTCGAGCTGCCGCTCCTGCTGGTGATGCTCAACCTGACCGGGGTGCTGTCCGGGAAGAAGATGCTCGGCTGGTGGCGCGGCATGATCATGGGCATCACGGTCTTCGCGGCCGTCGCGACGCCCAGCACCGACCCGCTGACCATGCTGGCCCTCGCGGGCCCGATCTGGGTCCTGTACTTCTGCGCGACGTTGTTCTCCCTGCTGAACGACCGGCGCAAGCGCCGCCGCGAGGAGATGGGCCCCGGCGACGACGAAGCCTCCGAACTGGACCTGACGCCCGAGGACATCGGCGAGGTCGAGTCAGTGTCGTCGTCATCCACCCGCGCGCTGCCGGGCCAGTCGGGCACGGAACGGGTCAACGGCTACGACGACGTGACCTGACCGTCCTTCTGCGACACGACGCGACACGACGCGGCCGGGCGCCCATGGGGCGGCCGGCCGCTTCCGTTTCTCCGTGATCCGCCCACGATCCGTCCACGATCCGGATAATGATCGTCCCGTTGTCAGTGGGGGCCGGTACGCTCGAAGCACGATGACAGAGGACCTCTCTCCGGCTGAGCGGTATGCGGCGGCGCGCAGGCGTGCTGTCGAGCAGGCGACCGCGCTGGCCGGGTTCCGCGAGATGTATGAGTTCGGGCTCGATGCTTTCCAGATCGAAGCCTGTCGGGCGCTTGAGGCGGGGAAGGGGGTGCTGGTCGCCGCTCCCACGGGGTCGGGGAAGACGATCGTGGGGGAGTTCGCCGTCCACCTGGCCCTCGGGCAGGGGAAGAAGTGTTTCTACACGACCCCCATCAAGGCGCTCTCCAACCAGAAGTACGCCGACCTGTCCCGCCGTTACGGCGCCGACAAGGTCGGCCTGCTGACGGGCGACAACAGCGTCAACTCCGACGCCCCGGTGGTCGTGATGACGACCGAGGTGCTGCGGAACATGCTGTACGCCGGTTCGCAGACGCTGCTGGGTCTCGGGTACGTGGTGATGGACGAGGTCCACTACCTCTCCGACCGCTTCCGGGGCGCCGTCTGGGAAGAGGTGATCATCCACCTCCCCGAGTCGGTGACGCTGGTCTCCCTGTCCGCGACCGTCTCCAACGCCGAGGAGTTCGGCGACTGGCTGGACACGGTCCGGGGGGACACCGAGGTCATCGTCTCCGAGCACCGTCCCGTCCCCCTGTTCCAGCACGTGCTGGCCGGGCGGCGGATGTACGACCTGTTCGAGGAGGGCGAGGGCAGCAAGAAGGCCGTCAACCCCGACCTCGCCCGCCTCGCCCGCATGGAGGCGCAGAGACCCTCCTACCAGGACCGCAAGCGCGGCCGGATGCGGGAGGCGGACCGGGAGCGGGAGCGGCGGTCCCGCTCGCGCGTGTGGACGCCGGGCCGGCCCGAGGTCATCGAGCGGCTGGACGCCGAGGGACTGCTCCCGGCGATCACGTTCATCTTCAGCCGCGCCGCCTGCGAGGCCGCCGTCCAGCAGTGCCTGTACGCCGGGCTGAGGCTCAACGACGACGCGGCGCGGGCCGAGGTGCGGGCGCTCGTCGAGGAGCGTACGGCCGCCATCCCCCGCGAGGACCTGCACGTCCTCGGCTACTTCGAGTGGCTGGAGGGCCTGGAGCGGGGCATCGCCGCGCACCACGCCGGGATGCTGCCGACCTTCAAGGAGGTCGTCGAGGAACTGTTCGTGCGCGGGCTCGTCAAGGCCGTCTTCGCGACGGAGACGCTGGCGCTCGGCATCAACATGCCCGCCAGGTCCGTCGTCCTCGAAAAGCTCGTCAAGTGGAACGGCGAGCAGCACGCGGACATCACGCCGGGCGAGTACACGCAGCTCACCGGGCGGGCCGGGCGGCGGGGCATCGACGTCGAGGGGCACGCGGTCGTGCTCTGGCAGCGCGCGATGAGCCCCGAGCACCTCGCGGGGCTCGCGGGGACGCGGACGTACCCGCTGCGGTCGAGTTTCCGGCCGTCGTACAACATGGCCGTCAACCTCGTCGAGCAGTTCGGGCGCCACCGCTCGCGGGAGCTGCTGGAGACGTCGTTCGCGCAGTTCCAGGCCGACCGGTCGGTCGTCGGGATCTCCCGGCAGGTCCAGCGCAACGAGGAGGGGCTCGACGGGTACAAGGAGTCGATGACCTGCCACCTCGGCGACTTCGAGGAGTACGCCCGGCTGCGGCGCCAGCTCAAGGACCGCGAGACCGATCTCGCGAAGCAGGGGGTCGCGCAGCGGCGGGCCGAGGCCGCGGTCGCGCTGGAGCGGCTCAAGCCCGGGGACGTCATCCATGTGCCGACCGGGAAGTACGCCGGGCTCGCGCTCGTCCTCGACCCGGGGCTGCCGGCCGGGCGGGCCAACGGGCATCGCGGGTTCGAGCACCATGACGGGCCCCGGCCGCTCGTGCTGACCGCCGAGCGGCAGGTCAAACGGCTCGCGTCCATCGACTTCCCCGTGCCGGTCGAGGCGCTCGACCGGATGCGGATCCCGAAGACCTTCAACCCCCGCTCCCCCCAGTCCCGGCGGGACCTCGCGTCCGCGCTGCGGACCAAGGCCGGGCACATTCCGCCCGAGCGGGCCCGCAAGAAGCGGGCCCAGGCCGCCGACGACCGGGAGATCGCGCGGCTGCGCGCCGAGTTGCGGGCACATCCCTGTCACGGGTGCGCCGAGCGCGAGGACCATGCGCGGTGGGCCGAGCGGTATCACCGGCTCCTGCGCGACACGTCCCAGCTGGAGCGGCGGATCGAGGGGCGGACCAACACGATCGCCCGGACCTTCGACCGGATCGTCGCGCTGCTCACCGAGCTCGACTATCTGCGGGGGGACGAAGTCACCGAGCACGGGCGGCGGTTGGCCCGGCTCTACGGCGAACTCGACCTGCTGGCCAGTGAGTGTCTGCGGGCCGGGGTGTGGGAAGGGCTGTCGCCCGCCGAACTCGCCGCGTGCGTCTCCGCGTTGGTGTACGAGGCGCGGGTCGGCGATGACGCGATGGCGCCCAAGGTGCCGTCCGGGGCGGCCAAGGCCGCGCTCGGGGAGATGGTGCGGATCTGGGGGCGGCTCGACGGGCTGGAGGAAGAGTTCAAGATCAGTCAGACGGAGGGGGTGGGGCAGCGGGAGCCGGATCTCGGGTTCGCCTGGGCTGTCTTCCAGTGGGCTTCCGGGATCGGGCTGGATGAGGTGCTTCGGGAGGCGGAGATGCCGGCGGGGGATTTTGTGCGGTGGTGCAAGCAGGTGATTGATGTGCTGGGGCAGGTTGCTGCGGCTGCGCCGTCGGAGGGGTCGACCGTGCCCAAGGCTGCGCGGAAGGCTGTTGAGGGGGTGCTGCGGGGAGTTGTCGCCTACTCGTCGGTGGGGTGAGGTTGTGGGGCGACTGCGGGTGGTCGGTGGTTGCTCGCGCAGTTCCCCGCGCCCCTAAAAGAAAGGGCGTTGCTCTAGCGCCTGTTCAGAAATGAGCGCCAACCTCCATACGCCGTGATGTCCTCTGCGTTTCCCAGTGCGCTGGGTTCGCAGAGGAAGCCCGTTACCTGGGTGCCGTCTGCCAGGTGCACCTTGCCTAGTGTCATCGGGCGGGGGAGTGCTGCCAGGAGGTGGCCCAGGCCCTCCGGGGGGATGCTCCAGATCTCTGTTTCTATCTGGGCTCCCCCTTCCCCTACGTGGACCAGGCCCGGCTTCGGTGGGGTCGTGTTCAGGGCGTGCAGGCGGTAGACCGGGGCTGTGGTTGTCGTGTTCGCCAGGGTTGCCCCCAGTGACAGGAGTTGGGGGTTCAGGGGCTGGCCCGTCAAGTGAGCCCCCACCACCGCCACTTGGACGTTTCTCGTCAGCGACTCCGCGATTCTTGCCAGGCGTTCGTCCGTGTGGGCGGGGCCTATCAGCATCACGCCGAAGGGGAGGTCGTTCACCTTGCCCGCGGGGATTGCTGCCGCTGCCAGGTCGAAGAGGTTGGTGGAGTTGGTGAAGCGGCCCAGGCGGGCGTTGACGGTGAAGGGGGATGCGGCTACTTCCGCCAGGGTGGGGTGAGTTGGGGCTGTGGGGAGCAACAGGGCGTCCGCGTCGGCGAGTTCCTTGAGGGCCCGGGTGCGGAGGGCTGCCAGTTTGGCCTGGTCCGCGAAGAGTTGGTGGGCCGGGACGGTCCGGGCGTTGGTGATGATCGTGGCCACTGTGGGGTCCAGGTCGGGGGTGGCCTTCTCCACGAACTCGCCCACCGCTGTGTAGCGTTCGGCGACGAAGGCGCCCTCGTAGAGCATCGCCGCCGCCTCCGTGAACGGGGTGAGGTCGAGGGTGCGGATCTCGGCGCCGGCGGACCGGAGTTGGGCGACCGCCGCGTCGTACGCCTGCTGCCAGCCCTCGTCCAGGGGGCCCAGGTCGTCGGGGGTGGCGATCGCTATGCGCCACGGGCCCGGGGTGCGGGGTGGGGTGGGGCTCGGGGTGGTCGTCATGTGGGCGAGGGCCTGTTCGGCTTCTCGCAGGGTGCGGGCGAAGACCGTCACGCAGTCCAGGGAGGCGCAGGCCGGGACCACGCCGTCCGTGGGGACCAGGCCCTTCGTCGGTTTGAGGCCGACGATGCCGTTGAAGGCCGCCGGGACCCGGCCCGAGCCCGCCGTGTCCGTGCCGAGGGCCAGGTCCGCGATGCCCAGGGCCACCGCTACGGCCGACCCCGAGCTGGAGCCGCCGCTGATGCGGGACGGGTCGTGGGCGTTGCGTACGGCGCCGTGCGGGGAGCGGGTGCCGACCAGGCCCGTGGCGAACTGGTCGAGGTTCGTGGTGCCGAGGACGAGGGCACCGGCCGCGCGCAGGCGGGCGACGACGGGGGCGTCGGCCTCGGGGGTGTACGCGTACGAGGGGCAGGCGGCGGTCGTGGGGAGGCCGGCGACGTCGATGTTGCCCTTGACGGCGAGGAGTCGGCCGGCGAGGGGGAGGTGCTCGCCGGACGCGAGGCGGGTTTCCAGGGCCTGGGCCTCGGCCTCCACCTCCGCCTGGGGGCGCAGGGTGATCCAGATCTCGGGGCGGTCGACGGCGTCGATGCGGGCGTAGGCGGCGCGGACTCGGGGGGTGAGCATGGGGTGGTGCTCCTTTGTCGGTAAGGGAGTTCGCGCTTCAGCCGGTGGCGGGGGTGAGGGCGGTCGGGGTGACGACGTTCGCAGCCGGGCCCGGTTCTGCCTGAAGGGCGAGGATCAGGAGTGCCGTGCCCGCTTCGACCTGGTCGCCGGGCTTGACCAGGATCTCGTGGACGACGCCGGAGGCGGGCGCGTCGACGCGTGACTCCATCTTCATCGCCTCCAGCGCCAGGAGCGGTTGGCCGGCGGTCACCTCGTCGCCCTGCTGGACGTTCACCTGCCAGACCGACGCCGCGAATTCGGCCTCGATCAGGCGTCCGCCGGGCGGGATGTCGACGGGGGCCGGCGGGGGCGGGGGCGCGTCGGCTGCTTCGGCTCGGGCGAACTCGCCCGCCTCTTCCCAGGCTTGGCGTTCGGCGGTGAAGGCGTGCTGCTGGGTACGTCTGAACTCCGCGATGGAGTCGGCGTGTTCGGCGAGGAAGGTCTCGTACTCCGCGAGGGAGAACGTGCCCTCCTCGATGCGGGGGACGAAACGGCCGGAGGTGATGTCGGCGCGCAGGGCGAGGAGTTCGTCCGCGCCGACCGGGTACCACCTGACACGGTCGAAGAAGCGCAGCAGCCACGGCTTGCCGGGTTCGAAGGCGCCGCGCTGCTGCCAGGGGGACCAGACCTGGGTGGTGCGGCCGACGAACTGGTAGCCGCCGGGGCCCTCCATGCCGTAGACGCACAGGTAGGCGCCGCCGATGCCGACGGAGTTCTCGGCGGTCCAGGTGCGGGCCGGGTTGTACTTGGTCGTGACGAGGCGGTGGCGGGGGTCGAGGGGGGTGGCGACGGGGGCGCCCAAGTAGACGTCGCCGAGGCCGAGTACGAGGTACTCCGCGTCGAAGACCGTGCGGTGGACGTCGTCGACGGTGTCGAGGCCGTTGACGCGGCGGATGAACTCGATGTTCCAGGGGCACCAGGGGGCGTCGTCGCGGACGCCGGCCATGTAGCGGGCGATGGCCTCGCGGGTGGCGGGGTCGTCCCAGGAGAGAGGGAGGTGGATCGTGCGGGAGGGGACGGTGAGCTGGGCCGTGGGCGGGAGGGCCTTCACCAACTCGTGGGTCTTCCCGAGGAGTTCGGAGAGCGGGAGGCGGTCCGGGTCCGTCTTGATCTGGAGGGAGCGGATGCCCGGGGTGAGGTCCGTGACGCCCTCGATCGCCTCCTCCGTCACCGCCTCCATGAGGGCGTGGACGCGCATGCGCAGCGCCAGGTCGAGCTGCATGGGGCCGAATTCGACCAGGAGGTTGTCGTCGCCGCTGCGGCGGTAGGTGATGTCGCCGTCGCGGGCCAGGATGCCGCCGTCCACGATGTCCGCGCGGTCCGCGCCGGTTGTGTCGACCGGCGTGAAGCGGACCGTGTCGCCGGGGCGGAGCTGGCCCAGTTTCCAGCGTTCCGTGGAGTGGACGGTCGCCGGGCAGACGAAGCCGCCGAGGGAGGGGCCGTCGGGGCCGAGGAGGACCGGCATGTCGCCGGTGTAGTCGACGGCGCCCACCGAGTACGGGGTGTCGTGGATGTTGGAGGGGTGCAGGCCGGCTTCGCCGCCGTCGGCGCGGGACCAGCGGGGCTTGGGGCCGACGAGCCGGACGCCGGTGCGGGCGGAGTTGAAGTGGACTTTCCAGTCGGCGGCGTAGAAGTCGTGGATGTCGGCCTCGGTGAAGAACTCCGGGGCGGCGTGCGGGCCTTCGGTCACGCCGATGTGCCAGGTCGAGGTGAAGCGCGGGGGAGTGGGCGGGAGTTCGCCGACGGCTGTCCCGCTGGCCGTTCCCCTGCGCAGGACGTCGCCCGGCCGCAGCGCCCGGCCTCCGTGCCCGCCGAACCGCCCCAGCGTGAACGTGCTCGCGCTGCCCAGGAATTCGGGGACGTCGAGGCCGCCCGCGAACAGGACGTACGTCCGCAGCCCGTGTTCTGTCGGGGGGCCGACCTTCAGTACGGCTCCGGCCGGGACGGTCACCGGCTCCCCCTGTGGCACTGGAGAACCGTCCACCGTCACCGGCGCCGGCGCACCCGTCACGCACACCCGCGCCGGGTGCGTGAACCTCAACTCCGGTCCCTGGAGCGTGCATTCGAGGCCGGGTGTGCCCTCCGGGTTGCCCAGTGCGCGGTTGCCGGACCGGAACGACCGGTCGTCCATCGGGCCGGACGGGGGGACGCCGACCTGCCAGTGCCCGGTGCGGCCGGGCCAGTCCTGGACCGTGGTGAGCGTCCCGGCGGACATGACCTCGATGCGGGGCGTGGGGTCGGTGACCGTCGCCAGGGTCGCCGTGGAGTGGGTCGCCGACCTGAAGTCGCCCTGTTCCAGGGCCGATCGGAGCAGGCCGAGGTTCGTCTCGATACCGTCCACGCGGGTGCGGGCCAGCGCCTCGGACAGGCGGCGCAGGGCGTCGGCGCGGTCGGTGCCGTGCGCGACGACCTTCGCGAGCATCGGGTCGTACGCCGTCGTGACCTCGGTGCCGGTCTCCGCCCAGCCGTCGATCCGTACGTCGTCCGGGTAGGCGACCCGGGTCAACAGGCCCGCGCTGGGGCGGTGTTCGCGGGTGGGGTCCTCGGCGTAGAGGCGGGCCTCGACGGCGTGGCCGTTCGGGGTGGGCGGGGTGCGGACGACTCCGGTGTCGCCCTGGGCGAGGCGGAGCATCCAGGCGACCAGGTCGACGCCGTAGATCTGCTCGGTGACCGGGTGTTCGACCTGGAGGCGGGTGTTGACCTCCAGGAAGTACGCCTCCTCGCGGGTCGCGTCGTACACGAACTCGACGGTGCCCGCTGAGCGGTAGGCGACCGAGGTGCACAAGGCGTGGGCGTTGGCCGCCAGTTGGTGTCTGATGTGGTCGGGGAGTGCCGGGGCCGGGGCCTCCTCGATCACCTTCTGGTTGCGGCGCTGGAGGGTGCAGTCGCGGTCGCCGAAGGTGACGACCTTGCCGGTGCCGTCGCCGAAGACCTGGACCTCGATGTGGCGGGCGTGTTCCACCAGGCGTTCCAGGAAGACGCCGGCGGAGGAGAAGGAGGCGGCGGCGACGCGGTGCACCGACTCCCAGGCCGCGGTGAGGTCCTGGGGTGTGCGGCAGGCGGACATGCCGATGCCGCCGCCTCCGCCGGTCGCCTTCAGCATCACCGGGTAGCCGATCGACTCGGCCTGGTTCAGGGCCTCTTCGAGGGACGGGAGGAGGTCCGTGCCCGGGGCCAGGGGGACGCCCGCCGCCTGCGCTGCCGCCCTTGCCGTGTGTTTCTCGCCGAAGAGGTCCAGGTGGGCGGGGGTGGGGCCGACGAAGACGAGGCCCGCGTCCTCGCAGCGGCGGGCGAAGCCGGCGTTCTCCGAGAGGAAGCCGTAGCCGGGGTGGATCGCTCCCGCGCCGGTGTCCCGTGCCGCCCTCAGGACGAGGTCGGGGTTCAGGTACGAGTCCTTCGCCGGGGCCGGGCCCAGGCGGACCGCCTCGTCGGCGAGGCGTACGTGGGGGGAGGCGCGGTCGGGGTCGGAGTACACGGCGACCGTGCGCAGGCCGAGTTGGCGTGCCGTGCGGATGATGCGGGCGGCTATCTCGCCCCTGTTGGCTATGAGGAGGGTGTCGAAGGTCATGCCGGGTGCCCCTCCGTCTTGGTCGACTCCCCGGTGCCGGGCGCCCTTTCGATCGTCATCTCCACCGCCGTCGGGTCGAAGCCGTTGCACGGGTTGTTGATCTGGGGGCAGTTGGAGACCAGGACCAGGACGTCGCGGTCCGCCCGCAGGGTCACCGCGAGGCCCGGGGAGGAGATGCCGTCGACGATGCCGAGGGTGCCGTCCTCGTCCACGGGGACGTTCATGTACCAGTTGATGTTCGACACCAGGTCCCGTTTGCCGAGGCCGTACTTGGCGCCCTCCGCGAGGAAGTTGTCCACGCACGCGTGCTGGGACCAGGTGTGGTGGCCGTAGCGGAGGGTGTTGGACTCCTTCGAGCAGGCGCCGCCGACCGTGTCGTGGCGGCCCACGTCGTCCCTCGTCACCGTCATCAGCGGGGTGTGTTCGTTCGACAGGAGGACGCTTCCCGTCGTCAGGAAGATGCCGCCCTGGGCGTGGATCGTGTCCGGGGCGCTGTAGCGGATCGACGTGTCGTGGGCGTCGTACACGAGGAAGTCGACCGCCTGGTTGCCGTGGAGGTCCGTGATCGTGAGGGACTCGCCCTGTCGGAGCGTCGCCGACCATGCGGATCGGGGGGGTATCACCGTCATGCCCGGCCCCTTGCCGTGAGGAGTTCCGCGGTGTTCAGGTACGCCCTGTGGGCCTCCGGGGTCGACGTCCACAGGGGGTCCTGGTCCGTCGTGGGGGTCGCTCGCCAGGCCAGTACCTCCAGGGGGGTACACGTGTAGTCCTCGCGGGGGTCCGACGGGTGGGGGACGTTCGCGATCAGGATCGTGACGTCCTGTTCCGTGCGGAGGGTGACGCTTGTGCCGGGGCCCGCTGAGCCGGTGAACTCCAGGGTGCCGTCGGGTGTTACGCGTACGCCCTGGAAGAACGAGAGGGTCGGGGGGAGGTCTCTCGGGGTCAGGCCGTTCTTCGCCGCTGCCAGTTTGAGGAGTTCTCTGCCTGCGGGGGTTGGGGACTGGGGGGTGCCGTCGCCGTAACGGGTGCTGTTCCGTGCGAGCGTTGACGTGCCGCACAGGGCGTCGTGGTGGCCCGATGTGTCCTCGGTGATCGTTGCCAGGGCTCTGCCCTGGTCCGAGAGGAGGAGGGTGCCTTGTGTGAGGTACGCGTTCCACTGGACCTTTACCGTGTCCGCCACGTTCAGACGTTCCCAGGGGCGGGTGTCGGCGTACAGGGCGATGTGCGCGCAGGCGTCTCCCTGGACGTCCGTGAGGCGTAGGGCCGTTCCTCTGGACAGGGTGCGGTGGGTGTAGTTGCCGCCTGCCACCGTTTCTGCCCAGGTCAAGTGGGCTGCCTCGGCTGGGGGGTTGGGCCAGGTTCTTGCCGGGATCACCGGCATCGCCTCCGCCTTCGTGCCCTCCTGGGCTCGGGCGTGGGCTCGGGCTCCGTCTGGGGTGGCTGTTGCCATGGGGGCCTCCGGGCGGGTGGTTTCTGTCGTTCGACAGAAATTAGAGGCGGGGGGATTCGGGGGGATTGCCCGGAGGTTTCAGGGGGGTTGCTGCCCGCTCACTTTTCTCGCCCCCGCCGCCCCTACCCTCCCCCAAGCTCTTCGAGCAGGGGGGACCCCCACATCCCTGGGGGCGTAGCCCCCAGACCCCCAGGGGAGTTCGTCGGGTGCGGGTGCGTCGTGGCTTGTCGCGCAGTTCCCCGCGCCCCTGAAGGGAGTTGGTTGCGGCGTTTGGTTGTGTGCGGGTTTGGGGGGCATCGCTCATAGAGAGCCCCCCTCGAACCCGTGCCTACCTCAGTACCCCCTCCACCACCTCAGCACCCGACGCCAGACACTCGGCCTCCGTTCCTCCGTCGTCGCTGCCGGTGGGGGTGTCTTCTCCGGTTCCGGGGCTTTTTCCTCCGGGACCGTCACCTTTCGGCGGGTCGGTAGGGGCCAGCTGCTCCTGGGTTGGGGGAGGTTCGCGTGGCTTGGTTTGTGGGTGATGTCTTGTTGGGGTTTGGGGTCGAAGTGGACCGGGAGGGACACCAGGTGGCGGGACGAGATGGACTGGGTGTAGCGCAACTCCGATTCGGGGCAGTCGAGTTGGACGTCGGGGAGGCGGAAGAGGAGCGCGTCGACGCCTACGTCGGCGATCGCGCGGCCCACGTCCTGGCCGGGGCATTCGTGGGCGCCGCTGCCGAAGGCGAGGTGGGAGCGGTTGCCTCGCATGTTGGCGGAGAGGTCGGGGCGCATCAAAGGGTCGACGTTCGCTGGGGCGGGGGCGAAGAGGAGGCCGTCGCCCTTGCGGATGCGCTGGCCGCCCAGTTCGGTGTCCACCTTCGCGAAGTAGGCGAAGATCGTGCTGAACGGGGGGTGGTCCCAGAGGGATTGTTCGACCGCCTCGGGGACCGTCATCTGGCCGCCGTTCAGCTTCGCGTAGAAGCGGGGGTCGATGATGACCTGGAGGAGCACGCTGGACAGCAGGTTGACGCTGGCCTCGTAGGCGGCGAACAGCAACAGGCGTAGGTGTTCGCGGACTTCGTCGTCGGTGAGCTTCGCGGGGTGGGTGACGAGCTTGCTCGCCGCGTCGTCGGTGGGTTCGGCGCGGCGGCGCGCGGTGAGGCGGCTGAGCGCGTCCATGACGTACCCGTGGCTGGCGATGGCGGTCTCGGTGCCCTTGAGGGCGTCGCGGGCCGCGTGGACGAGCCGGTCGTTGTACTCCTCGGGCATGCCGAGGACGTGGCACATGACGGCCATGGGGAGGTGTTCGGCGAACTGGGTGACCAGTTCGGCCTTTCCGCTCTCGCAGAACTCGTTGACGAGCCGCTGGGAGGAGCGGTTGATGTAGCGGCGCAGGGTGCGGTCGTCGAGCCCTTCCATGGAGGCTTTGACCGCGCCGCGCAGGCGTTTGTGCTCGTCGCCCTCGGCGTGCGAGGCGATGGGCTGCCAGGCGATGTGCGGCATGAGCGGGTGGTCGGGTTTGACCTGCCCCTCGACGAGCGGCGTCCAGATGCGGCTGTCGCGGGTGAAGTGGGTGGGGGAGCGCACCATGTGGAGGTTCTCGGCGTGTCCGAGGACGATCCAGATGGGGACGTCGTCGTGGAGGAGGACGGGCGCGACGGGGCCGTGTTCCTCGCGCAACTGCTCGTACAGCGCGTTGAGGTCTTCGGAGCCGGGGCCGAACAGCCGGGTCAGTCCGCCCGCGCCGCGGCCGTGGGCGGGGCAGCCGACGGGGGGCTGGGTGGTGGTGTGGTCAGACGTCACGGGAAGGGGTCGCTTTCATGACGTGGACGGCGGCGTCAGACGAGGGCGCCGTTGTCCAGGAGGGTGTTGAGGAAGTCCATGAGGGTGGTGAGGAGGTCCCGGCTGGAGGCGCGGCGGCGGACGTCGCACTCGATGATCGGGATCCGGGGGTGCAGGTCAAGTGCCCCGCGCAGCACGGGAATCGGGTAACGGGGGCCGTCGGGGAAGGTGTTGACGCCGACGATGAACGGCACCCCGCGCTCTTCGAGCCGCCCCATCACCTCGTAACTCACGTCCATGCGCCGGGTGTCGACGAGGACGACCGCCCCGAGCGCCCCTTCGAACAGCCCGTTCCACAGGAACCAGAACCGTTCCTGGCCGGGCGTGCCGAAGAGGTAGAGGACGAACTCGTCGCTGATGCGGATGCGCCCGAAGTCCATGGCGACGGTGGTCGCGGTCTTGGTGTCGGAGCCGCAGTCGTCGTCGACGCCGATCCCGGCCTGCGTCATGGTCTCCTCGGTGGTCAGCGGCCTGATCTCGCTGACGGAGCCGACCATGGTGGTCTTGCCGACGCCGAACCCGCCCACGATGACGATCTTCGCGGCGGCGGCGGTGGTGTGCGGGAGCCGGTCCTCGGCGCGGGGGCCGGGGATCGCGTCAGAGGCGTTGAAGTCCATGCATCACCGCTTCGAGGAGGGACCGGTCGGGGATCTTCTGCCGGACGACGGGCGCGCGCGAGTCGAGGAGGCCCGCCGCGAGCATGTCGGTGATCAGTACGGACACGACGGTGAACGGCAGCGACAGGTACGCGGACACCTCGGCCAGGGACAGCGGTGTCGCGCACATCCGCAGGACCACCGTCCGCTCGGGGCCGGTCGAGGAGTTCGGTTCGGTGCGGGCCACGACCAGGGTCACCAGGTCGAGGGGCGCCCGTTCGCCGTCGGCGTCGGAGATGGTGTAGAGCCGTTCGGGAGCCTTCTTCTCCTTCCCGTCGCCGTCGCCGCCCGTGGCCTCACCGGGCGGCTTCGGCAGCGGGCGCAGGGCGGCGCGTCGCCGGCGTTGCGGAGGAGTCATACGGTCTGCCCTTTCCGCCGGGGCGGACTCGTGAGGTGCGATCCGATGCGTACGACGAGGTCGCGCATGTGCAGGCTCATCGCGCCGGGTTCGCAGCGCACGTCGGACAGGACGGCGAGGAAGGCGCCGGCGCCCGCGGCCATCAGGTAGAAGTAGCCGCCGTCCATCTCGATGACGACGAGCTTCATGTCGCCCCGGACGGTGGGGATCTCCTCGGCGACGGCCCCGGCGAGGCTCTGGAGGCCCGCGCAGGCGGCGGCGACGCGGTCGGCGGCGTCCGGGTCGCCGCCGTAGCGGGCGATGCGCAGTCCGTCGGCGGACAGGACCACGATCATCTCGATGCCCGGAACGCCGCTGTACAGCTCCTTGAGCATCCAGTCGAAGTTGGCGCGCGGCTTGATCACGTGGGGTCCCCTTCGTCGTCGGCCTCGGCGGGGGCCATGGCCTTGTCGTCGATCAGGTGCAGGTATGCGGTGGGATTGCGGGTGAAGTCGGTGGGGTGTACGCCTTCGGGCGTGTTGTCCTTGAGGCCCGCCCAGAACGCCTCGAAGCCCAGTCCCGGCGCGGGCCCGCTCGGGGCGGGCTTGGCCAGGACGCGTGCGGCGGCCTCGGCCCACATCTCCTCCTCCGGGTCGACCGGCACGCTCTCGCCGCGTTCGGCGGCGGCCTTCTCGGCGGCCTCCTCGGCGAGCTGGCGCCGGTACGCCTCGGGGTAGGAGTCGAGGATGGACACGACGGCCTTGCTGCGCCGCTGCGGCAGCCCCTCGGCCGTCCATTCGGTGACCTCGGGGGTCTCCTCCTCCATGGACACGCCCTCCGGGAGGCGGGGACTGGTGGGCCGGCGCTTCTTCGGCTTGCGCTGGGGGCCCTTGATGCCGCCGAGGTCGAGGGTGGGGGTGGCGCCCGCGCCGATGCCGTGCGCGTAGATCGTCTCCGGGCCCTCGGTGAGCATCTCGGCGGGCACGATCAGGACGGCGCGGACCCCGCCGTACGCCGAGACGCGCAGCGAGCACTGCATGTTGAACGTCGTGCACAGCCGGCCCACCACCGCGAGCCCGAGTTGGGGGGCGCCGCCGTCGTCGTGGATGTCCTCGCCGCGCTTGGCCTCCTCCAGGATCCGTTCGACCTTGGCGCGGCCCTCCTCGCTGAGGCTGACTCCGGCGTCCTCGATCTCGATGGCGATGCCGGTCTGGACCTCGATGGCGTTGACGTGGACCGTGCTCGCCGGGGGCGAGAAGCGGGTGGCGTTGTCCATGAGTTCGGCGCAGGCGTGGATGACCGGCTCGACGGAGATGCCGCGGATGTTGACCTTCGCGATCGACTCCAGCTTGATCCGCGGGTACTCCAGGATCCTGGACATGCCGCCGCGCAGCACGCTGTACAGCGGGACCGGCGCGGGCCACTGGCGGCTCGGGCGGCCGCCGCCGATGACGCCGACGGAGTCCGCGAGGCGGCCGATCATCGCCGTGCCGTGGTCGATGCGCAGCAGGTCGTCGAAGACGTGCGGGTTGTTGCCGTGGTCGTACTCCATCTCCAGCAGTTCGTCGTTCTGCTGGTGGACGATCGCCTGGATGCGGCGGGCGACCGAGGTGTACGAGCGCAGCGCCGAGTCCCGCAGGTTCTCCTGGTGCTCGACGATGTCCAGGACGCTGGTGACGACGCCCGCCTGGGCGCGGTCCAGGTCGCGGAAGGTGGGGTCGATGTCCGGCATCAACTGGACCACTTCACGTGGGGAGTTGCCCGCCCTGAGGACCTTCACCGCGGTCGGGATGTGGTCCTCGACGACTCTCAGGTTGAGGTCCGCGTACGCCTCGATGCGCTGCTCCAGCGCGGCCGTACGGCGCTCGGTGTCGGCGCGCAGCTCCCGCAGCCTGCGTCCGCGCCGGACCACCTCGACCGCCGTCATCACCACCAGCACCGTGGCGACGGCCCCGCACACGCCGACCGCGACCCGGGCCGACCGCGGGACCAGCGCGAGCGCCGCTGAGCTGACCGCGGTCATCAGTATCGCCGGGGGCAACAGCACCCGCGCGAAAGGGCGTTCACGCCCGGACGGGGACTGCGCCGAGGACTGAGCACTCACCATGGGGACCCTCTGTCGGGAATTGTCCGCATCTTCGGAACATTCGGGAACAAGCGCACGAATCCACCTCAACTGGGTGCGCTGCGGGCGAGCTTAGTCCGACCGGATCAACGCCGCGTCATGTTCGGCAACCGCCTGAAAGGGATCCCCCGGCAGAGGTATGGTCGTTCGTTTTCCACGCTACGGATTAGTTCGAACACGCCCGGTAACTACGCACGGGCGTACGAGACTTCAGACGCCCGCGATCCTCAACGCCGCGTCCGCGGTCGCCCGCGCGAACTCCGAGACCGGGCGGTCGGGATCCGAGCGGTGCACCAGGATCACACCCTCGATCAGACCGAAGACCAGGTCGGTGCGGAGCGCCAGCTCCCGGCCATCGAGAGTCGTCGCGCCCGCCACCAACTCCCGGTACGCGCCCTTCAGTTCCTCCCGAGCGGCCCGGAACTCCGCGAACCGCTCCCCCCGCACCTCGGGCAGCAGATACAGGCCGCCCAGGTTGTACGCGCCGCCGCACAGCACCTCCACGTCGGCCCGGCACAGCTCCCACAGCCGCTCCCGGGCCTCCCGGCCCTCCTCGGCGAGCAGCGAGCGCGCGTACGTCAGCGAGGGGGCCACCGTCGACTCCAGCAGCTCGGCGAGCAACTCCTCCTTGCCGGACACGTAGTGGTACATCGTCGCCTGGCGCATCCCCGCCCGCTCCGCCACGGCCCGGGTGCTCGTCGCCGCGTACCCCTGCACGGTGAACAGCTCGGCGGCCGCGGCCAGCAGCTCGCCCCGGGGATCGGCGCCGCGCCCCGCGCGCTCGACCGCGCGGGGGCGGCCTACGCGTCGTCCACCAGGGGTTGCCATGAGGCGATCTTCCCATACCGGCCCGCACCTGCGGTTTTTCCCCCGGCCCAGTCCTCGTACGCCTCCCACGCCTCCAATGTCCGGCCGCTCGACAGGTGGTGCTCCCGGCCTGTCACCGGGTCCGTGAAGTGCAGCTCCCGGGCCAGGAGTTGGAGCGGGCGGTGGAAGTCCGTGGCGGGAATGGGGGGTTGGACCTCCGGGTACAAGGGGTCGCCCAGGATCGGGAGGCCCAACGAGGCCATGTGGACCCGGAGTTGGTGCGTCTGGCCGGTCTGCGGAGTGAGCCGGTAGCGGGCCAGGCCCGAGCGGTGCGCGGTCTCCGTGACGTGGGTGACCGCGTTCGGCGGGCCCGGGACTTCGAGCGCGGTCAGGGAACCCCGGGGCTTCTCCATGCGCGAGGACAACGTCACGGGGAAGGCGAGGTCCGGCGCGTGCGGGGCCACCGCCTCGTACACCTTGTGGATCCTGCGGTCCCTGAACAGGCTCTGGTACGCGCCGCGTTCCTCCGGGCGGACCGTGAACAGGACCAGCCCCGCGGTCAGCCGGTCCAGCCGGTGGGCCGCGCCGAGCGCGGGGATCGCGAGGTCCCTGCGCAGCCGGGCCAGCAGCGTCTGCGTGATGTGGCTGCCCCGGGGCGTGGTCGCGAGGAAGTGCGGCTTGTCGGCGACGACGATGTGGTCGTCGCGGTGGACGACGCCGACCTCGAACGGTACGGGGGTCTCCGGGGCGAGCTCGCGGTGGAACCACACGTACGCCCCCGGCGCGAAGGGCGTGTCCTCGGCCAGGGCCCGCCCGTCGACGCCGACGACCTCCCCCCTGCGGAACAGCCCGTCGACCACGCCCTCCCCGGCCCCGCTGAGCCGCCCGGCGAGATACTCCCGCACCGTCCCCCACGTCCCCTCACCGGGCAGCCGCACCCGTACCGGGTCCACCCCGTCCCGCTGGGGGAGGGGGGAGGGCGGGGCGGGCGTACGGCGACGTCTCATGGCAGGTCACAGTAGCCGTGGCCGGGCGAAGCCGAGGTGCGGGTCGGTGCCGGTGAGTTCCGCACTGGCGGACCAGAGCCGGGCGGCGACCGCCGGGTCGGCCATGTGGGCCGGGACGGGCTCGCGGCGCGGTGCGCCCCGCAGCCCGAAGGCCCTCGGACCCCACAGGTCCCCGCCGCGCACCTCCTCGTCGAGGACGGCACGCACGATCGGCCACGCTCCGGCGTCCTTGCCCTGGAGCAGGAGCCCGGCAGGCAGGGCCCGCAGCCGCGAGCCTGCCGTGGCCGTGTGCAGCGGCGGGCGGGACGGGGTGAGGGAGTCCAGCGCGCCACCGGGATGGGCCACCACACTGAGGACCGGGCTGCCGGTGGCCCGCAGACGCCGGTCGAGTTCGAGGGCGAAGGACGTCTGCGCCAGCTTGGAGCGGCCGTAGGCGCGCTGGGGGCGGTAGTCGCGGGCCGACTGGAGGTCGTCCGGGTCCAGCCGCTCGGAGCGGGCCGCGAAGCTTCCCACCGTCACGACGCGGCCCGCCGGCGCCGCGCACAGCAGGGGGGCCAGCCACCGGGTGAGCGCGAAGTGGCCGAGGTGGTTGGTGGCGAACATCAGCTCGTGGCCGTCCGCGGTCTCCCGGCGCGGCGGGTCGTCGAGCGCGACGCCCGCGTTGTGGACCACCGCGTCGAGCCGGCCGACGTCCAGCCGGTCCACGGCCGCCTCCAGGGACGACAGGTCGGCGAGGTCCAGCGGAAGGTGCCGCACCCGCGCCCCCGGGACGCGCGAGCGGATCGAGGCCGTGGCGGCCCCGGCCTTCCCGGCGTCCCGGCAGCCGAGGACGACGACCGCGCCCGTGGCGGCGAGCTGCTCCGCGGTGAAGTAGCCGATCCCGGCGTTGCCGCCGGTGATCAGGAAGGTCCGGTTCCGGGCGGACGGCAGACGGTGGACGTCCCACGGACGGCCCGGGGATACGGCAGACACGGTGACAGGCTCCTGGCTCGCTCGAACGGCGTGCACCCAAGATCGCAGCCGCCACCGACATCTCGCCTACAGACGCCCGACACCCGCTACGGCGTACGTCGCGTCGCCCGGTACGCCACGCCCAGTGCCACCGTCGCCCCCAGGAACAGCACGGTGAACCACTGGAAGTACCAGTGGCCGCCCTCCGGGTCGTACACGGCCGCTCGGGGCCAGGCGAGGTTGACGGTCATCAGGACGCCGTAGACCACGGCCAGCGCGTTGACCGGCAGGCCCCAGCGGCCCAGGGAGAAGAGGGGGGCGCCCATCTCGTCCGTGCCCCGTGAGTGACCCCAGCCGCCGCGCAGGCGTCGGACGAGGAGGGGGCCCGTGACCATCGCGTAGGCCAGGTACAGCATGACGATGCAGGTCGTGCCGATCGCCAGGAACGCTTCGGGGGAGGCGAAGTTGAGCAGGAGCAGGGCGGCGGCGAGAGTGCCAACGGTCAGGGCGGGGGCGGTCGGCATGCCGGTGCGGGGGTTCACCCGGGCGAGCGTGCGGGACAGCGGCAGGCGGCCGTCGCGGGCCATCGAGAAGAGCATGCGGGACGCGGAGGTCTGGATCGCGAGGGTGGCCACCGTGATCGCCACGACCACGTCCGCCAGCAGCGCCTTGCCCACACCGTCGCCGAGGCTGCTCGTCAGGACGTAGCTCAGGCCGTCCGTGGCGAGCCGGCCGTCCGTGAGGCTGGGCGCGGCGAGGAGGCCGGCGAGGACGATCAGGCCGCCGAGGAGGCCGGCCGCGGTCAGGGCGGTGAGGATCGTGCGCGGGGCGGTGCGGCGGGGGTGGCGGGTCTCCTCGCTCATCTCGCCCGCGCTGTCGAAACCGATCATGACGTACGCGGCCGTGAAGGAGCCGACGAGCAGGGCGCCCAGGAGCCCGCCCTCGGCCGGGCCCTCGAACGTGATCGTCGGTGTGCGCTCCGAGTGGGTCAGGAGGAGGACGACGATGAGGATCGCGCCGATGATCTCGGCGGTGACGCCGACGCGGTTGACGGCGGACAGGACGCGGTTGTCGAGGACGTTCACCAGGGTCGTCAGCACCAGCAGGACCACACCGAGGAGCGCCGCGTTGGCCGCGCCGTCGGGCGAGGTGGGCGCGGGGTCGGTGCCGATGAGCTGGAAGCCGGTCCACAGCGCGGGCAGGACCATCTGGAGGGCGAGGGCCGCCGCGGCGACGACCACGATCTGCCCGATCACCATGATCCAGCCCGCGAACCAGCCGAACGCGGGCGTGGAGAGCCGGGACGACCACTGGTAGATCGCCCCGGAGATCGGGTAGCGGGCGGCGAGTTCGGCGAAGCAGGCGGCCACCGCGAGCTGGCCGAGCAGCACCACCGGCCAGGCCCAGAAGAAGACGGGGCCGCCGAACGCGTACCCGAAGGCGAAGAACTGGAAGACGGTGGTGAGGACGGAGATGAAGGAGAAGCCGGCGGCGAAGGAGGCGTACCGGCCGAGGCTGCGGTGCAGTTCCTGGCGGTAGCCGAACTCCGCCAGGGAGTCGGTGGGGTCCTGTACGTCGGTGAGGGGCGTGGTCGTCACGGCGGCACCTGCCTTCGGCGCGTGCTCCAGCACGTATTCCTGTCGGGTGACAGAAATTAGGGATGTGCTGTTGCGTGCACGTCACGCGGGCATGTCCGCGGCGGACCCAACTCCTCACGGGGCCGGTGCGGGGCCTTTACGCGGCCGGCTTCTCCTGCTCCGCCTCGATGCGTGCGTTCCACTCGCGCTTGGACGCCTGCCAGCCGTCCTCGTCGTGCCCGAGCCGCCAGTACCCGGAGATGGACAGGTCCTCCCGGGCCAACCCGCGCTCGACGCGCAGCAGTTGCCGCAGCTCCTTCACGAAGTGCGCCTCGCCGTGGACGAAGGCGTGCACCTGCCCCTCGGGCCACTCCAGCGCGCGTACCGCCTCGGTGAGCAGCTCGCCGACCGGCCGGTCGCCGCGGTGCAGCCACGTCACCTCGATGTCGGAGTCGACCTTCTGCTCCTCCTCGGGCCCGGCGATCTCCACGAAGGCGTGAGCGACGGCCCCGGCGGGCAGCGACTCCAGCGCGGCGGCGATGGCGGGCAACGCGCTCTCGTCGCCGACGAGGAGGTGCCAGTCGGCGTCGGGGGAGGGGGTGTAGGCGCCGCCGGGTCCCATGAAGCGGACGGTCTCGCCCGGCTGGACGCGCATCGCCCAGGGGCCGGCGAGCCCCTCGTCGCCGTGCAGGACGAAGTCCAGGGTCAGTTCGCGGTGTTCCGCGTCCCAGTGGCGGACCGTGTAGGTGCGGGTCACCGGCCACTGCTCGCGGGGCAGTTCCTCGCGGATGCGTTCCAGGTCGAAGGGTTCCGGGTAGGAGACCCCCTCGGGAGCGAACAGCATCTTCACGTAGTGGTCGGTGCAGGTGCCCGCCGCGAACTCGGCCAGCCCCTCGCCGCCCAGTACGACCCGCTGCATATGGGGGGTGAGCCGTTCAGTGCGGACGACCCGCGCGGAATGGGGCTTGCGCGGTTTCCGTGCCGGACGTTCTGACATGACGGCCTCCCATGCTGTTATGGTTAGGTTTACCTAAGTTAGCATCACTCCCCCCACTCCCGCCCCCTTCCCCAGGGGGTGAGTTTGCGTGTTTCCGCAGCGGGACCCGCTCACCTGCGGTAACGTCAATCCTTTTTGCGAGAACGTGACTCCCGGGATGGAATGTCCGTCAAGTTCACCGGGTCCCCTCCAGCGTCGCCAGCAACCTCCCCAGCGACCCGCCCAGCCCCCACCGCGCCCCCAGCGCCGCCACCAGCTCCGCGTCCCGCGCCGCACGCGGCAACGCCGTCTCCACCTCGGGCAGCGGCACGTCGCCGGCGACCCGCACGACCGTCGGCGCGACGGCGACGTACGGCCGCGACTCGTCGAGCCGCTTGCGCTGCGAGGGCGTCAGCTTGGCCTTCGGATCGTCCACGGCCGCCATGATCCCGGCCAGGTCGCCGAACTCGGCGAGCAGTTTCGCCGCCGTCTTCTCCCCGATCCCCGGCACCCCGGGCAGCCCGTCGCTCGGGTCGCCGCGCAGCAGCGCCAGATCCGCGTACCCCCGCCCGTCGACGCCGTACTTCTCGCGCAGCACGGCCTCGTCGGTGATCTGGAGCGTGCCGACGCCCTTGATCGGGTACAGGACACGAACTCCCCGTGCGTCGTCCACGAGTTGGTACAGGTCACGGTCCCCGGTGACGATGTCCACCGGCCCCTTCGCGCGCGCGGTGAACGTCCCGATCACGTCGTCCGCCTCGTACCCCGCGACCCCCACCCGGGCGATCCCCACCGCGTCGAGCACCGCCTCGATGACCGGCACCTGCGGGGACAGCGTGTCCGGGATCTCCTCCGCGTCCGGACCGGCCGCGCGCTCCTCGGCGACGCGGTGCGCCTTGTACGACGGGATGAGGTCGACCCGCCACCGGGGCCGCCAGTCGGCGTCCATGCAGGCCACCAGCTCGTCGGGGTGGTGGTCCTTGACCAGCCGGTCGATGAACTCCAGGAGGCCGCGCACCGCGTTCACGGGCGTCCCGTCCGGTGCCTTCACGGACTCCGGGACCCCGAAATAGGCGCGGAAGTAGAGGGAGGCGGTGTCGAGAAGCATCAGTCGTCCGGTCACCCCCGCATCATGCCGCACGGCACTGACAGCGACCCGCCCCCGTTCACCCCGGTGGCCGCGTGGAAAACGCGTGCACCCCTGTGACCTGGGACACCTGTGGGTTTGGCCGGAAAAGGTCCGGGCAGGCGCGGTCTCGGAGCGGCGCCGGTTGCCTGTTCAGCCGGCGGCTCCTTTTCCTTGTCCCCGACCGGAGAGGTGCGCGTGTCCGCACGGCTAGAGGCAGACCGGATCTACAAAGTGTTCGGCAGGAAAACGGACGACGCCGTCGAGCGGCTCAGAAGAGGCGAGACCCGAGACGACCTGCGCGCGGACGGCGCCATGCCCGCCGTCATCGACGCCTCCTTCACCGTCGAACCCGGCTCGATCTTCGTCGTCATGGGCCTGTCCGGCTCCGGCAAGTCGACGCTGCTGCGGATGCTCAACGGCCTCCTCGAACCCACCGCCGGGCACGTCCGCTTCGACGGCCAGGACCTGACCGCGCTCGACGACCGCGAGCTGCGGGAGGTGCGTGCGCGGAAGGTCTCCATGGTCTTCCAGCACTTCGCGCTCTTCCCCCACCGCACGGTCCTCGACAACGCGGCGTACGGCCTCGCCGTCCAGGGCGTCCCCCGCCCCGAGCGCGAGCAACGCGCCGCCGAGGCGCTGAAGTTGTGCGGCCTGGAGGGCTGGGAGTCCTCCTGGCCCGACGAGTTGTCCGGCGGCATGCAGCAACGCGTGGGCCTGGCACGCGCGTTGGCCACCGACGCCGACCTCCTCCTGATGGACGAGTCGTTCAGCGCGCTCGACCCGCTGATCCGCCGCGACATGCAGGACCAGCTCCTCACCCTCCAGAAGACCCTGAAGAAAACCATCGTGTTCATCACCCACGACCTCAACGAGGCGATGCGCCTGGGCGACCGGATCGCCGTCATGCGCGACGGCCGCATCGTCCAGAACGGCACCGCCGAGGACATCCTGCTGCGCCCGGCCGACGACTACGTCGCCTCGTTCATCCAGGACGTCGACCGCTCGCGGGTGTTGACGGCGTCGGCGGTCATGGACACGGACGCGCATGAGACGGACTGCGCCTGCGAGACCGTGACGCCACAGACGTCGTTCACGGAGCTGTGCGCGATCTGCGCGCGCGTCGATCATCCGGTGGCCGTGCTCGACGACGCGGGGGACGTCGTCGGGGTCGTCACGTCGGATCTGCTGGTCGGGGTCATGGCGGAGGAGGCGGTGGCCCATGCCTAGGCTGCACCTCGGTGACTGGGTCGACTCCGGTGTCGACTGGCTCGTCAACCATCTCGCCTGGCTGTTCGACGCGGTGAAGGCGGTGGTGGAGGGGCTGTACGACGTCCTCGACGGCGTGCTGAACGCGCCCGAGCCGCTGCTGCTCGCGGGGATCCTCGCCGTCCTCGCCTGGTGGCTGCGCGGGCTGGCGGCGGGCGCGCTGTCGTTCGCGGGGTTCGCGCTGATCGACTCGCTGGACCTGTGGGAGAAGGCGATGTCGACGCTCTCCCTGGTGCTGGTCGCGACCTTCATCGCGCTGGTGGCCGCGATCCCGCTCGGCGTGTGGGCGGCGCGCTCCAGGACGGTCAGCGCCGCGGTGCGGCCGGTCCTCGACCTGCTCCAGACGATGCCGTCGATGGTCCTGCTGATCCCGGCGATCCTCTTCTTCGGCATGGGCGTGCCCGCCGGGGTGGTCGCCACGCTGGTCTTCGCGGTCGCGCCGGGCGTCCGGATGACCGAGCTGGGCATCCGGCAGGTCGACGCCGAACTCGTCGAGGCCGCCGAGGCGTTCGGTACGAAGCCCCGCGACACCCTCTTCCGGGTGCAGCTGCCGCTCGCCCTGCCGACGATCATGGCGGGCGTCAACCAGGTGATCATGCTGGGTCTGTCCATGGTCGTCATCGCGGGCATGGTCGGCACGGGCGGGCTCGGCGGCGCCGTCAACGAGGCCATCGGCCAGCTCGACATCGGGCTCGGCTTCGAGGCCGGGCTCGGGATCGTCGTCCTCGCGATCTACCTCGACCGCATGACCGGCGCGCTCGGCACCCGGCTCTCGCCGCTCGGCCGCCGGGCGGCGGCGAAGTCCCGGGGGACGGCATGGACGTACCGGCCGCGCCCGGCCGTCGCGATGTCCTGCGTGACCGTGCTCGCGGTCGTCGCGGGCGGGCTCGGGGTGTTCGGCGGGAACGGGTCACCGGCGCACGCGTCGGGCACGGACGTCGGACGCGGCCAGGAGATCCGGATCGGCTACATCCCCTGGGACGAGGGGATCGCCTCCACCTATCTGTGGAAGGAGATCCTCCAGGAACGCGGCTTCAAGGTGACGACCACGCAGTACGCGGCGGGCCCCCTCTACACCGGCCTCGCCACCGGCCAGCTCGACTTCCAGACGGACTCCTGGCTGCCGACCACCCACGCCGAGTACTGGAAGAAGTACGGCGACAATCTCGACGACCTCGGCTCCTGGTACGGCCCGACGTCCCTGGAGCTGACCGTCCCCTCGTACATGAAGGACGTCAACTCCCTTGCGGACCTCAAGAACCGGGCCCCGGAGTTCGGCGGCCGCATCGTGGGGATCGAGCCGAGCGCCGGGATGATGGGCCTGCTGAAGGACAAGGTCGTCGAGGAGTACGGGCTCGACGGGTACGACGTCGTCGACGGGTCGACGCCGGCGATGCTGGCCGAACTCAAGCGGGCGTACGCGCGCAAGCAGCCCATCGTCGTCACCCTGTGGTCCCCGCACTGGGCGTACAGCGAGTACGGGCTCAAGAAGCTCGCCGACCCGCGCGGGGCCTGGGGCGAGGGCGACCACGTGCACACCGTCGCCCGGTCCGGATTCGCCTCCGACCAGCCCGAAGTGGCGCGCTGGCTCAAGGAGTTCAGGATGAGCGAGGCCCAGCTGACCTCGCTGGAGGCGCAGCTCCAGAAGTCCGGGAAGGGCAAGGAGCAGGACGCCGTACGCACCTGGCTGAAGGCGAACCCCGGGCTCGTGGAGAAGTGGGCGCCGGTGGAGAGCGGGGCCCTTTCCGCACCGTAGGGATTCGGCCAACCACGCAGAGCGATGTCGTGCCCCGAGGTCACCCTTCGGCTCCCCTGGCGGGAGCCGGACGGGTGACTTCGTGGCGTACGGGGCGTACGCTCGCGACCCGCCGGGGGCTCGGGGGCCGTTTCCGCGCGCTTAGGGGATGTGATCCACTGGCGCGAACCCGTGCGTCGGGCGTGACGGGGTGTGTCGTCGATGTGACGGGCACATGAAACGGTTTGCGGAACATGCGTAGGGTGCAGAGAACTCATCAGACGGCATGGGTGCACGGCATGGGTACGGCGACGCGGACCGACGAGCTGGAGGAGGGAGCCGGGCTATGGGCGACCACAAGGAACGGCCCCTGCGCGTGGGGGCGGCCGTACGGCGTCGGCGGCACGCGCTCGAACTGACGCTGGCGGCTGTCGCCGAGCGCAGCGGGCTGTCCGTACCCTTCCTCAGCCAGATCGAGAACGACCGGGCCCGGCCCAGCACAGCGTCCCTGGAGAAGGTCGCGGACGCGCTGCGGACGACCGCCGTCGAGCTGCTCGCCGCCGCTGATCCCGCGTGCAGCGTCGACGTCGTCCGGGCGGACGAGGGTGACGAACCGGGGGTGCCGCAGGCGCGGTCCCTCGTTCGGGGGCATCACCAGATGCACGCGACCGAGTTCACCGGCGATCACGACGCCGGGCGTGAATTCCAGTACCGCAACGACCAGTTGATGTACGTCGCCGACGGGGCCGTCGAGGTCGAGGCGGAGGGGCGGGCGTATCGGCTCGGGCGGGGGGACACGCTGTACCTGACCGGAGGGGTCCGGCATCGGTGGCGGGCTACCGTGCCGGACACGCGGATCCTGGTGGTGGCCGTGGCTGAGCATATCGAGGCTGTCCGGGGTGGGAAGCAGCGGTAGGTGGGGCGGGGGTGTGGGGCTGACCTGGGGTGATGAGGTCTTCTCGGGTTTTCTGGGCATAAGCTTGTCTTATGAGCGATGACGGCGTGGTGGTTCCCCTCTCGCATCGGGTGCCTGATCTCGGGGCGCTTGAGCTGTTGCTCGCGGTTGCCCGGGTGGGGAGTCTCGGGGCCGCCGCGCGGGAACTCGGGATCACCCAGCCCGCCGCCAGCAGTCGGATCCGGTCCATGGAACGGCAGCTCGGGGTCGCGCTGGTCGACCGGTCGCCGCGGGGGTCCCGGCTCACCGATGCGGGTGCGCTTGTCACGGACTGGGCTCGGCGGGTCGTCGAGGCGGCCGAGGCGTTCGATGTGGGGGCGCAGGCGTTGCGGGACCGGCGGGACTCCCGGTTGCGGGTGGCCGCGAGCATGACCATCGCGGAGTACTTGTTGCCGGGGTGGCTGCTCGCGCTGCGTGCGCAACGGCCCGATACGGCCGTGTCGTTGCTCGCCGGGAACTCCGCTGCCGTGGCCGAACAGCTGCTCGGGGACGAGGTCGATCTCGGGTTCGTGGAGGGGCTGACCGTGCCGGCCGGGCTCGATTCCGCCGTCATCGGGCATGACCGGTTGATCGTCGTCGTGGCGCCCGGGCATCCGTGGGGGCGTCGGCGGAGAGCCCTTCGGGGGGAGGAGTTGGCCTCTACTCCCCTGATTCTGCGGGAGAAAGGGTCGGGGACTCGGCAGGTGCTGGACGCTGCGCTGGGCGGGGTGTCCGCTCGGCCGTTGATCGAGTTGTCGTCCACGACCGCGGTGAAGGCGGCGGCGGTCAGTGGGGCCGGGCCCGCGGTGCTGAGTGAGCTGGTCGTGGGGGAGGAGCTGGCCATGCGGAGGCTGGTGTCCGTGCCGGTGGAAGGGGTGGCGTTGGGGCGGGAGTTGAGGGCGGTGTGGAGGGCAGGGCACCGGCCGGTGGGACCTGCGCGGGAGCTGTTGTCGCTGACGCGAGGCTGAACAACCTCCGCCCACCCACCCACCCGACTCGGTTACTTGGAAGGGCGGGCTCTGAAGTGGGGGGTTCTGTGGGGTGGGGGCTGCGGGTCGTGGGGGGGGCTTGAGATTCGGCTGCGGGTGCGTTGTGGCTGGTCGTGCCCGCGCGGCGGAGCCGTATGTCGATGCAGCCCCGCGCCCCTGGAAGACGGGGGCTTGTGTTGCGGGTTGGGTGCGGGCTTGCGGTGGTTGTGCCTGTGTGACGGAGTCGCATGGTGATGCAGCCCCGTGCGTCTGGAGGGCGTGGCTTGTGTTCGTGGGCAGCGCCAGGGTGGGGTGGTGATCCTGCCGGGACGGGACTCGCGTCGCCTCGGCAACATTGGCTTACCGAGTTTGCCCCCCTTTGCGGCTTGGCGGCTCGCCCGGTTGCCCTGGGCGGCTGGGTGTCAGGCGGGGTGGGGTCTGGGGCGGGCGGGGACAGTGGTGCCGCTGCGGCGTAGCCGCATGATGCTCTGGAACCGGCGTGCCGGGGGCTTGTTGAGGTGCGAGGCATAGAGGTGTTCCGCCTCGCGTGATGTCTGAGCCTGCGCCCAGCGAAAAGCGTTGGGCGCGCACCCCACCCTCCCCGCACGATGTCCCCATGAAACCCCTAGCCCCACCCGCCGCCGGCGTCCGCCTCGACTGGGACGCGCTCCCCGCCTCCGTGAAGGAATCCGCGGCCGGGACCCTGGGCGCACCGGTCGTACGGGCCACGACGCAGCGGGGCGGCTTCTCGCCGGGCGTCGCGGCGCGGGTGGTGACGGAGGCCGGGCGGCGAGGGTTCGTGAAGGCGGTCAGTGGAGCCGTCAATTCGTCCAGCCCGGGACTCCACCGCAAGGAGGCGAGGAACGCGGCGGCGCTGCCGGCGGCTGTACCGGCACCCCGCCTGCTGGGCGTGCACGACGACGGCGACTGGGTTGCCCTGGTGTTCGAGGACGTGGAGGGGCGGCAGCCGCAAGTTCCTTGGGAGCAAGCCGAGTTGAAGACGGTGGTGGACGCGGTCGGGGAGCTGGGGCGGGTACTGACACCCGCTCCCTTCGACGCCCCCTCCGCCTCGGAGGAACTGGTCGGCACGTTCGACGGATGGCGGAAACTGGCGGATCAGGGGCCCAGGATTCTCGGGGTCGCCGAGGGATGGCCGGACGCGATCCGGGGGGACACGCTCGCGCACGGGGACCTGCGGGCCGACAACATCCTGCTGGCGGACGACCGCGTGTGGTTCGTCGACTGGCCGCACGCGATGAGAGCGACCCCGTGGTTCGACCTCCTGCTGTTGCTGCCGAGCGTACGAGCACAGGGCGGCCCGGACCCGGAGGAGGTGTTCACGGCACACCCCCTGGGCCGCACCGCGGACCGGGACGCGGTGACCACCGCCCTGGCGGCCCTGACCGGCTACTTCCTCCACAACGCGACGAAACCAGCCCCACCGGGCCTCCCCACCCTGCGCCCCTTCCAACAGGCCCAGGGAGAAGCGGCGTTGGAGTGGCTACGGTCCCGCCTGCGCTGACGGCCTCACCCCGCCGCCGCCTCCACCAACCCCCGCATGACCCGCAGATCCTCCCCCATCTCGGGATGCCACTGAACCCCCAGCACCCACCCCCCACCCCGCTCGGCGACCTCGACCGCCTCGACCGTCCCGTCCTCCGCGTGGGCGGACGCGACGAGCCCCGTCCCCACCCGGTCGACGGCCTGATGGTGGTACGTCGGGACGCTGACGGTCTCGGGCACCAGCCCGGCGTACAGGGTCCCCGCGACCGGGGTGACGGTGTGCTGCCCGAAGACGCCCGGGGACTTCACGTGCCCTTCCATGTGCTGGACGAGGGTCCCGCCGACGGTGACGTTGAGGAGCTGCATGCCCCGGCAGATGCCGAGCAGGGGGACGCCGCAGGACAGCGCCGCCTCGATCAACGCCGTTTCCCACGCGTCGCGTTCACGCGCTGGGGGATCCGTACGGGGCTCGCGCCCGGCCCCGTACAGCGCGGGATCGACGTCGGGCCCGCCGGAGACGACGAGCCCGTCGAGGCGGGCGACGGTCGCGGCGGCACGGGACGGCGCGTCGGGGGGAAGCATCGCGGCGAGGCCCCCGGCCCGCTGGACGAGGCGGGGGTAGCCGGCGGGCAGCAGCGCGGCCGGCATCTCCCAGACGCGCCAGCGTGCGACGGGCTCCAGGTAGGTGCTGATCCCGATGAGCGGCGTACCGGACATGACCCCTCCAGGTAATGGACTCCAGGGATACCTTTGCAGAACAGGTCTTACGTGAGGAAGCCCCGCAGGAGGGCCGCCGTGCCCCCGCAGTGCTCGCGCATGATCTCGCGGGCGGCGTCGGCGTCCGCGTCGAGGACGGCCTCGACGAGGGCCTCGTGCTGCCGCTGGGAGTGTTCGAGGTTGCGCACGAGCAGCGGGATGCAGTCGAGGAGGTCGTTGACCTGGGCGCGGACGGCGGCGTACTGGGCGGTGAGGGAGGGGGAGCCGCAGAGTTCGGCGAGGGTGAGGTGCAGGAGGGTGTCGCGGCGGCGGTAGTCGGCGAGGGCCGCGTCCTGGGTCCCGGCGAGGGCCTCGCGCAGGCGGGACGCCTGGGCGTCGGTGAGGCCGTGGCCCGCGCACAGGCCGGCCGCGCCGACCTCCAGGACCTCGCGGAACCGCAGCACGTCCTCGACGTCGACCTCGGCGATCCGGCGCCGGAGCTCCTCCTCGCCGGTGCCGGGCACGGCGGACCGGGGCAGCACGAACGTACCGCCGTACCGCCCCCGTCTCGACTCCAGGAGACCCTGGTCCTGGAGGACCTTGAGGACCTCGCGCAGGGTGACGCGGCTGATGCCGAGCCGCTCGGCCAACTCCCGTTCGGCGGGGAGTCGTTCGCCGCCGGGGACCAGGCCCAGGCGGACCACCTGGAGGATCTGTTCCAGCGCCTCCTCGAAGCCGTTGCCCGCCCGCACCGGCCGCAGGACCGCCGTCAGCCGGTCGCCCGTGCCCGTGTCCTTCTCCACCGTCATCCGGCCGTGCCCCCTTCCCAAGCAATGGTATTCAGCAATACCTTATGGCTCTTGGACGCCATTGAGGAGGCCCTCGTGCCAGACCGCACAGCCCCGCTGCCCGTCGAGGACCTGCACGCCCTGGTCGCGGCCGGCGACATCGACACGGTCGTCCTGGCCTTCCCCGACATGCAAGGACGCCTCCAGGGCAAGCGGTTCGCGGCCCGCTTCTTCCTCGACGAGGTACTCCAGCACGGCACGGAGGGCTGCAACTACCTCCTCGCCGTCGACACGGACATGAACACGGTCCGCGGCTACGCCATGTCGTCCTGGGAGAGCGGCTACGGCGACTTCGCGATGCGCCCCGACCTCTCCACCCTGCGCCGCATCCCCTGGCACCCCGGCACCGCCCTCCTGATCGCGGACCTCGCCTGGGAGGACGGCTCCCCGGTCGGCGCGGCCCCCCGCCAGATCCTGCGCCGCCAGCTGGACCGCCTCGCCGAGCGCGGCTGGACGGCCCAGGTCGGCACGGAACTGGAGTTCATCGTCTTCCGCGACTCCTACGAACAGGCGTGGGACGCGGGCTACAAGGGCCTCACCCCCGCCAACCAGTACAACGTCGACTACTCGATCCTCGGCACCGGCCGCATCGAACCCCTCCTGCGCCGCATCCGCAACGAGATGGCCGGCGCGGGCCTGACCGTCGAGTCCGCCAAGGGCGAGTGCAACCTCGGCCAGCACGAGATCGCCTTCCGCTACGACGAGGCCCTGACCACCTGCGACCAGCACGCCGTCTACAAGACCGGCGCGAAGGAGATCGCCGCGCAGGAGGGCGTGTCCCTCACGTTCATGGCCAAGTTCGACGAGCGCGAGGGCAACTCCTGCCACATCCACCTGTCGTTGACGGACGCCGACGGCGCGAACGTCTTCGCCGGGCCCGACGGCATGACCGACACCATGCGGCACTTCCTCGCCGGACAGCTCGCCGCCCTGCGGGACTTCTCGCTGCTGTACGCGCCCAACATCAACAGCTACAAGCGGTTCCAGCCGGGCTCCTTCGCCCCGACCGCCGCCGCCTGGGGCCGCGACAACCGCACCTGCGCCCTGCGCGTCGTCGGCCACGGCCGCTCCCTGCGCTTCGAGAACCGCCTCCCCGGCGGCGACGTCAACCCGCACCTCGCGGTCGCGGGCCTGGTCGCGGCCGGTCTGTACGGCGTCGAGCACAAGCTCGAACTCCCCGCCGCCTGCGCGGGCAACGCCTACACCGGCGACTACGAACACGTCCCCACCACCCTGCGCGAAGCCGCCGAGGTCTGGGAACGCAGCCCCATCGCCGAGGCCGCCTTCGGCGAGGAGGTCGTCGCGCACTACCTCAACATGGCCCGCGTGGAACTCGAAGCGTTCGACGCGGCCGTCACGGACTGGGAGCTGCGCCGCTCCTTCGAACGACTGTAGAGCGACTGTGAAGGGTCACGAATTGTCCGAGCTGATCGTCCTCAACCCGGCCACCGAGGAGGTCGTCGCGAGGGTCCCCGCCGCCGACGCCGCCGAGGTGGACGCGGCCGTCGCCCGCGCGACGAAGGCCCAGGAGGTGTGGGCCGCCCTCGCCCCCGCCGACCGCGCCCGCCTCCTGCGCCGGTTCGCCGACCAAGTCGACGCCCATATCGAGGAGTTGGCCGCGCTGGAGGTCCGCGAGGCCGGGCACACGATCGGCAACGCCCGCTGGGAGGCGGGCAACGCGCGCGACCTGCTCCTCTACGCGGCGGGCGGCATCGAGAGGCTGACGGGCCGTCAGATCCCGGTCCCCGGCGGCCTCGACGTCACGATCCTCGAACCCCTCGGCGTCGTCGGCGTGATCGCCCCCTGGAACTTCCCCATGCCCATCGCCGCCTGGGGCTCCTTCCCCGCGCTCGCGGCGGGCAACGCGGTCGTCCTCAAGCCCGCCGAGACCACCCCGCTCACCGCTCTGCGCCTGGCCGAACTCGCCCTGGACGCGGGGCTCCCCGAGCACGTCCTCCAGGTCGTCCCCGGCTACGGCGGCATCGCCGGACGCGCCCTCGTCGACCACCCCGACGTCGCGAAGATCGTGTTCACCGGCTCCACCCGCACCGGCCGCGAGGTCATGGAACGCTGCGCGAGGTCGGTGAAGCCGGTCACCCTCGAACTCGGCGGCAAGAGCCCCAACGTGGTGTTCGCGGACGCCGACCTGGCCAAAGCCCTCGACCCCTTCTCGTTCCTCGACAACGCCGGCCAGGACTGCTGCGCCCGCACCCGGATCCTCGTCCAGGAGAGCGTCTACGACGAGGCACGCGCGTTCCTCACCGAGGCGCTCGCGGCGGTCGTCGTCGGCGACCCGGCCGACGAGAAGACCCAGATGGGCCCGCTCATCTCCCGTCAACAGCTCGACCGCGTACGGTCGTTGGTCCCCGACGACGCCTCCGGCGCGCTGCGCGGCGACGCCCCCGACGGGCGCGGCTTCTGGTACCCGCCGACCGTCCTGACCGCCGAGGCCCCCGACTCGCCCGCCGCCCGCGAGGAGATCTTCGGCCCCGTTGCCGTCCTGCTCCCCTTCACCGACGAGGCCGACGCGATCCGCCTCGCCAACGACACCCCCTACGGCCTCTCCGGCTCCCTGTGGACCCGGGACATCGGCCGCGCCCTGCGCCTCTCGCGGGCCGTCAAGGCGGGCAACCTGTCCGTCAACTCCCATTCCAGCGTGCGCTACTGGACCCCCTTCGGGGGCTACAAGCAGTCCGGGGTCGGCCGAGAGCTCGGCCCCGACGCGCTCACCGCCTTCACCGAGACCAAGAACGTCTTCATCAGCACGGAGGACCCCGCACAGTGACCGAGACTCCTGTCTGCCGCCGCCTCGTCGGCCGTACCGCCGTCATCACCGGAGCCGGCAGCGGCATCGGCCTCGCCACCGCCCGCCGCCTCGCCGCCGAGGGCGCCCACGTCGTCTGCGCCGACATCGACGAGACCGGCGGAAAGGCCGTCGCCGACGAGGTCGGCGGCCTCTTCGTGAAGGTCGACGTCACCGACGCCGAACAGGTCGAGGCGCTCTTCAAGACCGCCTACGACACGTACGGCAGCGTCGACATCGCCTTCAACAACGCCGGGATCTCACCCCCCGACGACGACTCCATCCTGGAGACCGGGCTCGACGCCTGGAAGCGCGTCCAGGAGGTCAACCTGACGTCCGTGTACCTGTGCTGCAAGGCCGCGATCCCCTACATGCGGCGGCAGCAGCGCGGTTCGATCATCAACACGGCGTCCTTCGTGGCCCGGATGGGCGCGGCGACCTCGCAGATCTCGTACACCGCGTCCAAGGGCGGCGTCCTCGCCATGTCCCGGGAACTCGGCGTGCAGTTCGCGCGCGAGGGCATCCGCGTCAACGCGCTGTGCCCGGGGCCGGTCAACACACCTCTGCTGCGAGAGCTGTTCGCGAAGGACCCCGAGCGCGCCGCCCGCCGCCTCGTGCACATCCCCGTGGGCCGGTTCGCCGAGGCCGAGGAGATCGCCGCCGCCGTCGCCTTCCTGGCGAGCGACGACTCCTCGTTCGTCAACGCGACCGACTTCCTGGTGGACGGCGGTATCTCGGGCGCGTACGTGACCCCGCTCTAGACCGTCACAGGAACGTGTGGCCCTCGCCGCGGTAGGTGGGCACCGTCTCCGTGACGGTGTCCCCCTCGATCAGGTGCAACTGGTCGAAACGCTCGCAGAGTTCACCGGCCTTCGCGTGCCGGAACCACACCTTGTCGCCGATCAGCAGATCGTCGGCGGGCGCACCGATCAGCGGCGTCTGGACCTCGCCGGGACCTTCCTGAGGGTCGTACCTGAGGCCCTCCGGGAGGTACGGCACCGGCAGCCGGTCCACGCCGGGGGCGCCCGAGGCGGGGTAGCCGCCGCCGAGGACCGTCACCACGCCGACGCCGGGGCGGCGGACGACCGGCTGGGCGAACAGGGCCGCCGGACGGCCCGTGAACGACGTGTAGTTGTCGAACAGGCGCGGCACGTACAGGCCCGAACCCGCCGCGACCTCGGTGACCGCGTGCTCGGCGACCGTGCTCTCCACGCTGCCCGTGCCGCCGCCGTTCACGAACTCCAGGTCGGGGGCGACCGCCCGGACCGCGCGGACCACCTCGGCGCGGCGCTCCGCGAGTTCGCGGCGGGCCGTCGTCTGCATCAGCCTGATCGCACGGGAGCGGAGAGGGCGGCCGGCCACCGAGTCGCCGACGCCGGCGATATGACCCTCGTACGCCATGATGCCGACCAGCTTGAAGCCCTGACGCCGGGTCACCGTGCGGGCGAAGTCGGCGAGTTGGGCGGGGGAGCGGAGGGGGGACCTGAGCGCGCCGATCCTGATCCGGCCGCCGAGCATCTGGAGGGACGTGTCCAACTCCAGGCAGACGCGGACCACTTCACGGCCGTCGCCGCGCGCCGCGTCGATCAGGTCGAGCTGGGCGACGTCGTCGACCATCACCGTCACGGCCGCGGCGAGCTTCGGGTCCGACGCCAGCTCCGCGTACCCGGCGCGGTCCGCCGAGGGGTACGCCAGCAGGACGTCCTCGAAGCCCGAGCGGGCCAGCCACAGGGACTCCGCCAGCGTGAACGACATCAGCCCCGCGAAGCCGTCCCGCGCGAGCACCCGCTCCAGCAGCGCCCGGCAGCGGACGGACTTGCTCGCCACCCGGATCGGCTTCCCCGCGGCCCGGCGGCGCAGGTCGTCGGCGTTCGCGTCGAAAGCGTCCAGATCGACGATCGCGAGGGGGGCGTCCAGGTGGGCGGTGGCCCGGTCGTAACGGGCCCGGTCGGCGGCGCGCACAGTCATGTACGCAGCCTGCCAGACCCGATTACCGCAGGGTAGGGGGACGATCCGGGCAGAAGCCCCGCGGCGGCGGTACTGGTTCTCCCTCCCCCCATGACAAGCCGTAGAGTGACGCGCACGCACGGAGGAACGGCTCCGGCCGCAAGTCCGTGCCGGGATGCCGGTCGGCCTGTGCGGGTATGCGTGCCCCAGGGTCGGCCGTCCGCCGGGGCGCCGCCGCTCGTCCGTCCACCACGACGGGGCGGCTCGGCACGAGGAAAACGGGGGGTTGCATCGTGAGCACGGAAGCACGGCGCCCTCCGGCGGATCACACGGTTTCGGAAGGGGCGTCCTTGAAGGAGGGCTCTGCCGCGGGGGCGGGCTTCACGGGGTCGGCGAGCGACAACGAGGACGGGAACGGGTCCCTCCGGGGGGAAGGGCGTGTGGTGGGGGGCGAGGCTTGGGACGAGGGCGCCGGGCGGGGCGGGGCTGGTCAGGCGGTGCCGGGTGACGGGCGGTCGGAACAGGTGCGGGCGGGCGAGACGCGCTCGGGGCAGGGACGGTCGGGTGAGGTGCGGTTTGGTGCGGGGTGGGGGAGCGGGGAGCTTGCGGCGGGTGCAGGGGCCGGTGCCGGTGAGTGGGCTGCTTCTGGTGGGGTGCGTGAGGTTGGTGAGGAGCGTGTGTGGCGTGATGCGCGTAGTGGTGGGGTGTCTGTCGGCGGAGACGTTTTTCCACCGCCGCCCGCTTCGGCTCGGTTCCCGGACACGCCGCCTGCGGCTGCCCGGCCGGGGGGAGCGTTGCGGAACGGTGAGCGGGCGGGGGGCGCGCAGGGGAACGGGGCCCGGAGAACTGGGGCGGGTGGCAGGGGTGTAGGGGGTTCCGGCACGGACGGGGCTTTCGCGGTGGGCGAAGGCGCGGCTTCTGCGGCCGGCGCGGGTCCGGCGCCCGGTACGGGCGTGACGTCTGGGTCCGGCGTGGACGTGACGCCGGTGGTCGGCGCGGACGCGGGTCCCAGGGCCGGCGGGGATGTGGCTTCGGGGTCCGGCACGGATGTGGCTTCAGGGCTCGGCGCGGGGATGACTTCGAGGTCCGGCGTGGGGATGACTTCGGGGCCTGGCGTGGGGATGACTTCGGGGTCCGGCGCAGGGGTGCCCTCGGGGTCCGGCGTGGGGATGACTTCGGGGCCTGGCGTGGGGATGACTTCGGGGTCCGGCGCAGGGGTGCCCTCGGGGCCTGGCGTAGGGATGACTCCGGAGTCCGGTGCGGGGAAGGCTTCGCAGTCCGGCGTAGGGACGGCTGCCGGTGCCGGTGGCACGGAGTCCGGCGGCACCCCCGTATCCCGTCCCGGCGGCACCTCCGTACCCCGTCCCGGCGGCACGCCCTCCGACGCCGGGGCCGACGGAGTCCGGCCGTACGTGTCCCGGGTCGGCGTCGGCCGGGCGCCGGGGTCCGACATTCCGCGTCCGCCTGCCACCGGCAGCGCCTGGACGCCGTTCTCCCGCAGCCGCATGGCCCGCCCCGTGGGCGAGACGCCGTCCCGCCCGGCCCCGACGGACACCCCGGCCTGGACTCCCACGTCCTCGGCACACCCCCCGGAGTTCGACGTCCCGTTCGCCACGGCCGCGGAGGACGACTCGACGCAGGCCCGCCTGCCGTACGACGCGTCCGCGCAGGACAGCTCCACCCCGCCCCGCCCCAAGGTGCCGCCCCAGGCCCCGCCGAGGCTGTCGCACGCCGATGCGCCGGAGCGGGACGGCTCTGTGTCCGGGCGCCCCCCGGGGGCACCGGCCCGCCCCGACCCCACGACGACTCCGACCCCTCCCGGCCCGGCCCGGAAGAGCACCCCCGGCACACCACCTCGCCGCCCCACCGCGCCCGGCGCCGAGCACAGGTCCGACCTCTCGGCAACGAAGGACGACCGCACGCCACCCGCCCCGCCGGCCACCCCGGCCCCGGAGGACCACCGACCTGCGCCGCGCCCGGCGCCCCCGTCGGAAAGCCACCCCGCTCCACCCCGCCCCACCACCCCGGCGTCGGAGGGCCACCGCGCCACCCCGCGCCCGGCCACCGCACCCGCGCCGGAAGTCCCTCGCACGCCCCCGCGCCCGGCGTCGGAGGGCCACCGCGCCACCCCGCGCCCCGCCACCGCACCCGCGCCCGAAGCCCCCCGCACACCCCCACACCCGTCAGCCACCCCGGCGCCGGAAGGCCCCCGAGCCACCCCCCGCCCTGCCCCCGCGTCCGCATCGCCCCCCCACCCCACCGCACCCCGTCCGGCCCCCGCGTCCGCATCGCCCCCCCACCCCACCGCACCCCGTCCGGCCCCCGCACCCGCATCGCCCCCCCACCCCACCGCACCCCGCCCGACCCCCGCACCCGCATCGACCCCCCACCCCACCACCCCGCCCCCCGCGTCCGAACCCCCCGCCCCCCAAGACACCCCCCTCCCCCCACGCCCCTCCGCCCCGCCCAGATCCGCACGCCCCGGTACCACCCGCGTCACCCCCGGACAGAACCCCCCGATGCCGTCGCCCCCCTCCACCACCGCCCCGGCCTCTCACCGCCCCGGGCGGACCACCGAACCCCCGGCCCCCGCGCCCGACCACGACGTGCCCGGCCGGACCCCCCGCCCCGCACCCCCGCGGCCCTCGACGGCCACCCCCCTCGGCACCCCCGCGGAGCACCACTCCGCCCCACCCCACTTCACCCCCGACCCCTCCCTGTCCTGGACCGCCACCCCCACTCCCACCCCGCCGGTCGTGACCCCCCTCGGCACCCCGGAGCCCCACCACCCCTGGGCCCGCGGGCGGGTCGTCGCCGCGGCCGCCTGTGTGGTCCTCGGGCTGGGTCTCATCGGCGGCGCGGTCACCGGCAGCTGGCTGATCGGGGACGACGCGGCGGCGGCGAGCGGGAGCTACGCGGCGGCCGCGGCGATCTGGCACAGCGTGCCCGTGGACCAGCTGTTCCCGGTGACGGTGGACGGCCAGGGCGCGGGCCCGGGCGGCGCGGACCGGACGTGGACACGGGTCGGCGTCGCCCCGGACGCGGGCTGCGAGAACGCGTTCGACCCCCTGCTGACGAGGGTCCTCGCCCCGGCCGGCTGCGACCGCCTGCTGCGGGCGACGTACGTGGACGCGACCCAGAGCTACGTGACGACCGTGGGCCTCCTGTTCACGACCGCCGACGCGGCCGGCATGCGCGAGCTGGACGCGCGGTTCGACAAGGAGGGCCTGGCCCGCCGTACGGACCTCATGCCCCGCCCGTACGCCGTCCCGGACACCGTCGCCGCCCGCTTCGGGAACGCGCAGCGCGCCTCGTGGACGGTGTCCGTGCTGACGGACGCGCCCGTGGTCGTGTACTCCGTCTCCGGCTGGGCGGACAACCGCACCGTGGACACGCCCCAGTCCGCCCCCGAGGCGACCGCGACCGGCGCCACCTCGGCCGTCGCCCAGGCGGGCCTGGGCAACGAGGCCAAGGGCCTCGCGGACCGCATCGAACGAAGCCTGCGCAAGGCCGCGGCCGGCCCGACGGAGCAACCGTCATGAGCCACCCCGGAAACACGTCACGACCCCCCTTCACCACCCGCCGCCGCGCCGCCCTCCTCGGCTGCCTCGTCGCCGCCGCCGTCGCCCTCGTCCCCCCCACCGCCGCCTACGCCGACGGCATACGCGACCAGCAGTGGGCGCTGGAGGCGATGCACACACGGGAGGCGTGGGAGACCACGAAGGGCGCCGGGGTCACCGTCGCCGTCCTCGACACCGGCGTGGAGGCCGACCACCCCGACCTCACCGGCAACGTCCTGCCCGAGAAGGACCTCGTCGGCTTCGGCGCGGTACGCGGGCAGCGGGCCTGGGCCCGGCACGGCACCGCGATGGCCGGCATCATCGCGGGCCACGGACACGGGTACGACAACGGCGACGGCGTCCTCGGCATCGCCCCGGAGGCGAAGATCCTGCCCGTCCGGGTGATCCTGGAGGACGGCGACCCGGCCCGCACCCGCGCCCGCAACACCCGCGGCAACGCCCTCGCGGAGGGCATCCGCTGGGCCGCCGACCAGGGCGCGGACGTCATCAACCTCTCCCTCGGCGACGACTCGGCGTCCGCGCACCCCGAGCCCGCCGAGGACGAGGCCGTGCAGTACGCGCTGAAGAAGGGCTCCGTCGTCGTCGCCTCCGCGGGCAACGGCGGCGACAAGGGCGACCACATCTCGTACCCGGCGGCCTACCCGGGGGTCATCGCCGCGACGGCCGTCGACAAGAACGGCGTACGCGCCTACTTCTCCACCCGCCACTGGTACGCGACGGTCAGCGCCCCCGGCGTGGACGTCGTGATCGCCGACCCGGACCACAAGTACTACGAGGGCTGGGGCACGAGCGCGGCGGCGGCCTTCGTCTCCGGCGCGGTCGCCCTCATCAAGGCCGCGCACCCCGGTCTGACCCCGGCGCAGATCAAGAAGCTCCTGGAGTCCACCGCCCGCGACGCCCCCACGGGCGGCCGGGACGACTCCCGCGGCTACGGCTTCATCGACCCGGCCGCCGCGCTCGACGCCGCCGCGAAGCTCAAGCCGGAGGGCCTGTCCTCACGCTCGTACGGCAAGGAGTACTTCGGCGCGGGCCCCGACAAGGAGAACGACGACCACGACACGTCGGACTGGGCGGGCCCCCTGGCGGGCGGCGCCGGGGGAGTGCTGCTGGTGACGTCGGTGGTGCTGTGGCGGGGCCGCCGCCGTACGGAGTTCTAGGCGCGGGCGGACGCGGGGCGTGAGGAACCGGCCTTTCCGCCGGGCCACCGGCGCGGTCGGCGGCGCAGACTACCCCCGGCTACGACCCCACCCCGCTACGACCCGTCCGTGAACACCCCCACCGCCGCCCGCGCCGTGTCCTCCACCAGCGTCACCCCCGCCGCCATGCTCGCGTTCCCGTCGGACAGGACGGCGATCAGGTACGAGCCGTCCCCGGCCGTCACCCGACCGATGCTGTTGACGTCCCACAGCCCGGTCGTGCTGCGCGGCAGCCAGCCGTTCTTCAGCGCCCACTGAGTACCCTGCGCGGCGGCGGACACCCCCCACCGCTGGTCGGCCTCGATCTGGGACATCAGCTTCCGCACATACTCCCGGGACGCCTCGCTCAGCTTCGAGTCCTCGCCGAACACCTGCTGGAGCAGGGCGAGTTGATCGGCGGCGGTGGTCTGGGTGAGCCCCCACAGCGCGCCCTCGCCGCCCTCGGTCGAGGTCATCCCGAACCGTTCGTTGGCCGCGTCCAGCCCCTCCGCCTGGCCGATCGTGTTCCACAGGGCGGTCGCCGAGTCGTTGTCGCTGTTCTCGATCATGAGGGCGGCGTACGCCTTCTCCTGGGCGGTCAGCGTGCGCCCCGCGTCCTGCGCCTGGAGCAGCAGTGCCGCGAGGATGTCCACCTTGACGACGCTGGCCGTGTCGAACGCGGCCTCCCCGTACACGGCACTGTCCCCGGAGGCCGGATCGAGCACCCCCACGGACACGGCGGCGTCACCGGGGACGTCCACCGCGTCCATCGCCGTCTTCAGCAGTGCGGTGAGGTCGACTTCCGGTTCCGGCACGGGCTCCTCCTGGGTGTGCGCGGCCGGCGAGGAGGTCGCCGCCGGGGCCGACGATACGGGGCTCGCGCGTGCGTCGTCATGGGTCTTCACGTACGCCGCCCCGCAGGCCGTCACGACGACGGCGAGCACGGCCAGGAGGACCGGCCGGCGCCGGGAGGCGGGGCGGGCGCGATGGCGTCGGGCGGCTCTGGAGGACTCCATCCCGCGATGGTGGGGGCGGCGACTGTGTCCTATGTGAGACGGACGTTAGAACCACGTCAGGGATTCCTGAGAAAACCGTGAGACCGGTGACCGCGCGGTTACCGGCCCCGCACAACCGCAGCAGCATCCCCCCGATAGGGTCGGTGACCGTGGCGAACAAGAACATTCCCGACCCCGGCTTCCCCGACGACGACGGCACCGCCGACCCCGCGCTCGCGGCGGCGCTCACCGCGTGGTCGCAGGACCGCACGGCCGTCCCCCCGGTGCTGACGGCCCTGCGGGACGCCCGCCTCCTGGTCCCCGTCGTGGCGGTCCTGGGCGAGGTCGAGGAGGACGAGAACGGACTGCGCCGCGAGAAGACCAGCGACATGGCGGTCCCCACCCTCAAGGCGGGCCCCCGCAAGGCGCTCCCCGCCTTCACCTCCACCGCCGCCCTGACCCGCTGGGACCCCGAGGCCCGCCCGGTAGCGGTCCGCCTCCACCAGGCACTGGAGGCGGCGGCCCACGAGAAGGCGGACACGGTGGTCCTGGACCTGGCGGGCCCGGTCCCCTTCGAACTGACGGGCCAGACCCTGCTGGCCCTAGCGGAGGGCCGCACGACGACGGACCCGCTGGAGGACCCGGCGGTGGTGGAGGCGGTACGCAAGGCGGTCGCTGCCGAACCGGACGTCCAGCGCGCGTATCTGGGCCCGGGGAAGTCGGACGGCACATTGGCCCTCGTCCTGGCGGACGGCGCGGTACCGGCGAAGGCGGCGCAAGCGGTGGCCGAACGCCTGGCGGCGGACGAAACACTGAGGGCAAGGCTGGTGCGCGGCCTGGACCTGGCACTGCTGCCGCCAGAGGCGAACCCCCCGGGAGAGCCCTTGCTCGTGCGAGCGTGACGGCTGACCACCGGCGGCTGCGAGTCTTTCAGGGGCGCGGGGCTGTATCGATTTGCGGCTCCGCCGCGTGGGCGCGAACAACCCCCACCGGCCCGCAGCCGAAACTCAACCGTCTTCAGCCGTAAACCGGCCCCGTGTACTTCTCGCCCGGCCCCTGCCCCACCGCGTCCGGCACGATGGACGCCTCACGGAACGCGAGCTGCAACGACTTCAGCCCGTCCCGCAGCGGTGCCGCGTGGAAGGAACTGATCTCCGTGGCGGACGCGTCCAGCAGCCCCGCCAACGCGGTGATCAGCTTCCGCGCCTCGTCCAGGTCCTTGAACTTCTCGCCCTCCTCCGTGAGGCCGAGCTTGACGGCCGCGGCGCTCATGAGGTTGACGGCGACCGTCACGATGACCTCGACGGCGGGGACCTCGGCGATGTCGCGGGTCATTTCGTTGAAGTCGGGGGTGTCACTCATGGGGGACACGATAGGTGGCGGGGGGACAGGGTCCACCACGCAGCCCGGATTGGCCAGTATCGGCACCGCCTGTTAACCTCATTGAACGACCGGCTGGGCATGACTGTGCCCGGCCCACAAGTGGAGGCTTCGAACTCCCACCCGACCACCCTCCGGGGCGGCGGGTCACCGGTCAGACGGCCGCCCCTCGTGGGGGCGCCGCCGTCCGATGAGTACGCCCCGCGATCCCCGCGGCGGTGTTCCGGTAGTTCGAGGAACCCCGCATGTGATCGTTCGGGGCATTTTTTCTGCCTCGACATGGTTGAAGGTCTTAAGAGACAGACGTTACGCGGCGCTCGAACCAGGGAGTCGCGTGGTGCAACCGAGGAGGACTCATCAGCGCCGAGCCCCGCATCAACGACCGGATTCGCGTTCCCGAGGTGCGACTTGTCGGTCCCAGTGGCGAGCAGGTGGGCATCGTCCCGCTGGCCAAGGCACTGGAGCTTGCGCAGGAGTACGACCTGGACCTGGTCGAGGTCGCGGCGAACGCCCGCCCGCCGGTCTGCAAGCTCATGGACTACGGGAAGTTCAAGTACGAGTCGGCCATGAAGGCCCGTGAGGCGCGCAAGAACCAGGCGCACACGGTCATCAAGGAGATGAAGCTCCGGCCGAAGATCGACCCGCACGACTACGACACCAAGAAGGGTCACGTCGTCCGGTTCCTCAAGCAGGGCGACAAGGTCAAGATCACGATCATGTTCCGCGGCCGTGAGCAGTCGCGCCCGGAGCTGGGCTACCGCCTGCTCCAGCGCCTCGCGGAGGACGTCCAGGAGCTGGGGTTCGTCGAGTCGAACCCGAAGCAGGACGGCCGCAACATGATCATGGTTCTCGGTCCGCACAAGAAGAAGACCGAGGCGATGGCCGAGGCACGCCAGGCGCAGGAGGCCCGCAAGGCCGAGGCGAAGGCCAACCCCGGCCGCTCGCAGAACGCCGCGGACGCCGACGCCGTCAACGCCGAGGTGCCGGAGACCGCCGAGGCCGTCGAGGCCCCTGCCGAGGCTTCCGCCGAGGCGTGATCCACGGGACGCGAGTCCCCGGATCCAACCGATAGAAGAGCGACGCTCCACCCCGTGCCCGGTTTCACGACCGGGCACCGGAGCGCCACCGACGAGGAGAGTACGGCGCTATGCCGAAGAACAAGTCGCACAGCGGTTCCAGCAAGCGCTTCAAGATCACCGGCTCCGGCAAGGTGCTCCGCGAGCGCGCCGGCAAGCGCCACCTGCTTGAGCACAAGTCGTCCCGCGTGACGCGTCGCCTCACCGGCAACGCCGAGATGGCCCCGGGCGACGCCAAGAAGATCAAGAAGCTTCTCGGCAAGTGACGTACGGCGCTTTCCGAACAAGCGCCTCACGTCTCCACCGGGACCTATTCGATACCGGGTCGTGTGAGTCCAACCACGGCCCCGCTACAAGGAGTTAAAAAGTGGCACGCGTCAAGCGGGCAGTCAACGCCCACAAGAAGCGCCGGGCGATCCTCGAGGCGGCCTCCGGCTACCGTGGTCAGCGTTCGCGCCTGTACCGCAAGGCCAAGGAGCAGGTCACCCACTCGCTGGTCTACAACTACAACGACCGCAAGAAGCGCAAGGGCGACTTCCGTCAGCTGTGGATCCAGCGCATCAACGCCGCTGCCCGCGCCAACGGCATCACCTACAACCGCTTCATCCAGGGTCTGAAGGCCGCGAACGTCGAGGTCGACCGCAAGATCCTCGCCGAGCTGGCCGTGAACGACGCGAACGCGTTCGCCGCGCTCGTCGAGGTCGCCCAGAAGGCGCTTCCGGCGGACGTCAACGCCCCCAAGGCCGCCTGAATCCCGGGCTAGAGCTTTGACTGCACGGACCCGTGGGACTACCTGCGGGTCCGTTCTGCTGACCAGAAGGCGAGACCCGTACATGTCCCCCCTGCCCCCCGACCTCATCTCCCCCCGTTCCCCCCGCGTCTCCGCCGCCCGGCGGCTCGCCAAGCGGAACTTCCGGAGCAAGGAGCGGCTGTTTCTCGCCGAGGGGCCGCAGGCCGTGCGGGAGGCGGCCAGGGGGACGCTGGTCGAGCTGTTCGCGACCGTGGAGGCGGCCGAGCGGTACGCCGACGTCGTCGGGGAGGCGCGGGACGCGGGCGCGCGGGTGCATCTCGCCGACGAGCAGGTCGTCGCCGACATCTCCACCACCGTCACCCCGCAGGGGCTCGTTGGGATCTGCCGGTTCCTCGACACCCCGTTCGAGGAGATCCTCGCCGCCCGCCCGAAGCTGGTCGCCGTCCTCGCGCACGTACGCGACCCCGGGAACGCCGGGACGGTCCTGCGGTGCGCGGACGCGGCCGGTGCCGAGGCCGTCGTCCTCACCGATGCCTCCGTCGACCTGTACAACCCGAAGGCTGTCCGGGCCTCCGTCGGCTCTCTGTTCCATCTGCCCGTCGCCGTCGGGGTGCCGGTCGAACAGGCCGTGGCGGGGCTCAAGGCGGCCGGCGTACGCATCCTCGCCGCCGACGGCGCAGGTCAGGACGGTCTTGACGACGAGCTGGACAAGGGGACCATGGGCGGTCCCACGGCGTGGGTGTTCGGGAACGAGGCGTGGGGGCTCCCGGAGGAGACCAGGGGGCTCGCGGACGCGGTCGTACGCGTCCCTATCCACGGAAAGGCTGAAAGTCTGAACCTTGCCACGGCCGCCGCCGTATGTCTCTATGCGTCAGCCCGTGCACAGCGCGCCTCAGGAGGGTGCCGCAGCGTCACCGCCAGCCAGTAGGGTGGCGTGCTCGGGGGTCCTCGTCGCGGGAGGTGGGGTACGAGGATGAGTGCGGTCACGAGCGGCACACCGGAAGCCCGCAGGGTCTGGTGGCCGCCCGGGATGGGGCCGGACGAGCTGCCGGACGGCCTGGTGGTCGCCGACGAGCACGGCCGGGTCGTCTGTTTCAACGCCGCGGCCGAACGGATGACCGCCACCGCCGCGGCCGACGTCCTCGGCAGGCCGCTGGACAAGGCACTGCCGTTAGAGGACCTGGAGGGCCGCCGCTGGTGGCAGCTCACCGATCCGTACGGCGGCCTCGCCACCCGGGTGCGCCAGCCCGAACGCAACCTCCTGCTGCCCGGCGGACGCGAGTTCCTCGTCTCCGCCCGCTACGTCCGCGACCGCCCCACCGGCCCCGTACAGCGTGTCGTCGTCTGTCTGCGCGACACCGAGGCCCGGCGCCGCACCGAGCGCTCCCACGCCGAGCTGATCGCCACGGTCGCCCACGAACTGCGCTCCCCCCTCACCTCCGTCAAGGGCTTCACCGCGACCCTCCTCGCCAAGTGGGAGCGCTTCACCGACGACCAGAAGCGCCTGATGCTGGAGACCGTCGACGCCGACGCGGACCGCGTCACCCGCCTCATCGCCGAGCTCCTCGACATCTCCCGGATCGACTCGGGCCGCCTTGAGGTCCGCCGCCAGCCCGTCGACATGGGCGCCGCCGTCGGCCGCCACATCCAGGCGTACGTCGCCGCGGGACTGCCCGCCGACCGCTTCCTGCTGCGCATAGGGCAGCCGCTGCCCGCCCTGTGGGCCGACCCCGACAAGGTCGACCAGGTGCTGAGCAACCTCATCGAAAACGCCGTGCGCCACGGCGAGGGAACCGTCACGATAGACGTCACGTCCGCCGCGTCCCCCCGCGAGGGGGAGGACACGGGCACGTCGGTCACCGTGAGCGACGAGGGGGCGGGTATCCCGGAGGAGTCCATGAACCGCGTCTTCACCCGCTTCTGGCGGGGCAGCAAGCGCGGCGGCACGGGCCTCGGGCTCTACATCGTCAAGGGCATCGTCGAGGCCCACGGCGGAGTCATCACGGTCGGCCGCGCCCCCCAGGGCGGCGCACAGTTCCGATTTACGTTGCCCGTGGCGGCCCCTGCTTATCTGAGCTAGGTCACTGCGGGCGCGTTCGAACATCCGCACCCCGTTAGACTCGGCCTTTGGCACCTTTGTGTCCCACAGAGCGCTCAGCGAGCCGGTCACGGGGGTTCTCCAGCCAGCCAACCGGAAGCACGGGAAGAGATGTCGGCACCGAATAAGTCGTACGACCCAGTAGAGGTCGAGGCGTTGAAACCGGAAGAAGTCGAGCGCATGCGGGACGAGGCGCTCGCCGCGTTCACCGCCGCCGACTCCCTGGACGCGCTCCAGGAGGCGAAGGTCGCCCACACCGGCGGCACCTCCCCGCTGGCGCTCGCCAACCGCGAGATCGGCGCGCTGCCCCCGCAGGCCAAGGCCGCCGCGGGCAAGCTCGTCGGCCAGGCCCGGGGTGCCGTCAACAAGGCCCTCGCCGCCCGCCAGACCGAGCTGGAGGCCGAGCGCGACGCGCGTGTCCTCGTCGAGGAGGCCGTCGACGTCACCCTGCCGTACGACCGGATCCCGGCCGGCGCCCGCCACCCGCTGACGACCCTCTCCGAGCGCATCGAGGACGTCTTCGTCGCGATGGGCTACGAGGTCGCCGAGGGCCCGCAGGTCGAGGCCGAGTGGTTCAACTTCGACGCCCTCAACATCGGCCCCGACCACCCGGCGCGCGGCGAGCAGGACACCTTCTTCGTCGAGGCCGCCGACGGCACCGCCGACTCGGGACAGGTGCTGCGCACCCACACCTCGCCCGTGCAGATCCGCTCCCTCATGGACCGCGACCTGCCGGTGTACGTGATCTGCCCCGGCGTCGTCTACCGCACGGACGAGCTGGACGCCACGCACACCCCGGTCTTCCGCCAGGTCGAGCTGCTCGCGGTCGACGAGGGCCTCACCATGGCCGACCTCAAGGGCACCCTGGACCACATGGTCCGCTCCCTGTTCGGCCCGGACATGAAGACCCGGCTGCGGCCGAACTTCTTCCCGTTCACCGAGCCGTCCGCCGAGATGGACATGGTCTGCTACGTCTGCAAGGGCGAGTCCGTCGGCAACCCCGACCGCCCCTGCCGTACCTGCTCCTCCGAGGGCTGGATCGAGCTGGGCGGCTGCGGCATGGTCAACCCCAAGGTGCTGACCGCCTGCGGCGTCGACCCCGAGAAGTACAGCGGGTTCGCCTTCGGGTTCGGCATCGAGCGCCTGCTGATGTTCCGCCACAACGTCGAAGACATGCGAGACATGGTCGAGGGTGACGTGCGCTTCACCCGGCCGTTCGGGAGTGAGATCTGATGCGTATCCCGCTTTCCTGGCTGCGGGAGTACGTCGATCTCCCCGCCACCGAGACCGGCCGCGACGTGCAGGCCAAGCTCGTCTCCGCAGGACTTGAGGTCGAGACCGTCGAGCAGCTCGGCGACGGCCTCAAGGGCCCCCTCGTCGTCGGTCAGGTCCTCACCATCGAGGAGCTGACGGAGTTCAAGAAGCCGATCCGCTTCTGCACCGTCGACGTCGGCACCGCCAACGGCACGGGTGAGCCGCAGGAGATCGTCTGCGGCGCCCGCAACTTCGCCGTTGGCGACAAGGTCGTCGTCGTCCTGCCCGGCGCGGTCCTGCCCGGCGACTTCGCGATCGCCGCCCGCAAGACCTACGGCAAGACCTCCCACGGCATGATCTGCTCCAGCGACGAGCTGGGCATGGGCGACGACGGCACCAAGGGCATCATCGTCCTGCCGCCCGAGACCGAGGTCGGCAAGGACGCCATCGAGCTGCTCCAGCTCGTCGACGAGGTCCTCGACATCGCCGTCACCGCCAACCGCGGCGACTGGCTGTCCGTCCGCGGCGTCGCCCGCGAGACCGCCATCGCCTACGGCCTCCCGCTCAGCGACCCGGCGCTCCTCGACGTGCCGGGACCGAACGCGTACGGCTACCCGGTCCAGGTCTCCGACCCCTTCGGCTGCGACCGCTTCACCGCCCGCACCGTCACCGGACTCAGCCCCGAGGCACGCTCCCCGATCTGGCTGACCCGCCGCCTCCAGAAGGTCGGCATCCGCCCGATCTCCCTCGCCGTCGACGTCACGAACTACGTGATGACCGAGCTGGGCCAGCCCCTGCACGCCTACGACCGCTCCCTGGTCCAGGGCACGATCGGCGTCCGCCGCGCCGCCGAGGGCGAGAAGCTCGTCACCCTCGACGCCGTCGAGCGCACCCTGCACGCCGAGGACCTCGTCATCACCGACGAGCGCGGGCCCATCGGCCTCGCCGGCGTCATGGGCGGCGCCAACACGGAGATCGATGACGACGGCGCCACCGGGGACGTCGTCATCGAGGCCGCCCACTTCGACGCGGTCACCGTCGCGCGCACCGCCCGCCGCCACAAGCTGTCCTCCGAGGCGTCCCGCCGCTTCGAGCGCGGCGTCGACCCGCAGGCCGCGTCCGCCGCCGCGCAGCGCGCCGTCGACCTCCTCGTCCTCCTCGCCGGCGGTACCGCCGAGGCCGGGGTCACCGAGGTCATCGCGCCGTCCGCGCCGCACACGATCGCCATCCCGGCCGACCACCCCGACAAGGTCGCGGGCGTCACCTACGGGCGCGAGACCGTCGTACGCCGGCTCCAGCAGATCGGCTGCGACGTGTACGGGCAGGACGAGCTGATCGTCACCGTGCCGTCCTGGCGGCCCGACCTCGTCGCGCCCAACGACCTCGCCGAAGAGGTCATCCGGCTTGAGGGGTACGAGAACCTGCCCTCCACCCTGCCCAAGCCGCCCGCCGGGCGGGGGCTCACCGGACGGCAGCGGCTGCACCGCCGGGTCGGGCGGTCGCTGGCCGGGGCCGGGTACGTCGAGGCGCCGTCCTACCCGTTCATCGGGGAACAGGTCTTCGACCAACTCCTGCTGGACGCGGGCGACTTGAACCGCCGGGTCGTCAAGCTCACCAACCCCCTCAACGACGAGGAGCCCGCGCTCCGGACGTCGCTGCTGCCGGGGCTGCTGGGTGCGCTGCGTCGCAACGACGGGCGGGGGTCGCATGATCTCGCCCTGTTCGAGACGGGGTTGGTGTTCCACCCCCGCGACGAACAGGCCGTCGCCGCGGTGCTGCCGGTCGACCGTCGTCCCACCGACGAGGAACTCGCCTCCCTCGACGCCGCGTTGCCGGTCCAGCCCCGGCACGTGGGTGCCGTGCTCGCCGGTGCCCGCGAGCAGGCCGGCTGGTGGGGCAAGGGCCGTCCCGCCGACTGGGCCGACGCCGTCGAGGCGGGGCGCGCGGTCGCGCGTGAGGCCGGGGTCGAACTGGTCGTCCGTCAAGGGCAGTACGGGCCCTGGCACCCCGGCCGGTGCGCCGAGTTCGTGATCGGCGAGACCGTCGTCGGGTACGCCGGTGAGCTGCACCCCCGTGTCGTCAAGGCGTTCGGGCTGCCGGCGCGGACCGCCGCGATGGAGATCGACCTCGACGCGGTCGAGTCGGCCGGGGCCGGGTTCCTCGATGCGCCCCGGATCTCGTCGTTCCCCGTCGCCACGCAGGATGTCGCGCTGGTGGTGGAGAAGTCGGTGCCGGCTGCCGTGGTCGAGGCCGCGCTTCGGGAAGGTGCCGGGGAGCTGCTGGAGGCGGTTCGGCTGTTCGACGTGTACGAGAACGCCGAGCAACTGGGGGAGGGGCGGAAGTCGTTGGCTTATGCCCTGCGCTTCCGGGCCGGTGATCGGACACTGACGGTCGATGAGGCTTCGGCTGCGCGCGATGCGGCTGTTGCGCTTGCTGGGGAGCGTACGGGGGCTGTCCTGCGGGGCTGATGTTTCGTTGCCGGGTGCGGGTGATCTGTGGCCGTTCGCGCAGTTCTCCGCGCCCCTAAAAGACCTTCACTCGTCCGGGTGACATTGGCGGCCCTCCTGGTCTCCTTGAGCCATCCCTCGACAGAATGCAGACCGGCCTTTCGGGGCCGGTCTGTTTTCGTTCCTGGCCTAGATGGGGGGCCGTCGGGGATGTTCAGCGTCAGGCGGTCGTTGGGGTGGGTGGTCACGCCCGTGATGTGGGGGGCCGTGGCGGTCACCTCGTATCAGTTGGTCTGTCCGTTCGTCGGGGGAGCGGTGTTCTGTGCCGTCGCGCTGCATCTGCGACGGGAGTTGAAGCAGGCCCGGTACGTCGCCGGGGTCGCCCAGAGCGTGGTGCTGCGGCCCCTGCCCGCCCGCATCGAGGGCCTCGGTGTCGCCGCCGTTCAGGTCTCCGCCGAGCGGGGGGCCTCGGTCGGCGGGGATCTGTACGACGTCGTCGGCACCGAGTTCGGGGTGCGGGTCGTGATGGGGGACGTACGGGGGCACGGGCTCGCCGCGCTGGGTACGGTCGCGGCGCTGCTCGGGGGTTTCCGCGAGGCCGTGCACGACGAGCCCGAACTCGGGGGAGTGTTACGCCGGTTGGACCGCACCCTCGCCCGGCACCTACGGGACCGCGCCGAACACCAGACGGGCCCGGTGGGCGAGGAGTTCGTCACCGTCCTGCTGCTGGAGATCGGCGCGGACGGCGGCGTACTGGCGTTGAACTGCGGCCACCCGTGGCCGTACGTGATCACGGGCAGCCGGGTGTTGCCTCTGTCCCGGGCCGACCCCCTCCCACCCCTGGGCCCGTTCCCCCTGCCGGCCGACCTGGCAGTGGAGCACGGTTTCCTGCTCCCCGGCGAGTCGATGATCCTCTTCACGGACGGAGCGGAGGACGCGAGGGACAGAAGGGGCCGCTTCTTCCCGTTGCCGTACATGCTGGAGAGGGCGGCGGCGGAACATGGCGGTTCCCCAAAGGAGTTGGTGACGGCGGTCTTGACGGACTTGTTGCGTCACACGGCGGGGAAGCCAGGGGATGACGCAGCCTTGCTCGCACTGCGAAACGGGCGTTCGGGCAACGCCCTTAGGGGCGCGGGGCCGTATCTATCAGCGGCTCCGCCGCGGGGCGCGACCAGCCACATCCGGTCCGCACCCGACAACTCACCTCTAGCGCCACATCCTTAGTCCCCACCCTCCGGCCGGAACGTCGCTTTCGAGGGGGAGCCGATATCCCGGCCGGAGGCACTCCAGTGAACCCGCACAGACCCCCCGCCCGAAACCGAGCGCGCCCCACAACCGCGGGCGCTCCCTTCACACCCCGTGTGAACCCACCCCCACTACCCTGGTCCCAGGCGAGCCACAACGGGGGCACCCATGCAGCCCAACACCCTCCTCGACGCGATCCTCGACGAAGCCGGCATCTCCCACGCGGGCCTGGCGGCCCACGTCAACGAGGTGGGCCGCAGACGGGGGTTGACCCTCCGCTACGAACACACCGCCGTGGCCCGCTGGTTGAAGGGCCAGCGCCCGAGAGGCCAGGTCCCGGACCTGATCTGCGAGGTCCTGGCGACCCGCCTGCACCGCCCGGTGACGCTGGACGACATCGGGCTCGGCGTACCGGGCGAACCCGGCGTCCCCCACTCGGGCACACTCTCCGGCTTCGTGGAGCGCGCGACGGCGCTGTGGCGCTCGGACGAACAGCAGCGCCCGCACATCCTGGGCGCCCCGGCGGTGACCGGCACTCCGGCGGTGATGCCCGTGTGGGAGTGGGAGAACCCCCCGGAGGACGTGGATGTGAGCCGGGGCGGCCGGCACCGCGTCACCGCCGGGGACATCGAGATGCTGAGGGCGGCGCGGGCGCACTACGAGCAGATGTACCGCAAGGCCGGCGGCGTGGCGACGCGCGCGCGGATCGTGGGTTTCCTGAACGCGGAGGCGGCCCCGCTGCTGAGGGGCGGCTACACGGACGCGACGGGCCGCCAACTGCACCGCGCGACCGGCGGCTTGGTGGCGATCGCGGGCATCTGCGCGTACGACTCGGACGCGCACGGCCTCGCGCAGCGCTACTTCCACCAGGCGCTGCGCCTGGCGAAGGCCAGCGGGGACACGGGACTCGGCGCGTACGTGATCGCGCTCCTCGTCAACCAGGCGTTGTTCATGCGGGAGTTCCGGCAGGCGGTCGCGTTCGCGGAGGCGGCCCTGCGGACGGCCGGCAAGCACATCACGCCCGCTCTCGCCTCGGACCTGTACGCGATGCAGGCGAAGGCGTACGCGCACCTCGGTGACAGCACGAGCGCGATCTCCTGCATCCGGCGTGCGGAGACGGCGGCCGACCGCATCCGGCGCGGCTACGAACCGGACGAGACGGGCTATGTCCAGCCGGGCCTGGTCAACGTCCAGATCGCGGAGGCCCTGCTCAGCCTCGGCGACATCACGGCCGCCGCCGAGCACGCCGCCGCGGCCGTCGGGACCCCGGCGCACGACCGGGGCCGCGTCCACCGCCTGGCGATGCTCAGCACGATCGAGCTGCGGCAGGGCAACGCGGACAAGGCGGTCGTCACGGCCGTCGAAATGGCCGAGCAGGCGCGGGGGATGGAGTCCCAGCGGCTGCGGGACCGGCTGCGCGAGGTCCGCGAACACCTGGCCCGCAGCGGCGGCGCCGGCACGGCCGAGGCGGCCGAACTGATCGACGGGGCGCTGCGGGTGCCGCTGTAGGGAGACCCGTACTCGTACCCGTACGACTGAGACGCGGCGGACGGGGAAGCCGCAACACTAGCCGTGACACCGAGCCCTGCCCGTGTTCAGGTGAGCGCCCCCGATCCGCCCCCTGTGTGCTCCCGCTCCCACCTCCGCACATCTCCGCCGCCCATCCCCTGCTGCGATATTGCCCCTTACCCGACGGAAGGTGGCAGAACCGTGCAGTGGACGAAAAAAAACGAACAGGCCGTGTACGCCAACCGGTGGTTCAGCGTCAATCTCGCGGACGTCGAACTGCCCGACGGACGGCACCTGGACCACTTCCTGATCCGGCTGCGCCCGGTCGCGGTCGCGACGGTGGTCAACGAGGCGAACGAGGTGCTGCTGCTGTGGCGGCACCGCTTCATCACGGACAGCTGGGGGTGGGAGCTCGCGGCGGGCGTCGTGGAGGACGGGGAGGACGTCGCGCAGGCGGCGGCGCGGGAGCTGGAGGAGGAGACCGGCTGGCGGCCGGGGCCTCTCCACCACCTGATGACCGTCGAGCCGTCCAACGGCCTCACCGACGCCCGGCACCACATCTACTGGTCGGACGAGGGGGAGTACGTCGGACATCCCGTCGACGATTTCGAGTCGGACCGCAGGGAGTGGGTCTCGCTCAAGCTCGTCCCCGACATGGTCGCCCGTGGGGAGGTCCCGGCCGCGAACATGGCCGCCGCCCTGATGCTCCTGCACCACCTCAGGCTGGGGTGATCTCTAGCGCCCCATCCTCTCCCACAGGGTGGCCACCAGGGCGCCGATGGACGTCACCGCCGCCAGCGACGGAAGTGGCCAGCGGCGGTGTTCCAGGGTGACGATCCGGCTGTTCAGCTCGTCGAGTTCCTTGGCGGTCTCCTCGGTGCGATGGGTCAGCAGAGCGAGGCCGCCCTCGACGCGGGCGTAGGCCACGTCGAGTCGGCGCCGTAACTCTGCGAGTTCCTCGGTCTTCATGGTCCTGGTGGGATGTTCCGGATCGCCGGTCACCTCTCCGCTCCTCTCCGCGATGATCCGTGATGGTCCGTAACGGAACGCCATCCCTTGCATGCGCATGAAGAGTGAACCTCCCTGGTGGGCGCGGCGGGAGAGTGTGCGGAGGGCATATGCGGGCCCGCCGCGCACACGGTGTGTGAATGCCGCGGGCCCGGCGCTCCGAAGAGCGCCGGGCCCGTTCCGGGTGACAGCCCGTAGTCAGCCGTAGGTGTAGAAGCCCGCGCCGGACTTCCGGCCCAGCCGGCCCGCGTCGACCATGCGCGCGAGCAGCGGGGGAGCGGCGTACAGGGGCTCCTTGTACTCCTCGTACATGGAGTGCGCGACCGACGCGACCGTGTCCAGGCCGATCAGGTCCGACAGCTTCAGCGGGCCCATCGGGTGGGCGCAGCCCAGCTCCATGCCGTTGTCGATGTCCTCGCGGCTCGCGATGCCGGTCTCGAACATCCGGATCGCGGAGAGGAGGTAGGGGATCAGCAGCGCGTTGACGACGAAGCCGGAGCGGTCCTGGGCGCGGATCGCGTGCTTGCCGAGGAGCTTCTCGGCGAAGAGCTGGGCGCGCGAGAGGGTGCCCTCGGAGGTGGTCAGCGCCGGGATCAGCTCGACGAGCTTCTGGACCGGGGCCGGGTTGAAGAAGTGGATGCCGATCACGTGGTCCGGGCGGGAGGTCGCGACCGCGAGCTTCACCAGGGGGATCGAGGAGGTGTTGGAGGCGAGGATCGCGTCCGGGCGGGTCACGACCTGGTCCAGGACCTGGAAGATCTCCGTCTTCACCTGCTCGTTCTCCACGACCGCCTCGATGACGAGGTCCCGGTCGGCGAACTCGCCGAGGTCGGTGGTGAAGCTGAGGCGCGCGAGGGTGGCGTCCCGCTCCTCCTCGGTGATCTTGCCGCGCTCGGCGGCCTTCGTCAGCGAGGTGAGCAGCCGGGTCCGGCCGAACTCCAGGGCCTCGCCGGTCGTCTCGGCGACCTTGACGTCGAGTCCGGCGCGGGCGCAGACCTCGGCGATACCGGCGCCCATCTGTCCGCAGCCGACCACTCCGACGCGTTCGATGTCGGTCACATCGCTCCTCTCACGGTGCTGTTCCTGCTCCGAACGTGCACGTTACTAGCAAGTATCGATGATCGATCGCCGGGGTCGGGCATGCTGAGGCCCGAGACAATCCGCACACCGAGTTTCAAAGGGGTTCTGTTATGGGGCGACTGACCCGGCGGGCGTTCGCGCTGGCGGCTCTCTCGGTGGCGGGGAGCACGGCGACGGCTTCGGCGGCCCCGGCTCAGGAGGGCGTCCGGCGCTCCCGCGAGATGCGCGGCCTGTGGCTCGCCACCGTCGCCAACCGGGACTTCCCCTCCCGGGCCGGCCTCACCGCCGCCCAGCAGCGCGCCGAGCTGGTCTCCTGGCTCGACCTCGCCGTCCGCTCCCGCCTCAACACCGTGATCCTCCAGGTGCGGCCGACCGCCGACGCGCTGTGGCCCTCGCCGTACGAGCCCTGGTCGGGCGTCCTCACCGGGACCCAGGGCAAGAACCCCGGCTGGGACCCGCTGGGCACGGCCGTCGCCGAGGCCCGCAGGCGCGGGCTCCAACTGCACGCCTGGTTCAACCCGTTCCGGATCGCCAACCACGCGGACCCGGCGAAGCTGGCCGCCACGCACCCCGCGCGCGTCCACCCCGAGTGGGTCGTCACCTACGGCGGACGCATGTACTACAACCCCGGGCTCCCCGCGGTCCGGACGTTCGTGCGCACCGCGATCCTCGACGCCGTCCGCCGCTATCCCCTCGACGCCGTCCACTTCGACGACTACTTCTACCCCTACCCGGTCGCCGGGCAGACCTTCGACGACGACGCCGCGTACGCCGCGTACGGCGCCGGATTCCCCGACCGGGCCGCCTGGCGCCGCGCCAACATCGACACGTTCGTCCTCGACATGGCCGCCCGGATCAGGAAGACCCGCCCCGCCACCCGCTTCGGCATCAGCCCCTTCGGGGTCTGGCGCAACAAGTCCGCCGACCCCCTGGGCTCCGACACCCGCGCCGCCCAGTCCTACGACGACACCTTCGCGGACACCCGGAAGTGGGTGACGGAGGGCTGGCTCGACTACATCGTCCCGCAGGTGTACTGGAACATCGGCTTCCCCGCGGCCGACTACGCGAAGCTCGTCCCCTGGTGGGCGGAGGTCGCCAAGGGCAGCCGTACGCAGCTCTACATCGGGGAGGCCCTCTACAAGGCGGGCGACCCGGCCCAGCCCGCGGCCTGGCAGGACGCCGCCGAGCTGTCGAAGCACCTCACGCTCGCGGACGCCCTGCCGCAGGTGCGGGGGCATGTGTTCTTCGCGGCGCGCGAGGTGCGGACGGACACGATCGGGGCGTTCGCGCGGGTGGTGAAGGACCACTACCAGAAGAAGGGGGCGGTGGGGTGAGCCCGGGGGCCCACCCCAGGGCCGTCAGCCCCCGCTCTCGGGGTGGCGGACCTCGCAGTCCGGGCCCGGGGACATCAGGGCCTCGTGACCGTCGGGGAAGCGGACCCGGTACGGGGGCCGGCCCTCCGGGCCGAGTACCTCCACCACTTCGCTGATCTGGTCGTGCCGGCCGACCACTCTGCCGTGCTGGACGAGCTGGTCGCCCACGGATGCGTGCATCTGGGCCTCCTCATCTCATCGTTGAGTCTACGGCGGTACGGGTAGGCGGTCAGCTCCGTGTGCGCTGGGTGACGGCTATGCACACCAGGACGGCGGCGGCGGTCAGGGGCGCGGCCGGTGTCAGGTGCTCGCCCAGGAGGAGCACCGACCAGGCCAGCGTGAGAAGCGGCTGGGCGAGCTGGAGCTGGCTGGCCCGGGGGACGCCGATCGCGGCCATGCCCCGGTACCAGACGACCAGCCCCAGGAACTGGGAGCCGACGGCGACCCACAGGAGCCCGGCGACCCCGCGCACGGACGGCTCGACCGGCTCGTACGACAGCGCCACCCCCGCCGCGAGCGCCGCGAACGGCAGGCACAGCACCAGCGCCCACCCGATCACCTGCCACCCCGGCATGACCCGGGCCAGCCGCCCGCCCTCGACGTACCCGGCGGCGCACACCAGCAGCGCCCCGAACAGGTACAGGTCGGCCCCGCTCAGCGTCCCGCCGCTCTGCCGCACGGTGAACGCGGCCACCGCGAGCGCCCCGGCGGACGCGGCGGCCCAGAACGTCCGCGAGGGCCGCGCCCCCATCCGCAGCGCGCCCAGCAGGGCGGTGGTGAGCGGCAGGAGCCCCACGACGACGGCCGCGTGCGCGGTGGACGACGTCCGCAGCGCGAGCGTCGTCAGCAGCGGGAACCCGATCACCACGCCCCCGGCCACGACCGCGAGCCCCGCCCAGTGCCGACGCGCCGGGACCGGGATCCGCAGGGCGGCGAGACACCCGCCCGCGACGACCGCCGCGAGCACGCACCGGATCGCGACGAGCGACCAGGGGCCGAAGCTCTCCAGGCCCCAGGCGGTCGCGGGGAAGGTCAGCGAGAAGGCGACGACACCGAGGGCGGCTTGCAGGGTGCCCAGCTGCCGGGGCGGCGCTGTTCCCGTCGTCCCGACCGCTATCGGTATCCGCGTGGTAGCGCTACTCTCATGCCTCATGCATGAGCGTAGCAGTGTCGCCGAACTTGCCGGAACACTGAAGAACGAACTCGACCGCTACCCGCCCGGTGGAAAGCTCCCTTCCAGCCGGGCCCTCGTCGAGCGGTTCAAGGTCAGCCCCGTGACCGTCTCCCGGGCCGTCGGGCAGCTCGTCGCGGAGGGCCTCGTCGAGACCAGGCCGGGCGCGGGCGCGTTCCGGACCCGGCCGCCGCGTACGGCCCCGGCGCCCGCCGGCGACACCTCGTGGCAGGAGGTCGCGCTCAGCGCGGACGGCGCCGCCGACCTCGTCCCGCGCTCCGTGGACGCGACCGGCGTCACCGTCTCGCTGGCCGTCCCCCCGCCCGGCGTGATCGAGTTCAACGGCGGCTACCTGCACCCCTCCCTCCAGCCCGAGCGCGCGATGTCGGAGGCGCTGGCGCGGGCGGGCCGGCGCCCCGGGGCGTGGGGGCGGCCCCCGCTGGAGGGGCTTCCGGAGCTGCGGGAGTGGTTCGCGCGCACCGTCGGCGGCACGGTCACCGCCGCCGAGGTCCTGGTCGGCGGGGGCGGTCAGGCCGGGCTCACGACCGCGCTGCGCGCCCTCGCCCCGCCGGGCGCCCCGGTGCTCGTGGAGTCGCCGACGTACCCCGGCATGCTGGCCATCGCCCGCTCGGCGGGCCTGCGCCCCGTCCCCGTGCCGGTGGACCGGGACGGCGTGCGCCCCGCGCTCCTCGCGGACGCGTTCCGGGCGACCGGCGCGCGCGTGTTCGTCTGCCAGCCGCTGTTCCAGAACCCGACCGGCGCGGTGCTCGCGCCCGAGCGGCGCGTGCAGATGCTGCGGATCGCGCGGGACGCGGGCGCGTTCGTCGTCGAGGACGACTACGTACGGCGCCTCGCGCACGCCGACGCGGGCCCGCTGCCGAGGCCGCTGATCGCGGACGACCAGGACGGCGTGGTCGTGCACGTCAGCTCCCTCACGAAGGCCACGTCACCGAGTTTCCGGGTGAGCGCGCTGATCGCCCGGGGCCCGGCCCTCAACCGTCTCCGCGCGATCCAGATCGTGGACGCGTTCTTCGTCCCCCGGCCCCTCCAGGAGGCGGCCCTCGAACTGGTCGGCTCGCCCGCCTGGCCCCGCCATCTGCGCACGCTGGCCACGGAGTTGAAGGCCCGCCGGGACACGCTGACCACCGCGCTGACCGCCCGTCTGCCCGCCCTCGCCCTCCCGCACATCCCCTCCGGCGGCTACCACCTGTGGCTGCGCCTGCCGGACGCCACGGACGAGTCCGCGCTGACCGCCGCCGCCCTGCGCGCGGGCGTCGCCCTCACCCCGGGCCAGCCCTACTTCAGCGCCGAACCCCCGGCCCCCTTCCTGCGGTTGAGCTTCGCGGCGGTCGCGGGGGCGGAGGAGATCACGGAGGGGGTGCGGAGGCTGGGGGCGGCGTGCGAGGAGGTGCTCACGCGGTAAACCCCTTCGACTCCCCCTGCCCCCACCTGCGACCCTCCTCCCATGACCGACACCTTCCCCCTCGCCGAGGGGTACGAGTTCTCGCACGACACCGGCCGGATCGATGCCGAGCGTGTGCACCAGTGGCTGGCCGGCGATGCGTACTGGGCGCTCGGCAGAGAGCGTGAGAAGCAGGGCGCGGCCATCGCCGGTTCGCTCAACTTCGGGGTGTACGAGGCGGGTTCGGGAGATCAGGTGGCGTACGCGCGGGTCGTCACCGACCGGGCGACCTTCGCGTGGCTGTGTGACGTGTACGTCGATCCGGGCGTGCGGGGGAAGGGGATCGGGACGTCGCTGGTGGGGCAGGTCCGGGATCACCTCGGGCGGTTCGGGATCCGGCGGATCCTGCTCGCGACCCACGACGCGCACGGCGTGTACGAGAAGCTCGGGTTCGCGCCGCTGGAGAAGCCGGACCAGTGGATGGCGTTGTACTTCGGGTGAGTTCAGGGCCGGCGGGTGTAAGCGGTCGTCAGGAGAAGGGTTTTCGCCGGGCCGCTCACCCGCCACGCCGTCCGCCAGCGTTCCGGGTCCAGGACGCTGAACTCGCCCCGGTAGAGGTCGGCGGCGCAAGGGTGCTCGGCGAGGTGGTGGCCGGTGGTGAGGTCGAGGGCGTGGAAGGGCCGCCCGTCGGAGAAGCGGACGTCGGCCGTGCCCGGCGCCGGCCCCGGCAGGAACCGCAGGGTGCGTGAGGCCGGGCGGGCAACCCCCTGCCAGGTGAACGTCCCGGACTCCAGGTGCAGCAGCCCGGCGGGGTCGAGGCGCTGGAAGACCGTCGTACCGGTGAAGGAACCGCCCTCCCCGCTCGCGAGATCCCGCACGGAACGCGAGACGTCCCACTCCCCGGCGAGGAACCCCAGAACATCCGGAACCGGCCACAACCCGCTCACCCGACCCCGCCTCCGACACTTTCGGTACCGCCCGACTCATTGACGCTCACGCGCCCCCTCCCTATCTTGCCGTTCGAAGTGCTGATCATCGTCCGATATTTCGCACATCGAGCCGCGGAGCCCCCATGTCACGCACCCGCCTGAGACTAGGTCTCGGCGCCACCGTCCTCCTGCTGGCCACCGCCGCACTCCCCGCCACCGCGCACGCCGACCCCACCGACTACGCGATCACCGTCGACCCCGCCACCAAGGGCGCGAAGATCGACGACACCATGTACGGCGTCTTCTTCGAGGACATCAACCGGGCCGCGGACGGCGGCCTGTACGCCGAACTCGTCCAGAACCGGTCCTTCGAGTACTCGGCCGTCGACAACCGCTCGTACACCCCGCTCACCGCGTGGACGGTCACGGGCTCGGCGAACGTCGTCGACGACGCGGGCCGGCTGAATGAAAGAAACCGCAACTACCTTTCCCTGGCCGCCGGTTCGACGGTCACGAACTCCGGCTACAACACCGGGATCCACGTCGACCAGGGCAAGAAGTACGACTTCTCCGTCTGGGCCCGCGCCGAGTCGGGCACCGTGCTGACGGTCACCCTCCAGGACGCGGACGGCACCCTCGCGACCGCCCGCCAGGTCGCCGTACGCGCGGGCGGCTGGCGGCAGTACAAGGTGACGCTCACCGCGACCCGCACCAGCAGCGCCGGTCGGCTGAGCGTCGCCTCCACCGGGGCCGCCGCGCTCGACATGGTCTCGCTGTTCCCCCGGGACACCTACAAGGGTCAGTCCAACGGCCTGCGCAAGGACCTGGCCGAGAAGGTCGCCGCCCTGAAGCCCGGCTTCGTGCGTTTCCCCGGCGGCTGCCTCGTCAACACCGGCTCCATGCAGGACTACAGCGAGGCGTCGAACTGGCAGCGGGCCCGCTCGTACCAGTGGAAGGACACCGTCGGCCCGGTCGAGACCCGCGCCGTGAACTCCAACTTCTGGGGCTACAACCAGAGTTACGGCCTCGGCTACTACGAGTACTTCCGCTTCTCCGAGGACATCGGCGCGATGCCGCTGCCCGTCGTCCCGGCCCTCGTCACCGGCTGCGGCCAGAACAAGGCCGTCGACGACCCGGCGCTCCTCCAGCGGCACATCCAGGACACCCTGGACCTCATCGAGTTCGCGAACGGGCCCGTCACCTCCAAGTGGGGCAAGCTCCGCGCCCGGATGGGCCACCCGAGGTCGTTCCACCTCACCCACATCGAGGTCGGCAACGAGGAGAACCTCCCCGTCGAGTTCTTCGACCGCTTCAAGCAGTTCCGGGCGGCCATCGAGGCCAAGTACCCGTACATGACGGTGATCTCCAACTCCGGCCCCGACGACTCCGGTTCGACCTTCGACACGGCCTGGCAGCTCAACAAGGACGCCAAGGTCGACATGGTCGACGAGCACTACTACAACAGCCCCCAGTGGTTCCTGCAGAACAACGACCGCTACGACACGTACGACCGCACCGGCCCGAAGGTCTTCCTCGGCGAATACGCCTCCCAGGGCAACGCGTTCAAGAACGGCCTCAGTGAAGCCGCCTTCATGACCGGCCTGGAGCGCAACGCGGACGTCGTGAAACTCGCCTCGTACGCGCCGCTGTTCGCCAACGAGGACTACGTCCAGTGGCGCCCCGACCTGGTCTGGTTCAACAACCACGCCTCCTGGAACTCGGCCAACTACGAGGTCCAGAAACTCTTCATGACCAACGTCGGCGACCGCGTCGTCCCCTCGAAGGCCACCGGCACGCCCTCCCTCCAGGGCCCGATCACGGGCGCGGTCGGCCTCTCGACCTGGGCGACGAGCGCCGCCTACGACGACGTCAAGGTCACCGGCGCCGACGGAACGGCCCTGCTGAGCGACGACTTCTCCGGCGACGCGTCGAAGTGGACCCACTCGGGCGGCGGGAGCTGGAGCGTCCAGGACGGGCAGTACGTCCAGAGCGACACGGCCGCCGAGAACACCATGGTCAGCGCCGGTGACCCGAGCTGGCACGACTACGACCTGCACGTGAAGGCCACCAAGAAGTCCGGGAAGGAAGGGTTCCTGGTCGCGTTCGGCGTCAAGGACACCGGGAACTTCTACTGGTTCAACATCGGCGGCTGGAACAACACCCAGACCGCCGTCGAACAGGCCGTGGACGGCGGCAAGTCCACGCTGATCTCGAGATCGGGCAGCGTCGAGACCGGCCGCGCCTACGACGTCGACGTCAAGGTCAGGGGCCGTCAGGTCACCCTCTCCATCGACGGCAAGGAGTGGGGCAGCTTCACCGACGACAAGCCGGCCGAGCCGTTCCGCCAGGTCGTCACCCGCGACGCGAAGACCGGCGAGCTGATCGTGAAGGTCGTCAACGCGCAGGCGGTGGAGGCCCGTACGGCGATCGACCTCGGCACCTCCCGGGTCTCCTCGAAGGCGCGGGTCACCACGCTGGCCGCTGCCGCCGACGCGGTGAACACGGAGACGGCGACGCCGGTCGCGCCCGTGACGTCCACCGTCGACGGGGTCGCCAGGAAGTTCACGTACACCTTCCCGGCGAACTCGGTGACCTTCCTGCGGATCAAGCAGAGGTAGCGGGGAGGATCCCGCGCTCCGTGAAGACCTTCTTCGCGACGAACGTCGCGTTGAGGGCCTTCGGGAAGCCGCAGTACCCGGCCGAGTGCAGCAGCGCCTCCGTGATCTCGGCCGGGGTGAGGCCGACGTTCAGGGCGGCGTTGATGTGCACCTCCAGCTGGGGTTCGCAGCCGCCGAGCGCGGTGAGCATGCCGAGCGTCACCAACTGGCGGTCGCGGGGCTGGAGTTCGGGCCGGGAGTAGATCTCGCCGAAGCCCCAGGCGACGATCTGGTGGCCCAGCTCGGGGCTGATGTCGGCCAGCGAGTCGATGACCCGCTGGCCGGCCTCGCCGTCCACCGCGCGCAGGACTTCGAGGCCGTGGGCGAAACGCTCGTCGCGGGTGGTGCTCTCGTTGTTCGTCATGGGAGAGACCGTAGAAGTTGGAGCGTGCTCCAACGCAACTCCTATGCCCCGAAGTACTTCTGAGCCGCCCGCACGCCCGCCACCAGCGCGTCGACCTCCGCCGCCGTGTTGTACACGTAGAAGCTCGCCCGGGTCGTCGCCGGGATCCCGTACCGCTTCACGATCGGCCGCGCGCAGTGGTGCCCGACCCGGACGGCGACCCCGCGCTCGTCGAGGATCTGCCCGACGTCGTGCGGGTGGACGCCCTCCACGGTGAAGGAGAGCGTCGCGCCCCGGTCGGCGAGGTCGGTCGGGCCGACGATCCGTACGCCGTCGACCTGCTGGAGTTCCTGGAGGGCGTACGCCGTCAACTGGTCCTCGTGCGCGGCGACTTCCCGCATGTCCAGGGTCGTGAGGTAGTCGATGGCCGCCGCGAGGGCGACCGCCTGGGACGTCATCGGGACGCCCGCCTCGAAGCGCTGCGGCGGCGGCAGGAACGTCGAGCGGTCCATCTCGACGATCTCGATCATCGAACCGCCGGTGAGGAACGGCGGGAGTTCCGCGAGGAGTTCGGCCCGCCCCCACAGGACGCCGATGCCGTTCGGGGCGAGCATCTTGTGGCCCGAGAAGGCGAGGAAGTCCGCGCCCAGCTCCCGTACGTCCACCGGGCGGTGGGGCACCGACTGGGCGCCGTCGACGACGACCACCGTGCCGAAGCGGTGCGCGCGGTCGGCGAGTTCACGGACCGGGTTGATCGTGCCGAGGACGTTCGACTGGTGGGTCAGCGCGAGGACCTTCGTGCGCTCGTCGAGGAGTTCGTCGACGCGGCTCAGGTCGAGGCGGCCGTCGTCCGTGAGGCCGAACCAGTCCAGCGTGGCGCCCGTCCGCTGGGCGAGCTGCTGCCAGGGGACCAGGTTCGCATGGTGCTCCATCTCCGTGACGACGATCCGGTCGCCGGGGCCGAGGCGGCCGGCGTTGCCGAGGGCGTACGCGACGAGGTTGATGCCCTCGGTGGTGTTCTTCGTGAACACGATCTCGTCGTCCTCGGCGCCGATGAAGGTCGCGACGGTGTGCCGCGCGTCCTCGTAACCCTCCGTCGCCTCCACCGAGAGCTGGTGCGCGCCGCGGTGCGGGGCGGCGTTGCGGGTGAGGTAGAACTCCCGCTCCGCGTCCAGGACCTGGAGCGGCTTCTGGGTGGTCGCGCCCGAGTCCAGGTAGACCAGCGGGGCGCCCGAGTCCAGTGTCCGGCGCAGGATCGGGAAGTCCTCGCGCACCACGTCCACGTCGAAGCTCACGGTCGGCCACCTCTCACGGTTTCGGAGTTCGTTCTCCGTGAGAGAGCGTACCTGACGGTTACCATGACAACCGTGGATCGCGAGGCCCCCGTGCATCTGTACCGGCTGCCTGCGCCAGGCGAGGACCGATACGTGTCGCTGGCGCTGGCCAACACCCGTTTCCCCCTCGGCGGCAGGGAGGTCGAACTCCTCGACGGCACCGATGCCGCCCGCCTGTGGCTGGTCCGGCGTGGACTGCTGCCCGACCGGGTGGAGCTGGACGCGGACCGGCTCCGCCGACTGCGCGAGCTGAGGGGCGCGCTCCAGGACCTCTTCGCCGCGTACACGGGACCCGGCGCCCCGCCCCGGGACAGCCTCGGCACCCTCAACTCCGCGCTCGCCGCCGCCCCGTCCACCCCACGGCTCGCCTGGGGCCCGCAGGGTCCGCACCGCGTCGCCGACCCCGACACCTCCGACCCCGCCGCCGCCCTCTTCTCCCTCCTCGCCGAGGACGCCGTGGACCTGCTGACCGGCGAGCCGGAACAGCTCACCCGGTGCGCGGCGGGAAAGTGCGAACGCTGGTTCCTGCGCTCCCACGGCGCCCGCCGCTGGTGCTCGACGACCTGCGGCAACCGGGTCAGGGCCGCACGCGCGTACGCGGCGAGGAAGGAACGCGGGGCGTGAAGGAGAGCGGGAGCCGAGGGGGCGCGGGGCCTGAAGGAGAGCGGGAGCCGAGGGGACGCGGGGCGTGAAGGAGAGCGGGAGCCGAGGGGACGCGGGGCCTGAAGGAGAGAGCGAGCCGAAGGGACGCGGAGTTCAAGCACTCCTGCGCCGGAACCACCCCCGCCGCCGCGCCTCCCCGAACCCCGGCAGCCCCTTGAACTCCTCGTCCAGCGTCACCGTGGGCGCCACCCGCCGCAGCGCCGCCCGTACCCGCGTCAGCGGATGGTCCGGGAAGCGCGCGTCCCACCGCTCCAAGTCGCCCACGTGGTAGGGGAGTCCGCCCCGAGCCCCGTACGGATGCGGCCGGAAGTACTCCTCGGGCCCCACCTCCGCGAGGATCAGCGCTTCCCGCATCCCGGTCACCGCCCCCTCGGCGGCCTGGACCTTGACCACGACGCTGCTCCGGTCCCTCGGCACGGTCCACGACGCCAGGAACGCCTGGCCGGGCCGTGACCCCAGCGGCATCTTCACGAGCTGCCACACCGCCGGCACCCCGTCGAGGGCCCCGAACTCGGCCTCGATCAGCCCGCCCCCGTGCTCGGCGACCCCCTGCGCGGCCCCGGCACGCAGACGTTCGGAGTCGTGCAGCGGGGCCGGCAGATCGGGGACGAGCGGGAAGAAGTGCACGGACAGCAGGAGCCCCGCCCCGTCCTGCCAGAGGCCGGGCCCGACCTCCTCGAAGCCGGTGAGGTCGAGCCCGGTGACCGGCGTGTCAGCTATGTTCACGCCGGTCATCCTCGCAGGTCGGACCGGGTCTACAGATACGGCCGGGTGAGCAGTTCGATCGCGTGGCCCGCCGGGTCCTTGAAGTACACGCCCCGGCCGCCGTGCCCGGTGTTCGTCTCACCGGGGCGCTGCATCTGCGGGTCGGCCCAGTGCGTGACGCCGGCCTCGCACAGGCGCTGATAGGCGCGGTCGAACAGCTCGTCGTCCACCAGGAACGCGTAGTGCTGCATCTGGATCTCGACCGGCGGCTCCGCGAACTGGAGCAGTGTGCCGTCGGCGAGCTGGATGTTGGTGAAGGGACCCCAGGACGGGGCAGCGCCGACTTCGAGAAGCTCCCGGAAGAACCGGGCGGACTCCTCGCGGTCCTTGGACGCGATGATCGTGTGGTTGAAAGAAGCGGGCATGTGGTGGTGAACCTCTTCACTCGGAACGGAAACCGCGGAACGCGTCGTCGTCTCCGAGCAGTCGGCGGGGCTCGACCCCGCCCGAGGATCAGTCGGCCACCGGGTAGCCGATCCGTGGGTGGCGCGTGCGCGCCGGTCCGGTGTTCACGGAGGCGACCCTAGCCAAGGGGAACAGCGGTCGACAAGCCGGTTAACCTTCCGGGGCGCGCACAACCCCCGGGCCGCCGCCGGGCTCTGAGCCTGCGTGGAACCCACCCTCCGGACCCGGCGCACCGCCGCGGGACTCGCCGCGCTCCTCACGCTCGCCGTGTTCTGCGCCGCCGACGCCATCGCCCGCAGCTACCCCTTCGGCCCGCGCACGCGCAGCGTCAACGACCTCGGCAACCAGTACCTGCCGTACCACGCGCACCTCTGGGACCTGCTGCACGGCCGCGCCGACGGCGGCCTCGTCATGAACTGGCAGTCCGGGTTCGGCGCGAGCTTCCTGCCCGACTTCGCGACGTACGTCAGCAGCCCCTTCGCGCTCCTCGTCGGCGTGTTCCCGCGCGACGAGATCGACCTCGCGGTGTACGTCATCACCGCGACGAAGACGGCGTGCGCGGCGGCGGCCATGACCTGGCTCCTGCTCACGCTGCGGCCGGGCCCACGCTGGGCCGCCGTACTCCTCGGCGTCTCGTACGCGCTGTGCGGCTGGAGCCTCGCCGACGCGTCGTACAACCTCATGTGGCTCGACGGGCTGGTCGCGCTGCCGGTGCTGTGCCTGGTGGGGGAGTGGCTGCTCGCCGGGCACCGGCGCGTCGTGGGCGTCCTGGTGGTGGCGCTCGCCTGGACCGCGAACTTCTACACGGCGTACATGGCGACCCTCGGCGCCGCCCTGGTCCTGGCCGTCCGGCTGGTCCTCCTCGCCCCGCCGCGCCGCGAGACCCTCGCCGTCCTGGGCCGCGCCGCCCTCACCACGGCCCTCGGCATCGGCCTCGCCGCGCCTCTGGTCACCGTCGTCTACTTCGGCAGCGAGCACGCCTCCCCGGGCCACTTCAGCGGCTTCGTCCCCTCCGGAACCGAAGACGTCCTGGCCCGCCTGCTGCCCACGACGTACGGCTTCGGCACACCGAGCCTGTACGTCGGCACGACCGCGCTGCTCCTCGCGCTCGCCCTGCCGTTCCACCGTGCGGTGCCGTCCCGGGTGCGGTGGGCCTGGTCCGGGCTGGCCGTCCTCATGTTCGCGTCGATGCAGTGGGAACCGACCCAGCTCGCCTGGCACGGCTTCACGACCCCCCAGGGCTCCGGGTACCGCGAGGCGTTCGTGCTGTGCGGGTTCCTGGTGCTGGCGGCCTGGTACGGGCTGTCGTACGGGGTGCCGGAGAGGCGGGCGCTGGGGATCGCGGGCGGGATCCTCGTGGTGATCGGGGCGGGGGCGAGCGGGAGCCACCTGGTCCGGCCGTTCGTGCTGCCGATCGCGGGGGTGGCGGCAGCGGGGGTGCTGGTGGGGTTGTGGCTGCTGGGGCGGGCGGAGCGAGGGGCGAGGGGAGAGCGGGAAGGGAGTGCGGTGGGTCATACAGAAGTAGAAGCCGATAGTCGTACCGACAACGCTGTCGCGCCCGCACCGAAGCCCCGCAAGAAGTTCCCCCGCCCCCTCCCCGCAACCCTCGCCGTCGCCCTCCTCCTCACCCTCCAGCTCGGTGAAGCCGCCGGTACCTCCGCCGTCACCACCCGGCTGCGCCTCGCCCACTTCGACAACTACGCCCCCTGGGGTGCCCGGCAGACCGCGCAGGCCGAGGCGGTCCGCTCGGCCGACGGCTGGCCCGCCTACCGTACCGACCCCGGCCGGGAACAGACCGTCGGGAACGACCCGATGATGGTCGGCGGCCAGGGCGCGCAGTACTACAGCAGCCACACCTCCGACGTCCTCTACCGCACGCTCACCGCGCTCGGCGACGGCTGGACCTCCGGCGGGCGCAGCCTCCAGAGCCTCGACAACGCCGTCACGGACACGGTCTTCTCGGTCGGCGCGCGCGTGCACTCCCCGCCGGACCCGCACCAGGACTGGTTCCCGCAGGACGGCACCGGCGAGACGGTGACCAGGCAGGACGTACCGCCGCTGGTGACGGTCCGGCCGAAGGTGAGCGAGCGCCCGGCCTTCGGTACGTCGCCCTACCGCAACCAGGAACTGCTGCTGGGGACACAGGTCTATACGGTCCCGAGGGCCACCCTGCGCGGTACGACCCTCACCGCGCGGTGCCCGGCGGGCAGCGAGGCGTACCTCTACGCACCCCGCTACGCGGGCACCGCCCGCCTGGAGGGCAGCGACCTCACCGGCCGCTCCCGCTCGGACCTGCGCAAGAAGATCGCGGCGATGGCGAGGCTCGGCCGGGTCCCGGCGTCGGGCGAGGTCCGCGTCACCCTGGCCCCGAAGAAGGCGAGCCGCATGCCGGGCGAGGGCTCGGTCGGCTGCCTCGACACGGGCAGGCTGCGCGCAGCGGCCGACCACCTCAAGGCGACCGGCGCGACGAAGGTGACCGTCGACGACGGCACGATCCGCGCCGAACTCCCCCAGGGCAGCAAGGGCATCGCGGTCGTCGCGGCACCGCGCATCGCGGGCTGGCGCTGCGCGGTCGGCGACGCCCCCGCCGTACCCGCGCAGGACTTCCACGGCCTGGTCGCCGCCCCGCTGGACCCCTCCTCGTCCACTCTGACCTGCACGTTCCACACGCCGGGCCTCCGGCTGGGGCTCGGCGTCGGGGCCCTCGCGCTGGCGGGGACGCTGCTGCTGGGGGCCTGGAGCGCGGCCGGCCGGCGACGGCGTACGCGGGCGCGCGCCGAGCCGGGCGAGGAGCTGGTCATGGTGTCCTGAGCGCTCCCGACGAGAGGTACGCCACGATTTCCCCGCCCCTGACCGGGGGAGTAGTTCCCCGGGCCGCCGCGCGTCGACGTATGCGATCGATTGCATAAACGTGCAGCGAGACGTATAGTCATGCCATTCAGGAGGAGGAGTCCATGGTGGTACGTGCGGCAGTCGCCGGAGCGAGCGGGTACGCGGGCGGAGAGGTGCTGCGCCTGCTCCTCGCGCACCCCGAGGTCGAGATCGGCACGCTGACCGGGAACTCCAACGCGGGCCAGCGCCTCGGCTCACTCCAGCCGCACCTGCTGCCGCTGGCCGACCGGATCCTCGCCGAGACCACGCCCGAGACCCTCGCCGGGCACGACGTCGTCTTCCTCGCGCTGCCGCACGGCCAGTCCGCCGCCGTCGCGCGGCAGCTCGGCCCGGACGTCCTCGTCGTCGACATGGGCGCCGACTTCCGCCTGAAGGACGCGGGCGACTGGGAGCGGTTCTACGGCTCCCCGCACGCCGGCACCTGGCCCTACGGCCTCCCCGAACTTCCGGGTGGCCGCGCCGCGCTGGAGGGGTCCAAGCGCATCGCGGTCCCCGGTTGCTACCCCACCGCCGTCTCCCTCGCCCTCTTCCCGGCGTACGCGGCCGGGATCGCCGAGAACCAGGCGATCATCGTCGCCGCCTCCGGCACCTCCGGCGCGGGCAAGGCCCCCAAGGCCAACCTGCTGGGCAGCGAGGTCATGGGCTCCATGTCCCCGTACGGCGTCGGCGGCGGCCACCGCCACACCCCCGAGATGATCCAGAACCTCAGCGCGGCGGCGGGCGAGCCGGTCACCGTCTCGTTCACGCCGACCCTCGCGCCCATGTCCCGGGGCATCCTCGCCACGTGCAGCGCCCAGGCCAGGCCCGGCGTCACCGCCGAGACGGTCCGCGCCGCCTACGAGAAGGCCCTCGCCGACGAGCCGTTCGTCCACCTCCTCCCCGAGGGGCAGTGGCCGGCGACGGCGTCCGTCCAGGGTTCCAACGCCGTGCAGATCCAAGTCGCCTACGACGAGGCCGTGGGCCGGATCATCGCGATCAGCGCCATCGACAACCTCACCAAGGGCACCGCCGGCGGTGCCGTACAGAGCATGAACATCGCCCTCGGTCTCCCCGAGGAGCTGGGTCTTTCCACGATCGGAGTCGCACCGTGAGCGTGACGGCAGCAAAGGGATTCACGGCGGCGGGCATCGCCGCCGGGATCAAGGAGAGCGGCAATCCGGACCTGGCCCTCGTGGTCAACACCGGGCCGCGACGCGCCGCCGCCGGTGTCTTCACCTCCAACCGCGTGAAGGCCGCGCCGGTGCTGTGGTCCCAGCAGGTGCTGACGAGCGGCGAGTTGACGGCCGTCGTCCTCAACTCCGGGGGCGCCAACGCCTGTACGGGCCCGAAGGGCTTCCAGGACACGCACGCGACCGCCGAGAAGGTCGCCGAGGTCCTGAACGTCGGCGCGGGCGAAGTGGCCGTCTGCTCCACTGGACTTATCGGCGTCCTGCTCCCGATGGACAAGCTGCTCCCGGGAGTCGAGGCAGCGGCTGCTCAACTGTCCGAGCACGGCGGCGAGAAGGCCGCCATCGCCATCAAGACCACCGACACCGTCCACAAGACGGCCGTCGTGACGAAGGACGGCTGGACCGTCGGCGGCATGGCCAAGGGCGCCGGGATGCTCGCGCCGGGCCTCGCCACCATGCTGGTCGTCGTCACCACCGACGCCGATGTCTCAAGCGACCTGCTGGACAAGGCACTTCGCGACGCGACTCGGACCACCTTCGACCGCGTCGACTCCGACGGCTGCATGTCGACCAACGACACCGTGCTGCTGCTCGCCTCCGGCGCCTCCGAAGTCACGCCGGAGTACGCCGAGTTCGCGGAAGCCGTCCGCCAGGTCTGCGACGACCTCGGGCAGCAGCTCATCAGGGACGCCGAGGGCGCCAGCAAGGACATCAAGATCGAGGTCATCAACGCGGCCACCGAGGACGACGCCGTCGAGGTCGGCCGGTCCATCGCCCGCAACAACCTCCTCAAGTGCGCCATCCACGGCGAGGACCCCAACTGGGGCCGCGTCCTGTCCGCCATCGGCACCACGCAAGCCGCCTTCGAGGCCGACGAGTTGAACGTCGCCATCAACGGCGTCTGGGTCTGCAAGAACGGCGGCGTCGGCGAGGACCGCGAGAAGGTCGACATGCGCTACCGCGAGGTCCACATCGTCGCCGACCTCGCCGCCGGCACCGAGACCGCGACCATCTGGACCAACGACCTCACCGCCGACTACGTCCACGAGAACAGCGCGTACTCCTCATGAGCGAGACACGCAAGCACAAGGCGCTGCCGAAAGCGCAGATCCTCATCGAGGCGCTGCCCTGGCTGACCCGGCACAACGGCAAGACCGTCGTCATCAAGTTCGGCGGAAACGCCATGGTCGACGAGGAGTTGAAGGCCGCGTTCGCCCAGGACGTCGTCTTCCTCCACCACGCCGGGCTCAGGCCGGTCGTCGTGCACGGCGGCGGTCCGCAGATCAACGCCGCCTTCGAGAAGCACGGCATCGTCAGCGAGTTCAAGGCCGGCCTGCGCGTCACCACCGAGGAGGCCATGGACGTCGTCCGGATGGTCCTCGCCGGGCAGGTCCAGCGCGAGCTGGTCGGCCTCCTCAACCAACACGGGCCCCTCGCCGTCGGGTTGACCGGCGAGGACGCCCACACCATCACCGCGACCAAGCACCGGCCGGAGATCGACGGCGAGCTGGTCGACATCGGACGCGTCGGCGAGATCACCGAGATCGACACCGGCGCCATCGAGGCGCTCCTCGCGGACGGCCGTATCCCGGTCGTCTCGTCGATCGCGCGCAGCCAGGACGACGGACATGTCTACAACGTCAATGCTGATACGGCTGCTGCGGCACTCGCTGCGGCACTGGGAGCCGAGACCCTCATGGTCCTCACGGACGTCGAGGGACTCTACGAGGACTGGCCGAACTCCGACGAGGTGATCAGCCGCCTCACCGCCTCCCAACTGGAGAAGCTGCTCCCGGAGTTGAGCGCCGGGATGGTCCCCAAGATGGAGGGCTGCCTGCACGCGGTGCGCGGCGGCGTCCAGACCGCGCGCGTCATCGACGGCCGCGTCCAGCACTCCATCCTGCTGGAGATCTTCACGAACGACGGCATCGGCACGATGGTCGTGCCCGACGAACAGGAGGGGGACTCGGAATGACCGGCAACCAGGAGCTGACCGCCCGCTGGCAGGGCGCGCTCATGAACAACTACGGCACCCCCCGGCTCCCGCTCGTGCGTGGCGCGGGCACCACGGTGTGGGACGCCGACGGCAACGAGTACCTCGACCTCGTCGGCGGTATCGCCGTCAACGCGCTCGGCCACGCCCACCCGGCGATCGTCGAGGCCGTCTCCGCCCAGATCGCGTCCCTCGGCCACGTCTCCAACCTCTTCGTCGCCGAGCCGCCCGTCGCCCTCGCCGAACGCCTCCTCGCCCGCTTCGGGCGCGACGGCAAGGTGTTCTTCTGCAACTCCGGCGCCGAGGCCAACGAGGGCGCGTTCAAGATCGGGCGCCTCACCGGCCGTACGCACATGGTCGCCACGATCGGCGGCTTCCACGGGCGGACCATGGGCGCCCTCGCGCTCACCGGACAGCCCGGCAAGCAGGACGGGTTCCACCCGCTGCCCGGCGACGTCACCCACGTCCCCTACGGCGACGCGCAGGCCCTCGCCGCCGCCGTCACCGATCAGACCGCGCTCGTCATCATCGAACCCGTGCAGGGCGAGAACGGTGTCGTCGTACCCCCCGCCGGATACCTCAAGGCCGCCCGCGCCATCACCGCCGCGACCGGCGCGCTGCTCGTCCTCGACGAGGTGCAGACCGGCATCGGGCGTACCGGGCACTGGTTCGAGTACCAGGCGCACGAAGGTGTGCTGCCTGACGTCGTCACGCTGGCCAAGGGGCTCGGCGGGGGGCTGCCGCTCGGCGCGACCGTCGCCTTCGGGCGGGCCGCGGACCTGCTGGGGCCCGGTCAGCACGGGACCACCTTCGGCAGCAACCCCGTCGCCTGCGCCGCCGGCATCGCCGTCCTCGACACCATCGAGAACGAAGGGCTGCTGGAGAACGTCAAGGCGCAGAGCGAGAAACTGCGCGACGGGATCGAAGGTCTCGGGCATCCGATGATCGATTATGTCCGGGGCGCGGGGCTTCTCCTCGGTATCGTGCTCACCGGGCCGTACGCCGCGCAGGTGCAGCAGGCGGCCCAGGAGGCCGGGATCCTGGTGAACGCGCCCGCCGCCGACGTCGTCCGGCTCATGCCGCCGCTCAATCTGAGCGACGACGAGGTGGCCGCGTTCCTCCGGGCGCTGCCCGGCATCCTCGATGCCGTGAACGGGGACTGAGCCGGAGTGAGACGACGATGAGTGATGCTGCCGCTGGGCCGGCCGTTCCCCAGACGCGCACCGCGCGTCATCGGAGGATCGTGGACATTCTGAACCGGGAACCGGTTCGGTCGCAGAGCCAACTGGCGAAGCTGCTGTCCGACGACGGGCTGAGTGTCACGCAGGCGACGCTGTCGCGTGACCTCGACGAGCTGAACGCCGTCAAGATCCGCAACACCGACGGGGACCTGATCTACGCCGTGCCCAGCGAGGGGGGGTTCCGTACGCCTCGCGCTCCCCTCGGGGAGTCCGCTAAAGAGGAGCGGATGCGGCGGTTGTCGTCCGAGTTGCTGATCTCTGCGGAGGCTTCGGCGAACCTGGTCGTGCTGCGTACGCCGCCGGGGGCCGCTCAGTTCTTGGCCTCCGCCATCGATCAGGCCGAGCTGCACGACATTCTGGGGACCATTGCCGGGGATGACACGTTGCTGTTGATCAGTCGGGAGCCCAGTGGGGGGCAGGCGCTCGCGGATCATCTGTTGCGGTTGGCTCAGAACGGCAACTGAAGAGGGGGGAACTGCTGGCGGCCGACTGCGGGTTGTGTGTGACTGGTCGCGCCCGCGCGGCGGTAGCCGCGAATTGATACAGCCCCGCGCCCCTGAAAACGTCAGCGCCCCCTTGGTTGAACAGTCAGCCCAGTCTTGCTGCCAGGCCGCCTGTGCATCTGACCTCGTCTCCCGCCGTGATCAGTAAAGCCTCCACGTCCGGCAGGTCCTCCAGCCACTCCAGCGCCTCCCTCGAACCCATCGCGAATGCTGCCGTTGCCCAGCAGTCCGCCCAGGTGAGGGTGGGGGCCACAACTGTTACCGCTACTAGGTCAGTTACTGCCGAGTGGCCTGTCCTCGGGTCGACTATGTGTGCGCCCCGTTCAGCTGTGCCCGATGTCGCCACCGCCAACTCCGGGGCTCCCGCCGCCGATACCACCGCCGCCAGACCCCCCGGCCGCAGCGGGTCCGACACCCCTACCCGCCACGGGCGTTCAGTGCCCGGTACCCCCAACAGCTGTACGTCTCCGCCCCCGTTGACGCTCACGCCCGTCGCTCCCGCCTCCGCGAGCATGCGGGCCGCGCGTTCCGTGGACCAGCCCTTCACGATCCCCGTGGGGTCCAGGCGGCCCTCGTAGCGCATGCTGAACCACCCCCCGCTCAACTGCTCGGCCTTTGTGCCCAGTTCGAGGATCTCGGTGACCTCGGGGGAGCAGTCGGACGTGCTGAGTTCGCCCCGCGCCATCCGGGAGATCTCGCTGTCCTCGCGGTAGGTGCTGAAGATCTCGTCGACGCGGTGGAGAGAGGCCACCGCGTCTTCGAGTGCCGCGCTGATCCGGGCGGGGTCCCCGCCGCGGACGTCGAAGGAGAAGACAGTCCCCATGACTTCTTCCACATGACGTACCGCGGCGGGAGCTTCGGGGGTCACCGGGTCAGACTCCGGCCTGGTCCAGGGCGGACTGGAGGGACTTCTTGTAGCCCTCGGAGGTGGAGGTCGCCCCGGACACCGTGTCGATGTCGGCGCTCTGCTTGGTGAGGACCTCGGAGTTGAGCTTGGGTACGGACTGCTCGGTCTTCTGGGTGCTCGTGCCGCCCGAGGGCGCCTTGACGGCCTCGGCCTTGGTGACCTTGCCCCCGGCGACGGTGATGCGGACCTGGACGTCGCCGTACTGTGTCTGCGCGACCTCGCCCGTGAAGGAGCCGGACGCCTGCGCCTGACCGCCGCCCGAACCCTGGTTCTGCCCCTGGTTCTGCTGCGAACCACCTTGCGCGGAACCGGCGTTGGCCTTGTCGATGGCCGACTGGAGGGACTTCTTGTACCCCTCGGACGTGGAGGTCGCCCCCGACACCGTGTCGACGGCGGCCGACTGCTTGGCGACGACCTCGGAGTTCAGCTTGGGGACGGACTGCTCGGTCTTCTGGGTGCTGGTCCCGCCCGAAGGCGCCTTGACCGCCTCGGACTTGGTGATCTTCCCGCCGGCGACGGTGATACGGACCTGGACGTCCCCGTACTGTGTCTGCGCCACGTCACCGGTGAAGGTCCCGGACGCCTGCGCCTGACCGCCGCCGTTCCCGGAACCGCCCTGCGCGCCACCGGAGTTGGCCTTGTCGATGGCCGACTGCAACGACTTCTTGTAGCCCTCGGACGTGTACGTCGCCCCCGACACCGTGTCGATGTCCGGCGACTGCTTGGCGACGACGTCCGCGTTGAGCTTGGGCACCGCGTCCGCGGTCTTCTGCGTGCTCTGGCCCCCGGACGGCGCCTGGACGGCCTCCGCCTTGGTGATCCGGTTGTTGTCGATGGTGAGCTTGACCTGGACGTTGCCGTACTGCGTCTGGACGGCGTCCCCGGTGACCGTGCCCGTGACCGGCGCACCGGCGCCGCCCTGGGCCGCCTCCTGCGCCGCCGCGCCACTGCCGGACGCCTGCGTGGACGAACCGGGGTCGGAGGACGGCTTCAGCGTCAGCAGCAGCACGATCCCGGACACGGTGGCTGCGCTGGCCAGCACGACGCGCCGCAGCGGGTGGCTCTTCCTCATCTGTTTCTGGGCTCCTGATATCCGTGGAAGGAGAGGTCTGGGGGCGCCTGGGGAGCGCCGGCGCTACATCTCGAACGACTCGTGGTGGATACGGCGGGCCGGGACCCCGGCGCCGCGCAGCGACTCGTACACCGACTGCGCGAACCCGCCAGGACCGCACATGAAGACGTCGTGTTCGGCGATGTCCGGGATCTTCCGCTCCAGGGACTCCGCGGAGATGTCGGGACGCTCGCCGTCGGGGCTGTTCACGGCGTACATGAGCCGCGCGCCGCGCTCGTCGGCGATCTTCGCGAGCTCGTCCCACAGGGCGAGGTCCTGGGTGCTGTTGGCGCGGTAGAGGAGGGTCAGGTCACCGGGGGCGCCGGGCAGCGTCTCGAACAGGGCGCGCATCGGCGTGATGCCGACCCCGCCGGCCACCAGCAGGACCTTGCCCCGGCTGCGGCGCGACGCGGTCATCGCGCCGTACGGGCCCTCGGCCCACACCTTCGTGCCGGGGGCCAGGCCGCGCAGGGCCGCGCTGTGGTCGCCGTTCGCCTTCACCGTGATCCGCAGCATGCCGGGGCGCGGCGCGGCGGACAGGGAGTACGGGTGCGAGCTGAACCGCATGCCGGGCGCGAGGAACCGCCAGCGGAAGAACTGGCCCGCCTCCGCGCCCATCCGGTGCAGCTTGCGCCCGCCGATCAGCACCGACACGACGCCGGGTGCCTCCTCGACGACCGCCTCGACGTACATGCGGTGGCGCAGGTTCAGGCGGATCGGCGTCAGCACCCGGTACCAGACCACCAGCGCGGTGACCGTGCCGTACAGGCCGTACCAGACCGTCTTCGCCGTCGAGTTGACGACGAACTCGTTGCCGGTGGTCAGCTGGTGCCAGAACGTCAGGAACACGGCCGCGTACGTCATCAGGTGGATGTGGTACCAGGTGTCGTACGGCATCCGCTTGCGGACGCCGCCCACCGAGGCCACGCCGATCAGCACCAGCAGGCCCGTGCCGATCGCCGCCTTGCCCATGTCCGGCAGCTGGTTGACCAGGTCGATGGTCTGCTGCACGAAGTCGCCGAGCGTCTTGCCCGCCTGGAGCGCGTAGCCCCACACGATCAGGAACACGTGCGCGAACGTCAGACACAGCGTGTACCGGCCGCTCATCGCGTGCCATCGCGCGACCCGGTCGGAGCCGACCCAGCGCTCCAGCACGGGCACCCGGGCCATCTGCAACACCACGAGCGCCATCAGATATCCCGCCAACAGGCCGGTGATACGGCCCGCGTTGAGAATCATGCTGTCGGTGTTCGCGACGTTCGGCGTGTTGTCCCACCACAGCCACAGCACACCCACCGCACCCGCCCACACGGCGAGCAGCAGCGGGACTGCCGGGGATCGGCGCGGGCGGATGCGGCGCATCGTCTGGCGGCGGGCGGCACGTCCGCCTGCGATCGTGGTGGTCACGGTTCCTCCGTGGGACTTGACCCTTGGCCCACAGATACGCGGCGGAGGCGGAGAGTGTTCAGCCGGTGGCGGATATCGGCTCCGAGATTTCTACGCAATCCTTCTGTACGGGTGGTGTTACGGGGGGGGGGGGGGGGCAGCTCGCGACCGGTGCCACCGAGGTCACCTGTGCTGCCGGCAGGAGCGTCTTCCGGCTCTTGTGCGTCTTGATACGTACGCCGCCTGGGCCCGCGCCCAGCATCTCGCCGCACCGCTCGCCGGTCGTCGTCGTGACCCGGATCAGGTGGGTGGGGGCGGGGTCCGTCTCCGTCGTCGTCCATACGACGATCACTGCGGCTGACGCCAGGGTGATTCCGGCCAGACAGCAAAGGGTCGCGTAACGGAGATATCGGGTGACTCGCTTGATCTCCGCGAGGATCGAGCCGGTGAGGAGCAGGCCGAACGCCGTGGCTGTCAGGGTGCCGGCCGTGTAGCGGGACCAGTCCGGGGTCTTGGAGGTCGTCCCTGCCTTTGAGGGTGACGAGGATCGCGAGGAGTGCGGTGAGGCCGGTCAGCCCTGCCCGCCAGCCCTCCGCCTGGCGACGGAGCTGCTGAAGAGGCCCTTCGTGCCGGAGCCGGGGATGCCGTAGGTGTACTGGGAGGTGGTGGGGCCTTGGCAGCGGGGACAGATGCCTCGCAGGGTGAGGGTTTCGGCGTAGGTCGCGAGAGCCTGAGGGATGTCCGAGTAGGTGACCAGGGCGCACAACATGGGCCCGTTGGTGCGGAATCCCCTTAGGCGATCGGGTAGTTGAGGCAGCTCGAACCCGAGACAGTCGGCGCCCCGACCCGCACACCGTGCCCGCTGAAGTACACCAACAGCGTCCCGCCCGCCGGGACTTGACGAGCCGTCTGATCCGACTGCGCCCGGCGTCGGGCAGCACCTCGACCGCGTACCCCGAAGCCCGCAACGTCGCGTCCAGCAGCCGCAGATCAGCACTGACCGCGTCCTCCAGCGGCTCCGGCACCCCGATGAGCAGAGCCCTGCGCGCCTGTGCCATGTCCCCGTCCCCTCCCCGGACAGAGGAACATGACGGCACCGAGCGAGGCGCTGTTACGCGAACACCGCAGCCCTGAACACCGCAGCCCCGACAACAAAGGCCGCAGCCCCGACAACAAAGGCCGCAGCCCGAAAGGCTGCGGCCTCGAACACCGCAGTGGCCACCCCGGCCGGCGTTTCCGCGGGGCGGCCACTGCGTCCTGTCACGTCACTGGTTGACCGTGCAGGGCGCGAGCGCGTCCAGTCCGACCGGCTTCTCGGCCGTACGCCCGATCGCGGTGGCGATGCGGTTGATCGTGGCGACGCGCTTGTCCTCCAGCGGGCCGACGATCGCGTTCTGGACGAAGTTGGGCCCACCCTGCCCGACCGTGTTCACGATCCGCGTGTTGGCCTCGTCGATCTGGGTCTGGAGGAGCGCGAGGTTGCGCGTGACCTCGGCCTGCGCGGACGCGGGGATCGCGGGGAGCTGCGAGGCGACGTCGGGGCAGGAGATCGCCCCGGCACCGGCGGCGTTGCCCGCGCCCTCATTGCCCGCACCCTCGTTGCCGGCATTGTTCTCGTTACCGGCGTTCCCGTTGCCCATGTTGTTCTCGCCGCCGTTCCCGGCAGCCTCACCGGCACCGTTCTCGGCGCCGTTGCCCGCGGCCTCGCCCGCGCCCTCACCGGCGTTCCCGGCCCCGTTGCCCGCCGCCTCACCACCGGCGTTACCGCCACCCGCGTTGAGCGCACACGGCGCCAGCGCGTCCAGCCCCACCGGCTTCTCGGCCGTACGCCCGATCGCGGTGGCCATCCGGTTGATGGTCGCGACGCGCTTGTCCTCCAGGGGGCCGAGGATCGCGTTCTGGACGAAGTTGGCGCCGCCCTGCCCGACGGTGCTGACGAGCCGCTGGTTGGCCTCGTTGATCTGCGTCTGGAGCAGCGCGAGGTTGCGGTCGATCTCGGCCTGCGCGCTCGCGGGGACCGCGGGGAGCTGCGAGGCGACGTCGGGGCAGGTGATCGTGCCCGGGCTCGCGGCGAGGGTCTTGGCGTTCGTCGCGTTGCTGTTGTTCGAGTCCTGCCCGGCGAGGGCCGTACCGGCGATGACGGCACCGGACAGCACGACCGCGGCGGCGCCGCCGATGAGGCCGACGCGACGCTTGTTGTACTTGGGGAGAGCCCTGGACATGGAGATGCCTCACTTGGGTCAGGAAGTGGGTGTTCAACGCGGCGCCTGCGTTCGTCGGGAAGTACGAGCAAGCGGTTGCCGTTGTTCAACGTCTCCTAAAACGCGGCTCAAGGGATCTTCACAGCCGGGTCGGCGAAGTGAACGCCGTGAGTCCTCCCCGCACCCCGTCCCGGACCCCAGATTGACGAACCATGCAGAGTTCTGCATACTCATGCATGTCAGCGAATGCACTGTGAGGAGAAACCCGTGACCGAGCGCGTCGTACTCGCCTACTCAGGCGGATTGGACACCTCCGTCGCCATCGGCTGGATCGCCGAGGAGACGGGCGCCGAGGTCATCGCCGTCGCGGTCGACGTCGGCCAGGGCGGCGAGGACCTGGACGTCATCCGCAAGCGCGCCCTCGCGTGCGGCGCCGTCGAGGCCGAAGTGGCCGACGCGAAGGACGAGTTCGCCGAGGAGTACTGCCTCCCCGCGATCAAGGCCAACGCCCTCTACATGGACCGCTACCCGCTGGTCTCCGCGCTCTCCCGGCCGACGATCGTCAAGCACCTCGTCGCCGCCGCCCAGAAGCACGGCGCCACGACCGTCGCCCACGGCTGCACCGGCAAGGGCAACGACCAGGTCCGCTTCGAGGCCGGCATCGTCGCCCTCGCCCCCGACCTCAAGTGCATCGCCCCGGTCCGCGACTACGCGATGACCCGTGACAAGGCCATCGCGTTCTGCGAGGAGAAGAACCTCCCGATCGCGACCACCAAGAAGTCCCCCTACTCCATCGACCAGAACGTCTTCGGGCGCGCGGTCGAGACGGGCTTCCTGGAGGACATCTGGAACGCCCCGATCGAGGACATCTACGAGTACACCCAGAACCCGGCCGTCGCCCGCGACGCCGACGAGGTGATCATCTCGTTCAAGGCGGGCGTCCCGGTCGCCATCGACGGCAAGCCCGTCACCGTCCTCCAGGCCATCCAGCAGCTCAACGAGCGCGCCGGCGCCCAGGGCATCGGCCGGATCGACATGGTCGAGGACCGTCTCGTCGGCATCAAGTCCCGCGAGGTGTACGAGGCCCCGGGCGCGATCGCCCTCATCACGGCCCACCAGGAGCTGGAGAACGTCACCGTCGAGCGCGAACTCGCCCGCTACAAGCGGCAGGTCGAGCAGCGCTGGGGCGAACTGGTCTACGACGGCCAGTGGTTCTCCCCGCTCAAGCGCGCCCTCGACGGCTTCATCGACGAGGCCAGCCAGCACGTCAACGGCGACATCCGGATGACCCTCCACGGCGGCCGCGCGGTCGTCACGGGCCGGCGCTCCGACACCTCGCTCTACGACTTCAACCTGGCGACGTACGACACCGGCGACTCGTTCGACCAGGCCGCCGCGAAGGGCTTCATCGACATCTACAGCCTGTCGTCGAAGATCGCGGCCAAGCGCGACCTCGCGTAACCGATAGCGTGACAGCGACCGCCTCCCCGACCGGTGTCCGGTGGGGGAGGCGGTCGTACATCCGGACTTCTGAGGAGCAAGTGCAGTGAGCAGCAACAGCGGTGACGTACGGCTCTGGGGCGGCCGTTTCGCGGACGGCCCCGCCGAGGCCCTGGCGAAGCTGTCCGCGTCGGTCCACTTCGACTGGCGTCTGGCGCCCTACGACATCGCCGGCTCCCGCGCCCACGCGCGCGTCCTGCACAAGGCGGGCCTCCTCACGGCGGACGAACTCACGCGCATGATCGCCGGGTTGGACCAGCTGGAGGCCGACGTGGCGTCCGGTGAGTTCGTCGGCACCATCGCCGACGAGGACGTCCACACCGCCCTGGAGCGCGGCCTGTTGGAGCGGCTCGGCCCCGACCTCGGCGGCAAGCTCCGCGCGGGCCGCTCCCGCAACGACCAGGTCGCGACCCTCTTCCGCATGTACCTCCGCGACCACGCCCGCATCCTCGGCGGCCTCATCGCCGACCTCCAGGACGCGCTGATCGGCCTCGCGGAGGCCCACCCGGACGTCGCGATGCCCGGCCGTACGCACCTCCAGCACGCCCAACCCGTCCTGTTCGCCCACCACTTGCTGGCCCACGTCCAGCCCCTGACCCGCGACGCGGAACGCCTCCGCCAGTGGGATGCCCGTACGGCCGTCTCCCCGTACGGCTCCGGCGCGCTCGCCGGCAGCAGCCTCGGCCTCGACCCCGAGGCGGTCGCCGCCGACCTGGGCTTCGAGCACGGCAGCGCCGGCAACTCCATCGACGGCACGGCGTCCCGCGACTTCGTCGCCGAGTTCGCCTTCATCACCGCGATGATCGGCGTCAACCTCTCCCGCATCGCCGAGGAGATCATCATCTGGAACACGAAGGAGTTCTCCTTCGTCACCCTCCACGACGCGTTCTCCACAGGCTCGTCGATCATGCCGCAGAAGAAGAACCCCGACATCGCGGAGTTGGCACGAGGCAAGTCGGGCCGCCTGATCGGCAACCTGACGGGCCTCCTGGCCACCCTGAAGGCCCTCCCGTTGGCCTACAACCGCGACCTCCAGGAAGACAAGGAACCGGTCTTCGACTCCTGCGACCAACTGGAGATCCTCCTCCCCGCATTCACAGGCATGATCGCCACCCTCACCATCCACCGCGACCGCATGGAGGCCCTGGCCCCCGCAGGCTTCTCCTTGGCCACGGACATCGCCGAGTGGCTGGTCAAACAGGGCGTCCCCTTCCGCGTGGCCCACGAGGTAGCGGGCGAATGCGTCAAGGTGGCCGAGTCCCAGTCGAAGGAACTCGACGACCTCACGGACGAAGAATTCACCAAGATCTCCCCCCACCTCACTCCCGAGGTCCGCACGGTCCTCAACGTCCCCGGCGCCCTCTCCTCCCGCAACGGCCGAGGCGGCACGGCCCCCAGCGCGGTGGCGATCCAGCTGGCGGAACTGAAGACGGACGTGGCGGAACAGCACACCTGGGCCGACGCCAAGAAGCAGTAGCCGCATCACATGAACCCCCGCCTCCCCGGGCAGACAGGGAGGCGGGGGGATTCATGGACACCAGCACACCCGGCACGCGCGGCCTGCTCCGCAGATTCCGCGTCGCCCTGGCTCTCTGCGTCCTGCTCGCCGGCCTCTCCCTCGCCCTGCTCTCCAACGGTCGCGACGGCTTCGGCTGGTCCGTCCTCAACGAACTCGCCCTCTTCGCGGCGGCGGGCGTGGCCGTTCCCTTCTACTACGAGCTGTTCCTCAGGGACGCCGAACGCGAGGGATTCCTCCGGGAGTTGACAGCAGCCCTGGACGCCCGGGGCGGCACCGGCGGCCTGCGCGTCCACGCCCACGGCCGTCCGGCGCCCGCCGAGAAGACCGCGTTCATCGCCGAGGCCCGCACCGAGATCATCGAAGTGGGCGTCACCCTCCGCAGCCTCACTGGCTACTTCGTCTCCCGCCCCGAACGCGACTTCACCGACCCCGTACGCCAGTTGCTACGCCGAGGCGTGCACATCACCTACCTCATCGCCGACCCCGACTCCCCGCTGCTCACCGCATACGCGGACAGCCTCGGCGACCCCGCTCTCCCCGCCCGCGCGGCCGAGGCGGCACGTCAACTCTCCCGGGTCGCGGCGGACTTCGCGGCGGAGGGGCACCTGGGACGGATGACGGTCCGGCACACCCGGCAGTTGCCCACGGGATACCTCGCGCTGGTCGACCCCGACGGCACGACGGGCCGCTGCCGTACCTCGCCCTACCTCCCGGGCGTCCGCCGAGCCGACTCCCCGGTTCTGGACATCACCCGGGCCGCCCACCCGGAGGTTTTCGCGCGGTACGTGGCGTACGCCCGCAAGGCCCTGGACGACAGCCGGGAGGTCGCTTCGTAACGGCCCGGGTTACGTTGGCGGGGTAAGCGACCCCCTGCGAACAGGACCCCTGATGCGTCTCACCGCCCTCCCCACCCCCCGCCTGGGCCTCGGCCTGGCCGCAGTGGGCCGCCCCGGTTACATCAACCTCGGCCGGGACCGCGACCTGGGAGAGGACCGGAGCGTGGACGCCCTGCGCACCCGCACCCACGAACTCCTCACCGCAGCGCACACAGCGGGCATCCGCTACCTGGACGCGGCCCGCTCGTACGGCAGGTCGGAGGAGTTCCTCGCGGACTGGCTGCGAAGGAACCCGGCGATCGACGACGTGGCGGTAGGCAGCAAGTGGGGCTACACCTACACCGCCGCCTGGACGACGAACGCCGAGAAGCACGAGGTCAAGGACCACACCCTCCCGACGTACGACCGCCAGCGCGCGGAGACGGCGGCCCTGCTCGGCGACCGTCTGGACCTCTACCAGATCCACTCGGTCACCCCGGACAGCCCGGCGCTGACGGACAAGGCCCTGCACGCGAGGCTCGCGGAGTCCGGCACCCCCGTCGGCTTCTCGACGAGCGGCCCCGCCCAGGCGGACGCGATCAGGGCGGCCCTGGCCATCACGGTCGACGGAAACCCCCTGTTCAGCACGGTCCAGTCGACGTACAACGCCCTGGAGACCTCGGCGGCCCCGGCCCTCGCGGAGGCGCACGCCGCCGGCCTGACGGTGATCGTGAAGGAGGGCATGGCGAACGGCCGCCTCGCGGGCGACACGGCCCCACCGGCCGTACGGAAGATCGCCGAGGAGACCGGCACGGGCCCGGACGCGGTCGCCCTGGCCTGGATCCTCGCCCAGCCCTGGACCGGCTTCGCCCTCTCGGGCGCGGCGACGACCGCCCAGCTCACGGCCAACCTGAAGGCCGAGACGATCACCCTGGACGAGGATCGGAAGGCGACCCTGGCGACCCTCGCGGAGACCCCGGCGACGTACTGGGCGACCCGCAGCGCCCTGCCCTGGCACTAGCACCCACACTCTCCCCGAGCAGGGAGTCCTAAGACGCCCACGCCCGTGATGAGACAAAGATGTCTCACATGGGTTATGGTCGTCTCATGGCCGTAGATCGTGACCACGTGCTGCGCACCGCCGCAGCCCTCCTGACCCGCAAATCCACCGCCACGATGGACGAGGTGGCGAAAGCGGCCGGCATCAGCAGAGCGACCCTGCACCGCCACTTCGCGGGCCGGGACGCGCTGATCCGCGCCCTGGAGGCGCTCGGCATCGAGGAGTGCGAGACCGCGCTCGACGCGGCCCGCCTCGACGAGGGCACGGCACAGGACGCCGTACGCCGGCTGGTCCGCGAACTCGAACCGGCCGCCGCGCTGATCGCCTTCCTCTACACGGAGAACCAGCTCTTCGAGGCCGAGGGCCTCAACGAGGGCTGGGCGCGGCTCGACGAACGGATCGCGGCGCTGTTCAGACGCGGTCAGCTCGCCGGCGAGTTCAGGATCGACCTGACCCCGGTATGGCTCACCGAGGCCCTGTACGGCCTGCTCGCGTCCGCCGCCTGGCTCGTCCAGTGCGGAAAGGGCGCCCCCAAGGACTTCCACCACATGACCGTCGAGCTGCTGCTCGGCGGCGCGCTAAGGAGAGAGGAATCATGACCAGCACCGTGCAGACGACGGGTACGACGGAGGCGGTGAACCGCCCGGGCCGCTGGCTCGGCCTCGCCGTCCTCGTACTCGCCGTGCTGCTGGTGGCCGTGGACGCCACCGTCCTCGGCCTCGCGACCCCGTACATCAGCGAGGACCTCAAGCCGTCCGGCACCCAACTGCTGTGGATCGGCGACGTCTACTCCTTCGTCATCGCCGGTCTGCTCGTCTCGATGGGCAGCCTCGGCGACCGCATCGGCCGCAAGCGCATCCTGCTCGTCGGCGCGACCGCGTTCGGCCTGATCTCGATCCTCAACGCCTATGCCACGACACCGGAGTTGATGATCGCGGCCCGCGCGCTCCTCGGCGTCGCCGGCGCGACCCTCATGCCCGCGACCCTCGCGCTGATCCGCAACCTCTTCCCCGACCCCCGCGAACGCAGCCTCGCGGTCGGCATCTGGGGAGCAACCGCCTCCGCCGGTACGGCGGTCGGCCCGATCGTCGGCGGCTTCCTCCTCGAACACTTCTGGTGGGGCTCGGTCTTCCTCATCAACCTCCCCGTGATGGCCGCCCTGGTCCTCATCGGCGCAAAGCTTCTCCCCGAGTCCCGCAACCCCGACCCCGGCCCCTGGGACCTCCCGAGCGTCCTGCTCTCCCTGGTCGGCATGGTCGCGGTGGTGTACGGCGTGAAGGAGGCGGCGGTCCACGGCGTGACGCCGGTGACCCTGACGGTCGGCATCCTCGGCGCGGCGGCCCTGTACGCCTTCGTACGCCGCCAACTCGCCCTCCCCACCCCCCTGCTGGACATGCACCTGTTCCGCGACCGGGGCTTCAGCGGAGCGGTCCTCGCCGACCTCCTCACGATCCTCGGCCTCTCGGGCGTGGTCTTCTTCCTCTCCCAGTACCTCCAACTGGTCCAGGAACGCCGCCCGTTGGAAGCGGGCCTCGCCGAACTCCCCGCAGCGATCGGCGCGGTGGCAGCGGGCCTGATCGCCGGCCGAGCGGCCCGCCGCTTCTCGGTACGCGCGGTGGTCTCGGGCGGCCTGGCGGCGATAGGGGTGGGCTTGGCGGCCCTGACCCAGCTGCACACGTCCACGGGCTACCCCCTCCTGGGCGCAGCCCTGCTGGTGGTAGGCGTAGGAGCGGGCTTCTCGTTCACGGTGACGGCGGACGTGATCCTCTCCTCGGTCCCGAAGGAGCGAGCGGGCTCGGCATCGGCGGTCTCGGAAACGGCGTACGAACTGGGCGCGGCCCTGGGCATCGCGGCGTTGGGCTCGATCGTGACGGGCGTCTACAGAGGCTTCGACGCCCCGGCAGGCACCCCGGCGGCAGCACACGAATCCCTGGGAGGCGCGGTGGAAACGGCGGCAGCACTCCCGGAGCACACGGCGCAGGCCCTCCTGACGTCAGCGAGGGAAGCGTTCATCGACGGCTTGTCGATCGCGGCGGGAGTGGGCGCAGCCGTGCTCTTGGCGGCATCGGCAGCGGCGTGGGTGTTGCTGAGGGGCAGAAAACTGGACGGCGCATAAAAACGCGGGTGCCTGTCCGTCCCTAAGGGGCGCGGGGCTGTATCGATGTGCGGCTCCGCCGCGCGGGCGCGAACAACCACAACGCACCCGCGCCCGACAAACAACCTCAAGCGGCTTTCGCCTTGGTCGCGTACATGTCCACATACTCCTGCCCCGACAACCGCATGACCTCAGCCATCACCGAATCCGTCACCGCCCGCAGCACATACCGATCCCGCCCCATCCCGTCGTACCGGGAGAACTCCATCGCCTCCCCGAACCGCACGGTCACCTTCCCCGGCCGAGGAATCCCCGCACCCCCCGGCTGCAACTTGTCCGTCCCGATCATCGCGAACGGCACGACAGGCGCCCCGGTCATCAGCGTCAGCCGGGCGATCCCGGTCCGCCCCCGGTACAACCGCCCGTCGGGAGAACGGGTCCCCTCGGGGTAGATCCCGAACACCTTGCCCTCTTCCAGCACCCGCCGCCCGGTCATGAGCGCGGCGACACCCCCACGCCCCCCGTCCCGGTCGACGGGGATCATCCCGACCCCGGTGAAGAACCAGGCCATGAGCCGCCCCTTGAGGGACGTCCCCGTCACGTACTCGTCCTTCCCGATGAAGAACACCTGCCGGTCGCACACCAGCGGCAGAATCATGGAGTCGATGAACGTGAGGTGATTCCCCGCGAGGATGACAGGCCCGTCCCCCGGGATGTTCTCGACTCCTTCCACCTGCGGCCGGAACCACAGACGCATGACCGGTCCGAGGACTGCCTTGAGGAGCGAGAAGCGGGACAACGGGCCCTCCGATGTCAAGGGATTGTGTATAAGTCCGTGCAGGTAGGCACGTTACTCTCGGCTACCCGGGTGACGCACATCGGGACACCGAGGTCTTACGCACTGTTGACACGGGTTTACCTGGGAGACGCTTCCGAAACCCGTTCGTGTTCTCCCCGTCGCCATGTTCACGCCCCTACGATCAGCGCGCACACACGAGCCGACGACACCAAGGGGAGAGTCCATGGCGACGCAGGACGAGGGCATACGCGGAACGGGCCGCCGCGCACTGCTGGGCGCGGCGGTACTGGGCGCGACGGGGTCGGTCGTAGGCATCACGGCGGGTACGGCGAGAGCCGAGGGCCGGTCGAAGGGGCACGGCGGCGGCCTCAAGAGCCTCCCCGTCCCGACGATCATCGGTCACCGGGGTGCCAGCGGCTACCGCCCGGAGCACACCTTCGGCTCCTACCAGCTCGCCCTGGACCTGGGCGCGGACATCGTCGAGGCGGGCGACCTGGTCCCCACCAGGGACGGTCACATCGTCTGCCGCCACGAGCCGGAGATCGGCGGCACGACGGACGTCGCCTCGCACGCGGAGTTCAAGGACCGCAAGCGCACGAAGGTCCTGGACGGCGTCACGGTCACCGGCTGGTTCACGGAGGACTTCACGCTGGCGGAGCTGAAGCGCCTGCGCGCGGTCGAGCGCATCCCGGGCAACCGCCCGCACAACACGCTGTACGACGGCCGCTGGGAGATCCCGACCTTCGAGGAGGTCCTCAGGTGGCAGGACGAGCAGACCCGTAAGCGCGGCAAGCAGGTCTGGATCTACCCGGAGACCAAGCACCCCACGTACTTCCGCAAGCTGGGCCTCGGCCTGGAGGAGCGCGTCGCGAAGCTCCTGCGCAAGCACGGCAAGGACCGCCGCGACTCCCCGGTGATCCTCCAGTCCTTCGAGCCGACCAGCATCCAGCGCCTGAACAAGCTGGTCGACAACCCCCTCGTGGTCCTTCTGGACGCGGCGGGCACCCGCCCGTGGGACTTCGTCGAGTCCGGCGACCCGCGCACGGTCGACGACCTGATCACCCCCAAGGGCCTCAAGGAGATCGCCGGCTACGCGCAGGGCATCGGCCCGACCCTCAACCTGATCATCCCGAGGGACGCGGACGGCAGGCTGACCAAGCCGACGACGCTGGTGCGCGACGCCCACAAGGCCGGCCTGATCCTGCACCCCTACACGATGCGCAACGAGAACCCCTTCCTCCCGGCGGAGTACCGCAAGGGCACGGACGCGGATGCGTACGGCGATGTCTTCGGCGCGTACCGGACGTACTTCGCGACCGGCATCGACGGCGTCTTCACCGACAACCCGGACACGGGCCTGCTCGCCCGCGAGGACTTCCGCAACGCGTGACGTCGGGTATGTCACAGGACTACTGAGTGTCCGGGAGGTTGCGGCCCGGCGAGCGCGGGGATAGGAGTGGAGAACTACCGACGATCAGATGAGCGGGAGGCGTGCGCACATGGGCATGAGCGTGACCATCTCGGGTGCGACCGAGCAGGATGCCGAGCAGATCTTCCGGCTCCAGTACCTGTGTTTCCAGAGTGAGGCCGCCCTGTACGGCAACTACCGCATCGACCCGCTCGTCCAGTCCCTGGACTCCGTCCGCGAGGAGCTGACCACCGACTGCGTCTTCGTAGCCCGCCTGGGCGAGGAGGTGGTCGGCTCCGTCCGGGGCCACATCACGGACGACGGCGCGGCCTCGATCGGCAAACTCTGCGTCCACCCCCGCCTCCAGGGCCACGGCATCGGAGCGAGGCTCTTGCGAGCGGCGGAAGCAGCGTTGGCAGAGGAGAGGGGCGCAAAGAAGTTCCGCCTCCACACAGGCCACCGCAGCGAGGGCAATCTGAGGCTGTACAGGAAGGTGGGCTACGAAACGGTAGGCACGTCAGAGGGCACGGACGGCGTACCGATGATCGTGCTGGAGAAGCAGGCGGGCCAGTACGCCAAAACGGCGTGAGGGCGGATGCTGTTGTCTTTTGTCTTTTAGGGGCGCGGGGCTGTATCTATTTGCGGCTACCGCCGCGTGGGCGCGAGCAACCACAACGAACCGGTACTCGCGACGAAACCTCAAGCACCCCTCTGAGATGGCGCTTTCCGCAGCCAGTACAGCGCGGACACCGGCAGCAGCACCGGGATGAACACGTACCCCATCCCATAATCCGACCACACGGTCGAATCCGGAAACGCGGCCTGATCCAGAAGCGTCCACGTCCCCACGATCAGCACCCCCGCAAGTTCGGCGGCGCAGCACACCTGCGCCGCCTTGCGGGCCGTCTCCCCGCCCCGCACGAGCGAGTACGTGATGAACCCGTACACGACCCCGGCGAGCGCGGACAGCGAGTACGCGAGCGGCGCCCGGTCGAACTCCGTGGCGATCTGGTACACGGACCGCGACACCGCGCCGACGACCATCACCCCGTAGAACCAGACGAGCAGCATCCCCGGCCCGCTGATCAACCGCTGCCGGCCCACCGCCTCAGCCTCCCCAGATGTCATAGAGCCGCACCTCCAGCACCGCCAGCACGACGCCGCTCGCCGCGACCGTCACCGATCCCCACCGCGTCCGCTCGGCCAGCGACATGAACGCGGCGGCGGGCACACACGCGAAGGCCCCCAGCAGATAGGCGACGAAGATCGTCGTCCCCTGATCCGGCTTGTCCCCGCGCGCGAGCTGCACGATCCCGACGACGAGCTGGACGACCGCCAGCACCGTCACCACGGCCATCCCGATGAAGTGCCAGTCCTTGGTCGGCTGGTCTCGGTACGCCGCCCAGCCGCACCACGCGGCGAGCAGCAGCGCGGCGACGGACGTCACCACGGTGAGGGCAACAAGCATGCGGCGACCCTATTACGCCGGTATCGGCCCCCGGACGCCGGGCTTGCCCCCAAGGTGTCCACGTCCGTCCAGCATCCGGACAGCCCGCTCCCGGTCGGCACCATACGTCTGCTTTACTGATCGCATGACCACGACGAGCAGCCGCACCCTTGCGACCGAGGCGACCATGACGCCCGGTGCTCGTTGTCTGTGTCGAATGCGCGCCTTCTAGAGGGCCCCCGCACCATCCCCCTGCGCTCGCGCCCCTGAAGCGAGCCGCGCCGCCGCGCCCCACCTCCGTACGGAAACAAGCCGTACGTGACCGAGCGCGCCCGCCCCCCTCCCGTACGAGGGCACACCCACGCCCCGTACTCGACAGTGACGGAACCCCAGTGATCACCACAACGGGCCTGACCAAGGTCTACCGCACCCGCGGCCGAGAGGTCACCGCCCTCGACGGCGTCGATCTGCACGTCCGCGAAGGCGAGGTGTACGGCGTCATCGGCCAGTCCGGCGCCGGAAAGTCCTCGCTGATCCGCTGCGTGAACCTCCTGGAGCGCCCCACCGCCGGGACGGTCACCGTGGACGGCCAGGACCTCACCGCGCTGGCGGGCCGCGGCCCCCGCGCCGGCAAGGAACTGCGCCGGGCGCGCAGCCGTATCGGCATGGTGTTCCAGCACTTCAACCTGCTCTCCTCGCGGACCGTCCAGGACAACGTGGAACTCCCGCTGGAGATCCTCGGCGTGGGCGGCGGGGCGCGCGCGGCGAAGGCCCTCGAACTCCTCGACCTCGTCGGGCTCGCCGACAAGGCGAAGGCGTACCCGGCGCAGCTCTCCGGCGGCCAGAAGCAGCGCGTCGGCATCGCCCGCGCCCTCGCCGGCGACCCGAAGGTGCTCCTCTCCGACGAGGCGACCAGCGCCCTCGACCCGGAGACGACCCGCTCGATCCTCCAGCTCCTGCGCGACCTGAACCGCCAGCTCGGCCTGACGGTCCTGCTGATCACGCACGAGATGGACGTCGTGAAGTCGATCTGCGACTCCGCCGCGCTGATGGAGAACGGCCGGATCGTCGAGTCCGGCACGGTCAGCGAACTCCTCGCGACGCCGGGCTCGGAGCTGGCGTCCGCGCTGTTCCCGGTGAGCGGCGAGCCGACGGGCGACGAGCGGACCGTCGTCGACGTCACCTTCCAGGGCGAGGCCGCCACCCAGCCGGTCATCTCGCAGCTCTCGCGGACCTACAACATCGACATCTCGATCCTGGGCGCGGCCATCGACACCGTCGGCGGCCTCCAGGTCGGCCGGATGCGCATCGAACTGCCCGGCCGGTACGAGGACAACGTGGTGCCCATCGGGTTCCTGCGCGAGCAGGGCCTTCAGATCGACGTGGTGGGCGATGAGCCCGTACTGGTGAAGGACGGTGCCCAGTGACCTGGTCCGAGATGCAGCCCCTGCTGTCGCAGGCGTGTTGGGACACCCTCTACATGGTCGGCTGGTCCACCCTCATCGCCGTCGTCGGCGGCCTCCCCCTCGGCATCCTCCTCGTCCTCACCGACCGGGGCGGCCTCCTCCAGAACGTCGTCGCGAACAAGGTCATCGGCCAGATCGTGAACGTCGCCCGCTCGATGCCGTTCATCATCCTGATGGTCGCCCTGATGAACTTCACCCGCACGATCACGGGTACGACGATCGGCCGCGAGGCGGCGATCGTGCCCCTGGCGATCGGCGCCATCCCGTTCTTCGCGCGCCTCGTCGAGACGGCCGTCCGCGAGGTGGACGGCGGGCTCGTGGAGGCCGTGCAGTCGATGGGCGGCAACACCTGGACGATCGTCCGCAAGGTCCTCGTGCCCGAGTCGCTGCCCTCGCTGATCGCGTCGACGACGACCACGATCGTCGCCCTCATCGGGTACTCGGCGATGGCCGGGACGGTCGGCGCGGGCGGCCTCGGCGACATCGCCATCCGCTACGGCTACCAGCGCTTCGAGACCGAGCTGATGTGGCTCACCGTCGCGATCCTCGCGGTCGTCATCTCCCTCATCCAGTTCGCCGGCGACTACGCGGCGCGGTCCCTGCACCGGCGGGGCGGACGCTCGGGACCGGCGCCGAAGCTGCGGCTGCTGAAGGCGGCACCGGCCCCGAGCAAGGCTGGCTGACCCACCCCCAATTCCTCCCGCACCACCCCTCGCGGGATCGTCACACCCTCAGGAAAGGCACTTTTCGTGCGTAACACCGCCAAAATCACCACCGCCGTCCTCGCCGCCGGAGCGCTCACCTTCGCGCTCAGCGCCTGCGGTTCGGACAAGGACAACGCCTCCTCGTCCAAGGACTACAGCGGCCCGCTCGTCGTCGCCGCGAGCCCCGTCCCCCACGCCGAGATCCTCAACTTCGTCAAGGACAACCTCGCGAAGAAGGCCGGACTCGACCTGGAGGTCAAGGAGTTCCAGGACTACATCGTCCCGAACACCGCGACCGAGGACGGCTCGGTGGGCGCCAACTACTTCCAGAACCAGCCGTACCTGGACGACTTCAACAAGAAGCGCGGCACCCACATCGTGCCCGTCGTCACGGTCCACCTGGAGCCGCTCGGCCTCTACTCCCACAAGGTCAAGAAGGCCGACGAGCTGAAGAGCGGTGCGACGATCGCCGTCCCCAACGACGCCGTCAACGAGGCGCGTGCCCTCAAGCTCCTCGCCGCCAACGGGCTCATCACCCTCAAGGACGGCGCGGCGAGCGACGCGACCCCGCAGGACATCGCCAAGAACCCCAAGAACCTCAAGTTCAAGGAGGTCGAGGCCGCCCAGACCGCGCGCTCCCTGGACGACGTCGACGCCGCCGTCATCAACGGCAACTACGCCATCGCCGCCGACCTCAAGCCCGCCACCGACGCGATCGTCCTGGAGTCCGCCAAGGACAGCCCGTACGGCAACTTCCTCGCGGTGAAGGAGGGCAACGAGAAGGACCCGCGGGTCGAGAAGCTCGCCAAGCTGCTCACCTCGCCCGAGGTCAAGAAGTTCATCGAGGACAAGTACAAGGGTTCCGTCATCCCGTCCTTCTGACCAGCCCGATCAGGGGAGAACAGACATGCTGCGCAAGGCAGTTGTGACGGTGGCGGCCCTGGCGCTGGGCCTCACGGCGTGTGGTGCCGACAAGAAGGCGGACGCCGATGACGATCGTCTGGTCGTCGGCGCCACCGCCGTACCCGCCGGGGAAGTCCTGACGTACATCAAGGACAACCTCGCCGAAAAGGCGGGCCTCAAGCTGGAGATCAGGGAGTTCACGGACTACGTCCTGCCGAACACCGCGCTCCAGGAAGGCTCGTTGGACGCCAACCTGTACCAGAACCAGCCGTTCCTGGACGAGTTCAACAAGACCAAGGGCACCGACCTGGTCTCCGTCGTCAAGGCGTACCTGCCGCCCATGGGCGTCTACTCGAAGAAGATCCAGGACATCTCGAAGCTCGCCGACGGAGCCACCGTCGCCGTCCCCAACGAGACCACCAACGAGGGCCGCGCCCTCAAACTCCTCGCCTCCGCCGGGCTCATCACCCTCAAGGCGGACGCCGGTACGACGGCCTCCCCGGCCGACATCACCGCGAACCCGAGGAAACTCGTCATCAAGGAGCTGGAACCCGCCCAGCTCCCGCGCTCCCTCGACGACGTCACCATCGCCGTCATCAACAACAACTACGCCCAGGACGCGGGCCTCAGCCCCGCCAGGGACGCCAAGTACCTGGAGTCCGCGCAGGACAACCCGTACGCCAACCTCCTCGCCGTGAAACGCGGCAACGAGAAGGACCCGCGCGTCCAGAAGCTCGCGAAGCTCCTGACCTCACCCGAAGTGCACACGTTCCTCAAGGACAAGTACCAGGGCTCGGTCCTGCCGGTGACCTCCGGCTGAGTCGATGACACGGGGGGTCCGTACCTTGACGGGTACGGACCCCGTGGTGTTTCACGCGGCCCGCATACTGCATGCTGGGCAGTTCAGCGGCGGAACCCACAAGGTTTCTCCCGAAGGTTACGGAGCGGCGCAATGACGAGCACCTTCCCCAACATCTCCATCAGCACGGAGCGGTTGGTGCTGCGCCCCCTCGACGAGGACGACGTCCCCGCGCTGATCGAGACGGCCGCCGACGAGCAGGTCACGGCCTGGACGTCCGTCGCCCACCCCTTCGCCGAGGCCGACGCCCTGCGCTGGATCACCGAACAAGCCCCCGCCGAACGCGCCGCCGGACACGGCATCGACTTCGCCGTCACCGAGTTCCTCACCCAACGCCTCGTCGGCGTCCTCCAGTTGAGGAAGACGAACTGGCACGTCCGCTCCACGGAGATGTCGTACATCATCGCCCCCTGGGCCCGCGGTGAGGGCTACGCCTCCGAAGCCGCCCTCGCCACCGCCCAGTGGCTCTTCACCGACCAGCGCCTCGAACGCATCGAGCTGCGCACCGCAGCCGACAACACCGCCGCCCAGCAGGTCGCCCAGAAGATCGGCTGCATCAGCGAGGGCGTCCTGCGCGGCGCCTCCATAGTCAGAGTCCGCGCCGAGAACGGCACCTGGACCGAGGCCCGCACCGACTACATCGTCTGGAGCCTCCTCCCCGAGGACCTGGAGGGCGCGGGCGAGCAGCTCGCGGAGAGCGGCGGGTACGCGCCGTACGCGGACTGGAACTGATCCCGGCAGGCGCCCGGCCAAGGCGGGACCAGGTACCCTCACGGAGCCCGCTGCCTGCGTGAATCCCCGGGAGACTGACGACGATGGCCGACCGCGTCACGGTGATCGGCTGGGACGGCTCGCCCCTGAACTCGGCGGCGCGTTCCGCTCTCGCCGGTGCCACCCTCGTCGCGGGCGCCGCCCACCACCTGGCCCTCCCCGAGGTGCCGCCCGGCGCCGAACGCATCCGCCTCGGCAGCGTCGCCCTCGCCGCCCGCCGCATCGCCGGCCACCACCGGGGCACGGCCGTCGTCCTCGCCGACGGCGACCCCGGCTTCTTCGGCGTCGTACGGACCCTGCGCGCACCGGAGTTCGGCCTGGAGGTCGAGGTCGTGCCCGCCGTCTCCTCGGTCGCCGCCGCCTTCGCGCGCGCTGGGATGCCCTGGGACGACGCCCAGGTCGTCGTCGCCCACCGCCGCACCCTGCGCCGCGCGGTGAACGTCTGCCGCGCCCACACCAAGGTCGCCGTCCTCACCTCGCCCGGCGCCGGACCCGCCGAACTCGGCCTGCTCCTGGAGGGCGTGCACCGCACGTTCGTCGTCTGCGAGGAACTCGGCACCGAACGCGAGCGCGTGAGCGTCCTGTCGTCCGACAAGGCCGCCGACCGCAGCTGGCGCGACCCCAACGTCGTGATCGCGATCGGCGGGCCCGTCACGTCGGGCGGCCAGGGCGAGTGGATCGCCGGCCGCGACCCGGCCGCGGGGCCGCGCGGACACGCGTACGCCGACGGCCGCGGCGAGGGCGAGTCCCAGATGCTGCGCACCGCCCAACTCGCCCGCCTGGGCCCGCGGGTGGGCGACCTCGTGTGGGACATCGGCTGCGGAACCGGCGCCTTCGCCACGGAGGCCGCCCGCACCGGAGCCGCCGTCCTCGCCGTCGACCAGGACATCGACGCCTGCGCCCGCACCGACGCGACGGCCCGGCACCTCGGCGTCCAGCTCCAGATCGTCCGGGGCACCGCCCCCCACGTCCTGGAGAACCTCCCGGAACCCGACGTCGTCCGCGTCGGCGGGGGCGGCCCCGGCGTCGTCACCGCCGTCGCCGACCGCCGTCCCGAACGCATCGTCACCCACGCCCTCACCCGCGACGCCGCCGAACGCGTCGGCCGTGACCTGACCGAGCACGGCTACCACGTCGAGTGCGCCCTCCTGCAGTCCGTCCAACTCGACACCCGGGCCTGGACGGAGCGCCACCGGAGTGTCGCGTTCCTGCTCAGCGGGGTCCTCCCGGATCGCGGGCTGTGATCCTGTTGTCGTACTGCGCGCGGTAGGCTGGCCGATCGTCGTACCGCTTTCCGGCACCCGGCAGTTCATCAGCCAATGTCCGGAAAGCGCGTCCGCTTTGGACACGTGCGGTACGACACGGACCGGAGGGCCGCGCAACGTGGCGCAGTCCACAGCGGGGCGTCGCGGGGTGACCTGTCGCGTCACGACCATGACCGGGACAATGCCACTGAATGGCTTTGTCGCTTTTTCGGGCGGGTCGTTCGTGCCGCTGGGCGCCGAGGCTCGTTCTTCACAGCGGGGCGGACGGCGCGCCGTTCCGGTGAGCCGGCCGAAGGAGCACTAACCGATGGGCGAGGGGTACGCATGACCGACACCGGCCAGATCCCGGGCGAGGGGCTGCCGGAGAACGCAGGCACGGTGGAGCAGCCGGGCGTCCCCACGCCCCCCGCGTACGCCTACCTCTCCGAGACCCCCGCCGAGGACGAAGACCAACTCCTCATGCCGGGCGCGCAGAGCGCCTGGGGCAACGAGGTGGCACCGCCGGTGCCGGAGCCGGTGGTGGAGACGGTCCACGCGGGCTACTCCCCGCAGGGCGTGCCTGGCGTTCAGGACGCGGGGGTTCCTGAAAGCGGGGCGTATCACGGGGCCGGTACGGAGGGATTCGGGGGAGCGGTCGTGGGGGGTCAGGGCGTGGAGGGAAGCGGCGAGCAGGTGGCTGGGGTTCAGGGTGCCGGCGCGGAGACCGGCGTGTCCGACAGCGGTGAGCAGAGCGGTGGGGAACAAGGTGTCGGCGCGCATGAGCCCGGGCCGCACGAGGCCGGTGGGCGGGACACCGGGTCCGTCGAACTCGGTGCTGTACGGCGGCCCGCGATGAGCCGGCCGCGGCGGACCGCTCCGACGACGCCGATTCCGCCGATCACTCCGCGGCGTCCGCTGCATCTCGGGCCGCCGATTCCGGATGCTTCCGCCAGCCCTGTCCGGTCGCTCGCGGATCGTGGACCGGCCGACGCATCGCTTCGACAGGCGGCGCCTGTCGCGAGCGGGCCGGAGTATCTGGACGCGCAGTCGGCGCACGAAGGGGTTCCTCAGGGGGCTGCGCCTTGGGGTGCGGCGCCGCTTCTGGCGCAGCCTGAGGAGGCGACTCGGACTGACGCGCTGACGGAGTCCGTAGTTGAGGGGCAGCCTGAGATCGCGGGCCAGGCCGAGGCCGTGAGCGCGAGCCAGGCTGGGGGTGTGGAGCAGAGCGGGGCTGAGGGTCAGCTTGGGGCTGCCGATCAGCACGAGGGTGCGGGTCAGTCTGAGGCTGAGGGTCAGCCCGAGGCTGCGGGGCAGACCGATGGCACGGCTCAGCCCGGTGTTTCGGGTGAGGTCGAGGGGCTGAGCCACGCCGGGGTGCCGGAGCAGTCCGAGGTGTCCGAGGTGGCGGTGGAGTCGGGGACTTCGGTGGGGTCTGAGACGCCGGGGCAGCCCGAGGTTGTCGCCTCGTCGCAGGACGTGGCTTCGGGTACGCCGGGTGAGGCCGGGGTCTCGGGGGAGTCCGAGGGGGCTGCGCAGGACGCGTCGAGTGGGGATGTGTCGTCGCCGTCCGAGCAGGTTGTGGCTGAGGCGGGTGTGGGTGAGGCCGGGGTTTCCGTACCCGGGCAAGCTGTTGCTCAGGCGGGGGAGACCGAGGCGTCGGTGCAGGTTGAAGGGGTTGTGCATTCGGGGGCGTCGGGGGAGGACGCGGGTGCTGATGCCGAGTTGGCTGCCGCGCGGTTGGGTGGGGTGAGTGGGCCTGGGGTGTCGGCGGAGCTTGGGAGTGCGGGCCCGGCGGAGGCGTTGGAGCAGGCCGGAGTTGGTGTGTCTGAGGTGGTTGTGGGTGAGGGGGGTGTGTCGGGGCTGGACGGGGTTTCGGCGCAGCCTGGAGTGGTGGGTGAGGCTGGGGCTTCGGGCCAGCTTGGGATTCCGGGCGAGGACGGGGCTCCGGGCCAGTCCGGAGTTTCGGGCGAGGCTGAGACTCCGGGCCAGGCCGAGGTTTCCGGTGAGGCTGAGACCTTGGGTCAGGCCGAAGTGCCCGGCGAGGCCGAGGCGTTGGGCCAGCCTGGAGTCTCCGGCGAAGCGGCGGCTCTGGACCAGGCCGGGGTTGGTGTGTCTGAGGTGGTTGTGGGTGAGGGGGGTGTGTCGGGGCTGGACGGAGTTTCGGGGCAGCCTGGCGTAGTGGATGAGGCTGGGGCTTCGGGCCAGCCTGGGGTTTCGGGCGAGGCAGGGACTCCGGGCCAGCCTGGGGTTTTGGACCAGCCTGGTCCTTCGGGCGAGGCGGAAACTCCGGACCAGCCTGGGGTTTTGGGCCAGCCTGGTCCTTCGGGCGAGGCGGAGACTCCGGACCAGCCTGGGCCTTCGGGCGAAGCCGCGACTCCAGGGCAGACCGAAGTCTCCGGCGAGACCGAGGCTTTGGGGCACCCGGAGGCGCCGATGCAGCCCGAGACCCCTGCCTCCGCGCAGGGTGCAGCTCAACTCGGTGAGTCGGGTGGGTCTGACGCGCCCGCACAGCCCGGGGTTTCCACGCAACCCGGGGCACCGACGGAGGCCGAGGCTTCTACTTCCGAGCAACTCGCGGCGCCGTCCGGCACGTCGGGCCAGCCGGGGGCTTCAATGCACCCTGCGACCTCGGACCAGCCGGGCGTTCCGACCCAGCAAGGGGCTCCGATCCAACCGGAAGCGCCGGGTCAGCCGGAAGCGCCGGGTCAGCCGGACGCGCCGGGCCAGCCGGAAGTGCCGACCCAGCCGGAAGCGCCGGGCCAACTGGAAGCGCCGACCCAGCCGGACGCATCGGGCCAGCCGGAGACACCGGCTCACCCGGACGCATCCCTCCAAGCCGATTCCTCCGACTCCGACCAGATCGCGACCCAGCCCGATTCAGCGGGCGAGCCCGGAACACCGGCGCAGCCCGAGACTTCGGCCCAGCCGGAAACGCCAGGCCAACCCCATGCCCCGGTCCAGCCGAATGCCTTGGACCAGTCGGATACGTCGCTCCAGCCGACCATCTCGGACCAGACCGCCGTGCCGGTTCAGCCGGATGTCGCGACCCAGACTGCCGCGCCGGTCGACCCGGCTGCCTCGGCCCAGACTGCCGTGCCGGTCCAGCCGGATACGCCCGTCCAGCCGGCTGTCGCGGCCCAGCCCGACGCGCCGGTCCAGCCGGATGCCTTGGACCAGCCTGCCGTGTCAGCCCAGCCGCATGCGTCAGCCCAGTCCGACGTACCGGTCCAGCCGGATACGCCCGTCCAATCGGACGTACCGCCCCACCCGCACGCGTCGAACCAACCCGACGTACCAGCCCAACCAGTCGCACCGGCTCCCCCCACCACATCGCCCCATCCCGAGGCGTCCACACCCGACGAGGCCGCAGCCCACCCAGGCACGCCCGGCGACCCCAACGCATCGGCACCGCTCACCACTTCGGCCCACCCCGCCGCTCCCCCCACCGAACAATTCGCGGCCCAGCCCGCCCCCTCGAACCAACCCGAGACCCCGGCCACCCCCGAGGCACCCCAGTCCGAGCCCCCCACTCCCGAACCCCCCGCGACCCCGGCCGAATCCGCAACGCCGGACCAGTCCACGACCCCGCCCCAGCCCGGAACCACTGAGCCCCCCCAGCCTGCGGACACCCCCACCCCACAGCCCGGCCCCCGCACCCGCGCCCGTGCCAGAGCGAGGGCAAAGGCCGCTACAGCGGCGGCCCAGGGCGACGGCCTGCCCCAAGCCTGGACGTCGACCCAACCCGAGACGTCCCCCAAGGCCACAGCGTCCCCCCAGCCGGAAGCCCTGCCCCAGCCGGACGTCTCCCTCCAGCCCGAGACCCCCGACTCCCCTCAGAACACCACCGCCACCCCGCCCCAGACGCCTCCCCCGACCCCCCTCCCGATGGACGACCCCCACCCCGACCACGCCTCCCCCGCCACCCCTGCGGAAACGGTTGTCCCCACCCCCGGCGCCGAAGAACCCCCGACCCGAGAAACAGCCCCCGTGCCCCCGACCCCCACCGACGAGCCCCACCCCGTAGCCGAGTTCGTGGCGGTGGACGGCCACATCCCCACACCCGCCCACCTCGCCCCCACGCTCCCCGCCCAGCGGGACACCGAGCAGGACGGCGTCGTACAGAGCGTGGAGGACCTGGCGACGACGGAGGAGTACACCGGCCCGGCGGCCCCCGCGTACGACGACGCCGAGCGCGAGGCCGTACTGAAGGTCATGAGGGAACGCCGGGACATCCGCAACGGCTTCCGCGGCGACCCCATCCCGCACGAGGTCCTGCTGCGGGTCCTGGAGGCCGCGCACACCGCGCCGTCGGTCGGCCACTCCCAGCCGTGGGACTTCGTCGTCATCAGGTCCCAGGAGACCCGCCAGACGATGCACGACCTGGCGATGCGCCAGCGCGACGCGTACGCGCAGTCCCTCCCGAAGGGCCGCGCGAAGCAGTTCAAGGAACTGAAGATCGAGGCGATCCTCGAAACCCCCGTGAACATCGTGGTGACCGCCGACCCCACCCGGGGCGGCCGGCACACCCTGGGCAGGCACACGCAGCCGCAGATGGCCCCGTACTCCTCCGCGCTCGCGGTGGAGAACCTGTGGCTCGCGGCCCGCGCGGAGGGCCTCGGCGTCGGCTGGGTCAGCTTCTTCGACGAGCGCGAGATGGTCCGCGCCCTGGGCCTCCCGGAACACCTGGAGGTCGTCGCGTACCTCTGCGTCGGCTACGTCGACGAGTTCCCGCCCGAGCCCGAGCTGATGCAGGCGGGCTGGGCCAAGCGCCGTCCCCTGTCATGGGTCGTCCACGAGGAGACGTACGGCCGCCGAGCCCTGCCCGGCGAGGACCCGCACGACCTCCTCGCGGAGACGGTCGCGAGCATCCGCCCGCTGGACGCGAAGGCGCTCGGCGAGGCGTGGGAGCGGCAGAAGCGGATGACGAAGCCGGCCGGCGCCCTCGGCATGCTGGAGATCATCTCCGCGCAGCTCTCGGGCCTGTCCCGCCAGTGCCCGCCGCCGATCCCGGAGCCCGCCGCCGTCGCGATCTTCGCGGGCGACCACGGTGTCCACGCGCAGGGCGTCACCCCCTGGCCCCAGGAGGTGACGGCCCAGATGGTCGCCAACTTCCTCGGCGGCGGCGCGGTCTGCAACGCCTTCGCGAACCAGGTCGGCGCGGAGGTCTGCGTCATCGACGTGGGCGTGGCGACGGACCTCCCCGCGACCCCGGGCCTCCTCCCGCGCAAGATCCGCGCGGGTACGTCCGACATGACGACCGGCCCCGCGATGACCCGCGAAGAGGCCCAGCAGGCCATCGAGGTCGGCATCGAGACGGCCCGAGACCTGGTCGCGGCCGGCAACAAGGCCCTCCTGACGGGCGAGATGGGCATCGCCAACACGACCGCGTCGGCCGCCCTGATCGCCGTCTTCACCGGCGCCGACCCCGCCGAGGTGACGGGCCGGGGCACCGGCATCAACGACGAGACCCTGGCCCGCAAGACGGACGTCGTCCGCCGCGCCCTGGACTTCCACCAGCCCGACCCCGCCGACCCCATCGGCGTCCTCGCGGCCCTCGGCGGCTTCGAACACGCGGCGATGGTCGGCCTCCTCCTGGGCGGCGCCTCGCTGCGCACGCCGGTCATCCTGGACGGCGTCAGCGCGGGCGCGGCAGCCCTGGTGGCCCGCGCCATCGCCCCGGAGGTCCTCGCAGCCTGCATCGCGGGCCACCGCAGCGCGGAACCGGGCCACGTGGCAGCCCTCAACAAACTGGGCCTACGCCCGCTGGTCGACCTGGACCTGAGGCTCGGCGAGGGCACAGGCGCCCTCCTGGCCCTCCCCTTGGTCCAGAGCACGGCCAGAGCGATGCACGAGGTGGCGACGTTCGACTCGGCGGGCGTGACGGAGAAGTAGAACCGCAGAACCAAGGGGGGCCTGCCACCGACGTAGGTCCCCCTTGGCTCTGTCGCACTCACCCGCTCTCAACAAATGACGCTCATCCCCACCCACCTAGGGGCGCGGGGAACTGCGCGATCAGCCACAACGAACCCCGCACTCACCCAGCCACCACCTCCACCCTCCCCAGAAGCCCACCCACCGGACCCGCCCTCCACTCCCGGCCCTCACCCCGTAAAATCCGCACGTCAGAGCCCCACCCCACTCAGGAGCCGATCCCATGGCCGAACACCCCGCCTACCCCGTGGGCCTCCGCCTCACCGGCCGCCGAGTGGTCGTCCTGGGCGGCGGCCAGGTAGCCCAACGCCGTCTCCCAGCCCTGATCGCGGCCGGTGCCGACATCACCCTGATCTCCCCGGAAGCCACCCCCTCGGTGGAAGCGATGGCGACGGCGGGCGAACTGACCTGGGAGAAGCGTCGTTACGAGACCGGCGACCTCCAGACCGCCTGGTACGCCCTGATCGCGACGGACGACGAGGACGCCAACACCAGGGCCTCCGCGGAAGCGGAAGCACACCGCGTCTGGTGCGTCCGCTCCGACGACGCCGACCAGGCCACCGCCTGGACCCCGGCCACCGGCACCAGCGAGGGCGTCACCATCGCCGTCCTGACGACGGACGCGAAGAGCCGCGACCCCCGCCACACGGCGACAATCCGCGACGCGGTCCTCGCGGGCCTGCGCGACGGCACCCTGGTCGCCCCCCACCACCGCACCCGCACCCCCGGAGTGGCCCTGGTCGGCGGCGGCCCGGGCGACCCGGACCTGATCACGGTCAGGGGCCGCCGCCTCCTCGCCGAGGCGGACGTGGTCATCACGGACCACCTCGGCCCCAGGGACCTCCTCGCGGAACTCCCCCCGCACGTGGAGGTCATCGACGCGGCGAAACTCCCGTACGGCCGCTACATGGCCCAGGAGGCCATCAACAACGCCCTGATCGAGCACGCGAAGGCGGGCAGGTCCGTCGTACGTCTGAAGGGCGGCGACCCGTACGTGTACGGCCGCGGCATGGAGGAGGTCCAGGCCCTCGCGGCGGCCGGCATCCCCTGCACGGTCGTCCCCGGCATCTCCAGCTCGATCTCGGTCCCGGCGGCGGTGGGCATCCCGGTCACCCACCGGGGCGTGGCCCAGGAGTTCACGGTGGTCAGCGGCCACGTGGCCCCCGACGACGAGCGCTCCACGGTCGACTGGCAGTCCCTCGCGAAGCTGACCGGCACGCTGGTCATCCTGATGGGCGTCACGAAGATCGCCCGGATCGCCGAGACCCTGATCGCCCACGGCAAGTCCCCGGACACCCCGGTCGCCCTGGTCCAGGAGGGTACGACGGCGGCTCAGCGCCGGGTCGACGCGACGCTGGCGACCGTCGGCGAGACGGTCGTCACGCAGGACGTGAAGTCCCCGGCGGTGATCGTCATCGGCGAGGTCGTCACCGTGGGCCCCGACACCATGGCGTAACCCCGGGTAACACAACCCGTCCCGAGCCGTTGGCACCGCACCAAGGACAAGGCAGTATCACTTCTGTGGCCGATCTCATCACCGTGGACGACCCCGACGACCCCCGCCTGCGCGACTACACGGGCCTGACCGACGTAGAACTCCGCCGCAGACGCGAACCGGCCGAGGGCCTCTTCATCGCCGAGGGCGAGAAGGTCATCCGCCGAGCGAAGGAGGCGGGCTACGAGATGCGCTCGATGCTCCTCTCCGCGAAATGGATCGACGTCATGAGAGACGTCATCGACGAACTCCCGGCCCCCGTCTACGCGGTGACCCCGGAGCTGGCCGAACGGGTAACGGGCTACCACGTCCACAGAGGCGCCCTCGCCTCCATGCAACGCAAGCCCCTCCCGACGGCGGAGGAACTCCTCCGCGAGACCCGCCGGGTCGTGGTCATGGAGTCGGTGAACGACCACACGAACATCGGCGCGATCTTCCGCTCGGCGGCGGCCCTCGGCATGGACGCGGTCCTCCTCTCCCCGGACTGCGCGGACCCCCTGTACCGTCGCAGCGTCAAGGTCTCGATGGGCGCGGTCTTCTCCGTCCCCTACGCCCGCCTGGACACCTGGCCGAAGGGCCTGGACTCGGTGCGGGAGGCAGGCTTCAACCTCCTGGCCCTGACCCCGGACGAAAAGGCGAAGCCCCTGGACGAAGCGGCCCCCCACAAGATGGACAGGGTGGCGTTGATGCTGGGAGCGGAGGGAGACGGCCTCTCGACGCAGGCCCTGATGGCAGCGGACGAATGGGTCCGCATCCCGATGTCACACGGAGTGGACTCGCTGAACGTGGGCGCGGCAGCGGCGGTGGCGTTCTACGCGGTGGCGACGGGCCGCCCGGAGAGCTGAGGGTCTTCGGGGAACGTTGCACGGGTGGTTCCCTAGGATGCCGCGAGGACCAACGCCCTTAGGGGCGCGGGGCTGTATCTGTTTTGCGGCTACCGCCGCGTGGGCGCGACCAGCCACAGCCAAGCCGCACCCGCCTCACGACCATCAGTCCCCCGACGATCGCTCCTGCCCCGGTTCCTGCCACACAACACCCTGCCCCCCGCCACCCAACCCCCGCGCAGGCCCCTGACAAGCCTGCACCAGCCCGATCCCCAACGCCACCAACAACGTCACCACCACGAACACGAACAACCGCTGCCGCAACAACCGAGGATTCGCAGGCCGCCGCCCAGTCCCCGTAGGCCGGGGCCGAGTAGCCGGCCGCCCCGCCCCACTGCGCGGCACAGGACGACTCCCACTGGGCCGAGCCCCCCGCCCGGCCGGCGTGGGCCGACCAGTTCCCGACGGCCGAGAAGCCGACGAACCCCGAGACGGCCGAGGCGCCGGAGTGACCCCGGACCCCCGAACACTCCGCTCGGTATAACTCGCGGTATCGGCAACCCGCCCAACCCCCCGCTCCCCCTCAGCGGAACGCGGCGCAGGAGCCCGCCCCTCGACAACCGCCCCCTGAGCCTCCCGAGCGGCGATCTCCTTCAACCGCAGCGACAGCTCCAGCGTGCTGGGCCGTTCCTCAGGATCCTTGGCAAGACAGGCCCGAACCAGCGGAGCAAGCGCATCCGGCACCCCCTGCAACTGGGGCTCCTCATGCACGACCCGATACAGCATCACCTCCGAACTCCCGTGCCCGAAGGGCGAGTCGGCGGTAGAGGCATACGCCAGCGTCGCCCCGAGCGAGAACACATCGGTGGCCGGCGTGACCGCGGCCCCCCGCACCTGCTCGGGCGCGAGGAACCCCGGCGACCCCACAGCGGTCCCGACATGCGTGAGCGTGGACGCACCGGTGGCCCAGGCGATCCCGAAGTCGATGATCCGGGGCCCCTTGGGCGACAGCAGGATGTTGGACGGCTTCAGATCCCGGTGGACGACCCCGGCTTCGTGGACGGCGACGAGCCCCTCGGACAGCGAGGCCCCGATGGAGGCGAGCTCGGCAGCCCCTATCGGCCCTTCGTCACCGACCTTGTCGTGCAGCGAGGGCCCGGGAACGTACTGCGTCGCGAACCAGGGCCGCTCGGCCTCCAGGTCGGCCGCGACGAGCCGTGCCGTACACCCGCCCCGGATCCTCCGCACGGCGGACACCTCGCGCGCGAACCGCGAGAGGAACTCCTGATCCTCCGCCAGATCGGGCCGGATCACCTTGAGCGCGACGCGCTGGCCCTTCTTGTCGGAGCCCAGATAGACGACGCCCATGCCGCCCGCGCCGAGCCGTCTGTGAAGCCTGAACGAGCCGACGACGCGCGGGTCCTCGCGCCTCAGGCGCATCATCGCCATGTTCATCCCCGCTGCCGGTCCGTGTGACGTGCCACAGCTTACGTTTCCACGACCGCCGGTGTGCAGGAGCCGCGCCCTCTCGGCCCGATCGATTGTCAGTGCCGGGTGGGAGACTTGAGGGGTGGTCAGGAAGGCGCCGTCGCAACGGTTTTCGGCCGTGACCTGATCTCAACCAGCCATCACAGAAGGGGGATTGGCACTGTGAAGGGTGACCGAGTGGAGATAGTCGTGGACGCGGGGGACACGACGCGGACGTACGAGGTGGTGGCCAGCAGGGCGGGCCGCAGGGTGGAGACGGCGGTCCGCAGGGGGGTGGTGGAAGTGAGCGAAGTCACGCGCTCCGGGACGGTGATCAGGACCGCCCGCTTCATGGCGAACCGGGTCCTCGCCCTCGTCGAGCAGCCGGTCCCCCGGGAAGCGGAATCGGAAAAATCAGCCCGGACCGGTCACCCCTTCCGGGAAGACCCTGAGTCCTAGGACCCCGTCTCCACCCAGGGGAGTACACCGCAGGTCGAGGCTCATCCTCGGGGAGGCCCGGCAATCGGTACGAGGGCATGACGACCGCGAGCCGCCGCCCGCCTAAGTTAGAGGTCAAGCGGCGGGTGCAGCACTCGTCCCCCGAGGTCAGACACCCGCCGCTGCCAACGACACCAGAAGTCGGGAAGGAGGAACCATGGCCTACACGGCACCGCGGACCACGCTCCGCGAAGAGCCCGAGTCCGGCCGCCGCCACCCTCTGACGGCGACCTTGATGGTCCTCCCTCTCGCGGTCCTGCTCTTCGTCGTCTTCGGCGGCTGGGAGACAGTGGCCACACAGGCGTCGTCCGTGGGCGTGATGCTGGGGCGCTGAGCGGCGACCTCAGGCCCGGAAGAGCGGTCCGGGCGGGGACATCCCGACCATGAAACCCCGTGGGGACGGGGGTGCGGCGGACGGCAACAATGCCGGCGCAGCTGGGGAGCTGCGCCGGCATTACTTTTGTCCCTACGCGACGTCCGTACGCGATGTCCGTACGCGACAGAAGGACCCCCGTGACCCTGCTCACCGACCTCACGTTCCGCCTCCGCGCCCGGGCCCACCCCGAGCCCCCGCCGTGCGCCTGCCCCACGGCCACCCTCGCGGACCGCCCCGACGCCACGGTCGTCCGGCACGCCGACACGGTCGCCAAGGCCCACGCCCCCGGCACACCCCCCGAGACCCTCACCCCCCGTCTGCGCGCGGCCGCCCGCCTCCCGGACGTCTTCCTCCCGCCCCTCACCCCCGCCCCGGCCCCCCTGGGCGACCGCCTCGTCACGTACTGGCCCTACGGCACCCCCGTGGACCCCGGCGCCCCCGAGGACGCCCCCTGGGAGGCCGTCGGCGCCCTCCTGGCCCGCCTCCACCGCAGCACCCCGCCCCCGGGCCTCCCTCCGATGCGCGGCCCCGCGAAGGCGGCCCGGGCGGTCGCCCGCCTCGACACCGTCACCCACCCGGCGACCACCCCCGTACGCCGCGCCTGGCACCACCTCCCCGCCTGGGCCCGCGCCGAGGCTCCCATGCCCGCCGCCGGCCTCTGCCACGGCGACCTCCACCTGGGCCAGCTCGTCCGCACCCCGGCCGGCGACTGGCGGCTCATCGACGTCGACGACCTCGGGACCGGCGTACAGACCTGGGACCTCGCCCGCCCCGCCGCCTGGTACGCCTGCGGCCTCCTCCCGCCCGAGGAGTGGCACCGCTTCCTGTCCGCCTACCGGGAGGCGGACGGCCCCGCGCTCGACGGGTACGACGATCCCTGGCCCGCCCTCGACGTCGCCGCGCGCGCCCTGACCGTCCAGACCGCCGCCCGCGCGATCGTCAAGTCGGCCGCGGGGGAGCGGCCGTTGGACGAGGTGGAGAGCGCCTTGGTCGACGCCTGCGCCCGGATGTCCGCGACGTAGGGTGCAACCGACCGGGGGGCGGACGGAGTCTGTCCCTGGGGCAACCCGAAACAGGAACGAACAGTGAGGGGTCGGGACCGATGATGCAGTGTCCGAAATGTCATGCGGCGATGCACACCTACAACCGCAACGGCGTCCAGATCGAGCAGTGCAGCAACTGCCGGGGGATCTTCCTGGACTACGGCGAGCTGGAGGCGCTGACCCGCCTGGAGGGCCAGTGGCAGCAGCCCGGCCCGCAGGCGTACCCGGCGGCTCCGCCGGTTCCCCCGCCGGGCCCGGCCTGGGGTGCCCCGCAACACCACGGCGGGCACCACGGGGGCCACCACGGCGGGCACCACCGCAACAGGGGCTTCGGCCACATGCTGTTCTCCAGCTAGAACAGCCGGAACGCCACGAAGCCCCCGGTGGGAACCGGGGGCTTCGGCGTGTGTGGACGATACTGGGATTGAACCAGTGACCTCTTCCGTGTCAGGGAAGCGCTCTCCCGCTGAGCTAATCGTCCGGGAGAACCACGGTCCGAAGACCATGATCAGTGCGCGATACTGGGATTGAACCAGTGACCTCTTCCGTGTCAGGGAAGCGCTCTCCCGCTGAGCTAATCGCGCGGGGAAGCCTTGCGGCTTCAGTGGACGATACTGGGATTGAACCAGTGACCTCTTCCGTGTCAGGGAAGCGCTCTCCCGCTGAGCTAATCGTCCTTGGAGGTGGAGACGGGATTTGAACCCGTGTAGACGGCTTTGCAGGCCGTTGCCTCGCCTCTCGGCCACTCCACCAGGATCACAAGAGGTTCGGGAAGATCCCCTTGCTGTCCTGCGAGCGGACGACGAGGCTCGAACTCGCGACCTCAACCTTGGCAAGGTTGCGCTCTACCAACTGAGCTACGTCCGCTTGTCTTTCCCGGCCCGCTTGCGCGTCCCGGCGACGTGTTGAACTCTAGCGGATTCCCGGGCCAGCACAAAAACGCGTTTGCGCAGCGTGCTGCCGTACATCACCGAACCGCCCAGCTCAGGCCCCCCAGGGCCCTTCTGGTGGATCTCCGCGGCGTCGCGACGCCCGCCACGCTCCCCCAAGCTCTCCGAGCAGGGGGGGACCCCCCACTCGCGACTTCGCTTGAGCGGGGGGACCCCCATCGAGGACTTCTACGCGGCACCCCGAGAGCACGCACCGAACGCCGCTCCTTCTCCCGCGGATATCCACCAGAAGGGCCCTTGCGGACACCCCACCTAGACTCGACCCGTGCCCCACCTCCCTCCCCTCGCCCGCTTCGGTAGCCGAGTCGCCACCGGGCTCCTGGACGTCACGAGTGACCCCGCCGCCCTGGAGTCCAGCGGTTTCTGGGCCGTCGCCGCCGACTTCGAGGGCCGCCTGACCTGCGCCCGCTTCGCCGACGTGCGCCGCGCCCCGGTCCCCGCGCCGGTGCCGGGGGCCTGGCGCGGGCCGGGCGCCGGGGACTGGACGTCGTCCCTGGACCGTGCCGCGTACACGGCGGGCGTCCGGCGGATCCGCGAGCACATAGCCGCCGGCCGCGTCTACCAGGCCAACCTGTGCCGGGTCCTGTCCGCGCCGATCCCCGAGGACGCCGACGTCGACGCCCTCACCGCACTCCTCGCACGCGGCAACCCGGCGCCGTACGCGGGCACGATCCGCCTCCCCGGGCACGGCGTGCAGATCGCGACCGCCTCCCCGGAACTCTTCCTGCGCCGCGCCGGCCGCACGATCCTCTCCGGCCCCATCAAGGGCACCGGCCGCACCGAGGCGGACCTCCTGGAGAAGGACTACGCCGAGAACGTGATGATCGTGGACCTCGTCCGCAACGACATCGGCCAGGTCTGTACGACCGGCAGCGTCACCGTCCCCGACCTGTGCGCGGTGGAGAAGCACCCCGGTCTCGTCCACCTCGTCTCGACCGTGAGCGGCGAACTGCGCCAGGGCGCCGGCTGGCCGCAGCTCCTCGCCGCCGCCTTCCCGCCCGGCTCCGTCACCGGCGCCCCCAAGTCCAGCGCCCTCAGGATCATCGACGCCCTGGAGACCGCGCCGCGCGGCCCCTACTGCGGCGGCGTCGGCTGGGTCGACGCGGACCGGGGGAGAGGTGAACTCGCCGTCGGCATCCGGACGTTCTGGATCGACGGGGGCCTGCTGAAGTTCGGCACGGGCGCCGGGATCACCTGGGGCTCCGACCCCGAGGGCGAGTGGCGGGAGACCGAACTGAAGGCGTCCCGGCTGCTCGCGGTAGCGTCGGGGCAGTACGACGGCTGACGAACCCGCGAGGTGGCACCGGTGAAACTCTGGCTCGACGGCGCGCTGAAGGACATCGACGACGCGCGCGTCTCCGTCCTCGACCACGGACTGACCGTGGGCGACGGCATCTTCGAGACGATCAAGGCGACCGACGGCCGCCCCTTCGCCCTCACCCGCCACCTCGACCGCCTCACCCGCTCCGCCCGGGGCCTCGGCCTGCCCGACCCCGACCACGACGAGATCCGTACGGCCTGCGCCGCCGTCCTCGCCGCGAACCCCCTGCCGCTCGGCCGCCTGCGCATCACCTACACCGGCGGTCAGGGCCCCCTCGGCTCCGACCGGGGCGCCCACGGCACCACCCTCGTCGTCGCCGTCGGCGAGACGACCCGCCGCCCCGACACGACCGCGGCGGTCACCGTCCCCTGGACCCGCAACGAACGCGGCGCCCTCACCGGCCTCAAGACCACCTCGTACGCCGAGAACGTCGTAGCCCTCGCCCGCGCGCACGGCCAGGGCGCCACCGAGGCCCTCTTCGCGAACACCGTCGGCGCGCTCTGCGAAGGCACCGGCTCCAACGTCTTCGTCGTCCTCGACGGCGAGATCCACACCCCGCCGCTCGCCTCCGGCTGCCTCGCGGGCATCACCCGCGAACTCGTCGCCGAGTGGACCGGCGCCCACGAGACCGACCTCCCGCTGGACGTCCTGGAACGCGCCGACGAGGTGTTCCTGACGTCCACCCTCCGGGACGTCCAGGCCGTCCACCGCGTGGACGCGCGAGACCTGCCCGGAGCGCCGGGACCCGTGACGGCCAAGGCGATGCGCGTGTTCGCGGAACGGGCGGCGGACGACCTGGACCCGTGAGGGGTGCCGTAATCGGGCTGCTCAGAGGGCCTGCACCCGGGTAGAAAAACGTCATGACCACGACCTTGCGCCCCACCGAGCCGCTCCAGCGGGAGCCCGCCCGGCTCTCACGCCACTACCAGGTGTGCGTGAACAGCCGTCCCGTCGGCACGCTCCACCTCGCCACCCACCCCGGCTTCGGCCCGACGATCGCCCGCATCGAGGAACTCCACATCGACGAGGCCGACCGCCACCGGGGCCGCGCGACGGTCGCCGCGCTCGCCGCGGAGGAGGTGGCGCGGGGGTGGGGCTGCCGCTCGATCGATGTGTACGTCCCCGTCCAGCCCGGCACCGACCCCGCGACCGTCCCCGGCATCCGCCTCGCCACCGCCCTCGGCTACGTCCTGCGCAACCGGGGCATGGAGAAACCCCTCGGCACGAACGCCCCCGCCCTCCCGCCCGGACTCACCGCGCGCCCCATCGCCGAGGCCGAGTACGGCCCCTTCATGGCGGCGAGCTTCCGCGCCTTCGCGGACGCCTGCGTGGAACGCGGCATCACCCGCGCCGAGGCGGACCACCGCATCGCCCGCGAGATCCCCGAGCCCCCCGCCGTCCGCCCTGTCCCGCCCGGCACCACCATCGACGTCCTCGAACAGGCCGACACCCGCCTCGGCACCCTCTGGCTCGCCACCGAGGGCGCCACGTCCTACATCTACGACGTCGAGGTCGCCGAGGAGTTCCGGGGCCACGGCCACGGACGCACCCTGATGCACCTGGCCGAGGCCCGCGCGATCACCGCGGGCAAGGGCACCATCGGCCTCAACGTCTTCGCCGGGAACACCCCGGCCGAGCGGCTGTACGCGTCACTGGGGTACGAGGTCGTCGGGCACGGCCTGTACAAGATCCTGCTCTGACCCCGGCTCCCGCTCAGCCGCCGGACGCCGCCAGCAGCCGGTCGGCGATCTCCTCGACGCGCTCCCGCAGCCCTTCCTGGCTCTTGCCGCCGTCGAGGCGTACGCCGTCGATGACGTACGTCGGAGTGCCGGTCACGCCGATCGCCTTGCCCTCGGCCTGGTCCGCGTCGACGATCAGGATGTGCCGGCCGTCGATCAGCGCCGTGTCGAACTCCTCGGCGTCCAGCCCGAGTTCCCGCGCCGTGTCGACGAGGAACGCCTCACCGCGCCGGTCCAGCTCCTCGACCTTCCCGAGCACCGCCTCGACGTACGCCCACCCCTGCCCCTGCTCCACGGCCTCCTCCGCGGCCTGCGCGGCGGCGAAGGCGTGCTTGTGCTTCTCCAGCGGGAAGTGCCGCAGCCGTACGTCCAGCCGGTCCCCGTACCGCTCCCGCAGCAGCCGCAGGTCGGCCAGCGCGGACCGGCAGTCGGGACACTGGAGCTCGCACCAGACGTCGAGGACCACGGGGGCGGCGGGGGAGGGGGAATCGCTCATGGGGGCAGTGTTCCAGGCGGAGGCGGGGGAGCCCAATCGGTGGGCGGGGTCCTGCGCCCCGGGGTGTTCGTCAGGGGCGACCCGGAGATGTCCCTGATGTCCGGGCCGGGGCATGGCCCCCAGGGGTGGGGGAGGTGCACGATGGAGGGGAGTACGAGGTGCGCCGGCCCGTGCGCGCACCGCAGAGCCTGGAGGACCGGATGATCGCCGAGACCGTCTGTTCCGCTGTCGCCGCGGCCGGCCTCGGTATCGCGGCGGTGACGGCGTACCGCAAGCGCTTCCTGTCGGCGGCCCGGATCGCGGCGTACGCGCTGGTGCCGCTCGGCCTCGTCATGACCGGTGTCGTCGGGTGGGCGGAGGACACCGCGTTCAGCCCGGTCGCCTGGGCGGGATTCGCCGTACTCGGCGGCGCGTGGGGGCTGTTCGCGCTCACCCGGTCCGTGGAGCGGCGCCGGGGCGGGACCCGCAAGGAGCGCCGGGAAGCGGCCCGTTCGGCGAGCCGTGAGGCCGTGGCGCCGGGGGCCTCCACGCCGACGCCCGGTCCGGCGGCCGCCCGGCAGCCGCGTCCCGCGGCGGGGCGGCGTACGCAGTCCGGCTCGTCGGGCTCCTCCGGCTCGTCCGGTGAGGACTTCAGTGACATCGAGGCGATCCTCAAGAAGCACGGCATTTGAGGCAGTCGGTACACCTCGGCCGAAACGACACAAGTGGTGTTCCCGGCGTGCGGAAATGATCACGCCCTGAAACCGACTGCGACGGTTTCGGCGAACTCCCGCTCAATCGGTGCGTATTGATCGCAATGGGGGTCCCACCTGCGCCATCATCACCCGCGAGATGCTGGACACGACACAGAGCGATGCCGCGCCCCCTCAGGACGAGCCGCGCGGATGCCTCTTCGCCCTATCCCAGCCACCGCTCATGATCTTCCTCGCGGTGATCGGGTCCCTCCTCCTCATGGCAGCGCTGCACGACCTGCTGCTGCTGTGACCGTCCCGCGGCCCCCGGCGCCATCCGCCGGGGGCGGCGACTTCCCCGGCCCGCTACCCCGTCGCCTCTTTGCGCCGGGCCCGGTAGGCCGCGACGTGCAAGCGGTTTCCGCAGGTTCTGCTGTCGCAGTAGCGGCGTGAGCGGTTGCGGGAGAGGTCGACGAAGGCGCGGCGGCAGTCGGGGGCCTCGCAGCGCCGCAGGCGTTCCTGCTCGCCGGCGACGACGAAGAACGCGAGGGCCATGCCGCAGTCCGCGGCGAGGTGGTCGGCGAGGGAGGCGCCGGGCGCGAAGTAGTGGACGTGCCAGTCGTACCCGTCGTGATCGGTGAGCTGCGGAGTCGTCCCCGCCCCGGCGACCAGCTTGTTGATCAGCTCGGCCGCGGTCCGCGCGTCCGGCGCCGCGAAGATCTCGTCGAACCGCCCGCGCAGCGCCCGCACCGACTCCAGGTCGACGTCCGACAGCGCCTCGACCCCGCTGATGTCGTTCGACCGGACGAAGCCCTCCAGCGCCGCGACGTCCGCCAGCCCGTCCGCCGTCGTCCCGTCCTCCGGCGCGGTGTTGACCAGACCCACCACCGCGTCCAGCGCGCACCGGGTGTCGTGGGGGATCAGCACAATTCGCTCCCTGCCCTGAGGACGGGCCACGCGCCCGCCGATGCTGGCCGATGGTAGCCGTCCACGCCGAGAGACCTCGGCTCCACGACCCCCGCCCACCTGGACATCGCCTCACCCCGCATCCGCCGACGGGAACCCCCTGCCCGGCCCCCGCGTGGCGAAAACACCCCCGCCGAAAACACCGGCGCCGCCCACCGGAGAACCCGGTGAGCGGCGTCGGTCGCGGCCCGGTGCGGCCCGCGTCCGTGGCTGCCCGAGCCGTCTCCCCGAGTGGACGGCGTCGGGCGGGGTGGAGATCTCGCGCCTAGCTCTCCGCCAGGATGTGCGACAGCTCCTGATCGAGATCGAAGTGCCGGTGCTCCGTGCCCGGGGGCACGGCCGCGTCGGTGCGCTTCAGGAAGGATTCCAGTGCCCGCGCCGGTGCCTCCAGGAGGGCTTCGCCCTCGGGGGAGCTGAGGGCGATGCAGACGACCCCCTGACCGTGACTGCGCGACGGCCACACGCGGACGTCGCCGGTGCCGGTGGGCCGGTGGAGGCCCTCCGCGAGGAGGTCGCGGGCGAACACCCACTCGACGGTCTCCTCGGCTCCGGTGTGGAAGGTGGCGTGCACGGCGTAGGGATCGGCCGTGTCGTACCGCAGACCTGCGGGAACAGGCAGGGAGGACTCGCTCGACACAACGAGGCGCAGGTGCAGCTCGCAGCTGACCGTGGTGTTCATAAGCGCCAGGGCCTTTCGCTCAGTGTGCGCTCGGGGATTCGCACGTCGGCGAAATCGACATGCCACCTACGGTGCCGTTGTAAACCCCTCTGAGTGTTTTGTGCGTCTTTACGTAACTCTTCCGGCCGAGACCCTCTTCGCCCGGTACCACCATTCCGGTGATCGGATTCTCTCCGGTAAGGTTCGGGTATGAATACGGGGAGTGACGAGCCCGGCGAGGCGACCGTGGTCACGGACAGTACGAAACCCGACGGCCTCGGATCCAAGGCGCCGGCGTTCATCAAGAAGAGCAGGACACTGCACCTGAGCTGGCAGGTCGGCGTGTTCGTCGTCGGCCTCGCGGTCGTGGTGCTCGGCATCATCATGCTGCCGCTGCCCGGGCCCGGCTGGGTCGTGATCTTCGCGGGCATGGCGATCTGGGCGACCGAGTTCGTCTGGGCCCAGCTGGTCCTGCGCTGGACGAAGCGCAAGGTCACCGAGGCCGCCCAGAAGGCGCTCGACCCGAAGGTGCGCCGCCGCAACATCATCCTGACGTCGGTCGCGCTCGTGATCATCGGCGTACTCGCCGGCGTCTACCTCTGGAAGTACGGCCTGGAGATGCCGTGGAACATCAAGAACCAGTGAACCGGTGAGTACGCCCTCCTGACCGCCCCCCGTCGGTCACCGCGCGCCGCCGACCGCTTCCCCCTTCGGTGGCCCCGACCCGGTCGTACCCACCCCCTGACATGCGGTAATGTTCACCCCGCACCCGGGCGATTAGCTCAGTGGGAGAGCGCTTCGTTCACACCGAAGAGGTCACTGGTTCGAACCCAGTATCGCCCACCCGATCCAGGGGCCGTTCCGGAAGTCGGAACGGCCCTAGGTGTCGTCGCGCATGTCCGAGGGGGAGCGCGTGGCCAGCCTGATATCCGTCATCACGCCGATCTACGACCCCCACCCCGAGTACTTCAGAGCGGCCCACGCCTCCCTCGTCGCCCAGGCCCTCCCGCCCGGCTGGTCCTGGGAGTGGATCGTCCAGGAGGACGGCGAGACGGGCATCGCGGAAGCCCTCCTCGACCAACCGGCCGACCCCCGGATCCGCTTCGCCCGGGGCCGCCGAGGCGGCGTCGCCATCACCCGCAACCTCGGCCTCGCCCGCGCCGAGGGCACTTTGATCAAGAACCTCGACCAGGACGACGTCCTCACGCCCGGCGCCCTGGCCAGGGACATCGAGGCTCTCCAGGACCCGGCGACCGGCTGGACCACCTCCCGCGCCCTCGACCTCCTCCCCGACGGCACGACGGCCGCCAACGACAACGACCCCGCCCCCGGCCCGATCCCCCCGCACACGGTCACCGCGTACTGGCGCACCCACGGCCACCGCCTCCCCGTCCACCCCACCACCCTGTGCATCCGCCGCACCCTCGCGGTGGCCCTGGGTGGCTGGATGGCCGTACCCGGCTCCGACGACACGGGCCTGCTGATCGCCGCCGGCACGGTCGCGAGGGGCCACTTCATCGGCGAGCCGGGCCTCCTGTACCGCAAGTGGCCGGGGCAGGTCTCCGCGGGCGACGCCCACACCGAACCGACCGAACGGGCCTTGCGGATGCGCCTGATCGAGGAGCGGGCCGAACAGCTCGCCGCGCTGTTCGGGTAGGGCCTGGCGGCACATTCCCAGAGTGGGCCGGACGGTGTCTCGGGGGTACCTCCCTGCTCGCAAAGCTTGGGGCGAGGGTGTCGCCTGGCCGAAAGCGACTGGCGCCGACCTCGCAGCCGCGCACGTCGCCCGGTCGAAGACGACCAACGCCGACCCCGCAGGCAAGCACGTCGCCCGCCTCAAGGCGACCAACGCCGAAACCCCAGGCACACGCTGACCCGACGCCTCCTCAAGGCGCCGCCGGACAAACAGCACCACCCCGCCGTACCCCTACCAGACCACCCCAAGACCCCGTTCAAACCACTCCGGCGAATTTCGGCCCATGCCCGCCGTCGCCCGGTCGGCCATTCGGTGTTCGGGTGCTCGAACCCGGGCGGCTCACCTGCGGGTATGTCAACGCGATTGCCGGGCAGGGGACTTGGGGCGCAGGGCCGTCCCCAAGCCGTCTCACAAGAAAATCCTGTCCGAATCATTGACGCTCTCTCACCCCCCTCGTACCTTGTGCCAGCAAGCGCTTTCTTGAAACGATTCATGCAAGCGGCAACGACGCTGCGGGGAGGGCCCGACTGTGGGAACCACCAGGAATGTTGAGAGGCGAACGATCCTGAAGGCGGCCGGGGCGACGGCTGCCACGCTCGGGCTGGCGGCCACGACCGGGTGCGGTGGGGACAGCGGTTCGTCCTCCGACGGGACGGTGACGATCCGTTACGCGTGGTGGGGCGCCGACGACCGCGCCAAGAGAATCAACCAGACCATCGCGCTCTTCGAGAAGAAGTACCCGAAGATCAAGGTGAAAACGGACTTCCAGCCGTACACCGACTTCTGGAAGAAGTTCAATACCCAGGCTTCGGGCGGAAATCCGCCGGACGTCTTCCAGAACGCCATCGGATTCCTGCGGAAATACGACGCGAAGAACGTTCTGCTCGACCTGAGCGCCCAGGTCAAGGCCGGCAACCTCTCCATGGACGGATTCCGCGCCGGACTCGACAAGTTCGGCGAGGTCGACGGCAAGCTCCTCGGCGTCCCCGTCGGCTCCAACTCGATGGCCCTCGTCATCGACCAGCCCGTCTACACCCGCTCCGGCGTCACCCCCAAGCCCGGCTGGACCTGGGACGAGTTCCACGCCGCGATGCTGAAGATCCACCAGAAGACCGGCCGCGCGGGCGACTCCGGCATGTACGGCGTCATGTACCTCTACGACCTGTACCTCCGCCAGAACGGCAAGGCGTTCTTCACCGCCGACGGTCTCGGCTTCACCGAGGCCGACCTCAAGGACTGGTGGACCAAGGCCGAGAAGGGCCTGGAACAGGGCGAGTTCGCCGATGCCAAGAAGGTCGCCCAGATCAAGCCGAAGTCCGCGGTTGCCGGCGAACTCGCCGCCGGGGAGTTCACCTGGGACAACTTCACCGTCCGCTACACCTCCGAGGGCAAGAGCCAGTACCGCCTGGCCCCCATCCCCACCACCGACGGCAAGAAGACCGGCCAGTACCTCGGCTCCCTCATGCTGAGCGCCTCCAAGCGCACCAAGCACCCCAAGGAAGTCGCCCAGTTCATCAGCTTCATGGTCCACGACCCCGAGGTCGCCAAGATCATGGGCTACGACCGGGGCGTGCCCGCCACCCAGGCGCAGTACGACGCGTTCAAGCCGACCGACGAGGTCGCCAAGTCGATCGCCGCCTACGAGGAGTCCCTCGTCTCCTCCGGCGTCCTGGAGCCCATCACCCCGCACCCCAGCGGCGCCGACCTCTGCGAGTCCGCGTTCCTGCGCATCGCCGAGGAACTCGCCCTGGGCACCCGGTCGGTGGACGACGCCGTCAAGCAGTTCTTCACCGAGTCGAAGACGGCCCTCACGGCCTGATGGGAACCACCGTGACACACGCCCCCGCACTGGAGGGCCTGACCGAGGACTCCGGGCCGCCCAGCGGCCCGGAGCGGTTGGCGAAACCCCCCGAGCTCAAGCGCCGGATGCGCCGGGAGAACCTGGCCGGCTACCTCTTCATGTCGCCGTGGATCGCCGGGTTCCTGCTGCTCACCGCGGGCCCGATGGTCGCCTCGCTCTACTTCGCGTTCACCGACTACAACCTCTTCGACCCGCCCAAGTGGATCGGCCTCGACAACTTCTCCGAGATGTTCGGCGACCCCCGCTGGCGCCACTCGGTACAGGTCACCCTCTGGTACGTCGTCGTCGGTACGCCCCTCAAGCTGCTCGCCGCCCTCGGGGTCGCCCTGCTGCTCGCCCAGAAGCGGCGCGGCCAGGCGTTCTACCGGGCCGCGTTCTACGCACCCTCGCTGATCGGGGCCAGCGTCTCCATCGCGATCGTCTGGAAGGCGATCTTCTCGGACGACGCCGTCGTCGACCAGACACAGCAGTTCTTCGGGATCAACGCCGGCGGCTGGACCGGTGACCCCGAGCTGATCATCTACAGCCTCGTCGCCCTCACCGTCTGGCAGTTCGGCGCCCCGATGGTCATCTTCCTCGCCGGCCTCAAGCAGGTCCCGCGCGAGCTGTACGAGGCCGCCGAGATGGACGGTGCCGGGACCTGGCGCAGGTTCTGGAACATCACCCTGCCGATGATCTCCCCGGTCCTCTTCTTCAACGTCCTGCTGGAGACCATCCACTCCTTCCAGATCTTCAGCTCGGCGTACATCGTCGGCGGCGGCGCGGGCGGAAACGCCTGCGGACCGGCCGACGGATCGATGGTCTACACCTGCTATCTGTACGTCCAGGGCTTCGAGAACAGCCGGATGGGTCTCGCCTCCGCCATGGCGTGGCTGCTGCTCGTCGCGGTCGCGCTGGTCACCGCCGTCCTCTTCTGGTCGCAGAAGAAGTGGGTGCACTACGAGGAGGACGCCCGGTGAGCGCCACCACCACGATCCACAAGACCTCGGGCACCGGCAGGAAGCGCGCCGGCTCGCTCGCCTGGCACCTCGGCTCCCTCGCGATCCTCGCCGTGATCCTCTACCCCGTGATCTGGGTCATCGGCGGCTCGTTCAAGAAGAGCGAGGACATCGTCGGCAGCCTCGACCTCTTCCCGGCCGACCCGATCGTCTCCAACTACACGCGGCTCGGCGACGGCATCGCCGACATCTCCATCTCGACGTTCTTCACCAACTCGCTGTTCCTCGCCCTCGGTTCCGTGGTCGGCATCCTGATCTCCTGCTCGCTCACGGCGTACGCGTTCGCCCGCATCAAGTTCGCGGGCCGCAACCTGCTCTTCACGCTGATGATCGGCACCCTCCTGCTGCCGTACCACGTCCTGCTCATCCCGCAGTACGTGCTCTTCCGCAACATGGACATGATCAACACGTACACCCCGCTGCTGCTGGGCAAGTACCTCGCCACGGAAGCCTTCTTCGTCTTCCTCATGGTCCAGTTCATGCGCAACCTGCCCAAGGAACTCGACGAGGCCGCCCGCCTCGACGGCTGCGGACACCTGCGCATCTACTGGTCGATCGTGCTCCCGCTGTGCCGCCCCGCCCTCATCACCAGCGCGATCTTCACGTTCATCAACTCGTGGAACGACTTCATGGGCCCGCTGATCTACCTCAACGAGCCCGACAAGTACACCGTCTCCCTGGGCCTGAAGATGTTCGTCGACCAGGAAGGCGTCGCCGACTACGGCGGCATGATCGCCATGTCCCTCGTCGCGCTCCTGCCCGTCCTCGCCTTCTTCCTCGCCTTCCAGCGCTACCTCATCGACGGCATGGCGACCTCCGGGCTCAAGGGCTGACGCCATGGCCACCGAGACGCGTGTGAAGCCGCGCAAGGAGTCCGTGTTCGCGGAGAGGTTCGCCGTCTTCGCCGAATGCCTGCTCACCGGCGTCTGGATCGCCGTCGCCTGCCTCGGCGTCGTCACCTACCCCGCCGCCCTCGCCGCCGGCAGCCGCCACCTGGCCCGCCGTACCGGCCATGTGGACGGCGGACTGCGGGAGTTCGTCCAGGACTTCCGTACGGCGCTGCGCGGCGGGTGGGCCGTCGGGCTCGCCGGGTGGGCGGCCGTCGTCGCGGTCTGGATCGACGTGTGGGCCGTGCGTGCCGGGCTGCCGGGCGGGCCGCTGATCGGCGCGATCGGCGTGTTCGCGCTGATCGGGGCCGCCGTCGCGCTGCTGCGGGCCGCCGCCGTCTGGACCCCGGGCGCGAGCTGGCGGGCGCTGCTCGCCGACGCCGGACGCCGTACGGTCCTCGACCCGGCCGGCTCCTTCCTCGTCGTCGCCGGGCTCGCCGTCGTCGTCATGTCCGCCTGGTTCATCGCACCGCTGGGCGTCCCCGTCCTCGGGGCCGTCGTCGCCGCGTCCCTCGCCGTGGAAGAACGCTACCGGCGCCGCTGAGAACCTCGCCGGTACGGCCCGTGCAGGGTGCCGTACCTCCCTCTGTCATGCCCCCGCTTCCCCCGCTTCCCCGCACGGAAAGGAACGGCCATGTCCCCCCTTCCTCGCAGATCCCTCCTCAAGGCGGCAGCCGTCGCAGGCGTCGCCGCCCAGTTCAGCTGGGCCCTCGGCGCGAACAACGCCTCCGCCGCCCCGGCCGCCGGGACCGGCGCCGCAGACCCCGTGACCCTGGACTGGCTGGAGGACGGCGGCCTCGGCGCGGCCCCCGGCTCCACGCTCGGCGTGCCCTGGCCGATGGGCACCTTCCAGGACGACCAGACCTTCGCCGTCACCGACGCGGCCGGCAAGGACGTTCCCGTCCAGTCCTGGCCCATCGCCTACTGGCCCGACGGCTCCCTCAAGTGGACCGCGCACGCGGTGAGTTCGGGCGACGGCAAGCTGACGCTGGCCCCCGGCACACCGGCCGCGCCCGGCAAGAAGGTCACCGTCGACAAGAGCGGCGGCACGATCGACGTGTCGACCGGCGTCGTCGACGTCAAGATCGGCAAGTCCGGCGCCACGCTCATCAAGTCCGTCAGGCGCGGCTCCACCGAGATCGCCAAGAACGGCCGCCTCGTCCTCATCCGCCAGCCCGAGATCGAGGACGAGGACCAGGGCACCGTCAAGACCGAACGCTTCGAGGGCGCCATCTCCTCGGTGACCGTCGAACAGGAGGGCCCCGTCCGCGCGGTCGTCCGCATCGACGGCAAACACCGCAAGGGCAACCGCAGTTGGCTCCCCTTCTCGATCCGCCTCTACTTCTACGCGGGCGCCGACTCCTTCCGCATGGTCCACACCATCACCTACGACGGCACCCAGGAACCCGGCAAGGCCAGCGGCGACTTCATCCGCGGCCTCGGCGTCCGCTTCACCGTGCCCATGCGCGACCAGTCCTACGACCGCCACATCCGCATCGGCGGCGAGGGCACCGGCCTCCTGCGCGAGGCCGTCAAGGGCATCACCGGCCTGCGCCGCGACCCCGGAATCGCCGTCCAGGAAGCCCAGTTCGCCGGCAAGAAGCTGCCCGACCCCTCGACCTGGGACCAGCGGGTCACCACCCGGCTCCAGTACATCCCCGAGTGGGGCGACTACACCCTCTCCCAGCTCTCCGCCGACGGCTTCACCCTGCGCAAGCGCACCAAGAAGGGCCACGGCTGGATCGGCGCCGGCGGCGGCAAACGGGCCTCCGGATTCGGGTACGTCGGCGGCGCGAGCGGCGGATTCTCCTTCGGGCTGCGGGACTTCTGGGAACGCCACCCCTCCCAGCTCGACATCCGCGACGCCCAGACCGACGAGGCCGAGGTCACCCTCTGGCTCTGGTCCCCCGAGGCCCAGCCCATGGACCTGCGCTTCTACCACGACGGCATGGGCCAGGACACGTTCCCCGAACAGCTCGAAGGTCTCAACATCACCTACGAGGACTACGAGCCCGAGTTCGGCACGCCCTACGGCATCGCCCGCACCTCCGAACTCCTCTTCTGGGCCAACGAGTCCACCCCGACCCCGGAAACCCTCGCCCAACAGGTCGAAGCCGTCCGGGTGTTGCCGCAACTCGCCGCCCCGCCCAAGCAGTTGATCAAGGCGAGCGTCTTCGGCCCGGGTCTCTACTCCGAGCCCGACCGCTCCACCCCGGCCAAGGCGAAGATCGAGGACCACCTCGACTTCCTCTTCACCTACTACAAGGACCAGGTGGAGCAACGCCGTTGGTACGGCTTCTGGGACTACGGCGACATCATGCACACGTACGACACCGTCCGCCACCAGTGGCGGTACGACATCGGCGGGTACGCGTGGGACAACTCCGAACTCTCGCCCGACCTGTGGCTCTGGTACGCGTACCTGCGCTCCGGCCGCTCCGACATCTTCCGGTTCGCCGAGGCCATGACCCGGCACACCGGTGAGGTCGACGTCTACCACCTCGGCAAGTGGGCCGGGCTCGGGACGCGGCACGGCGTCCAGCACTACGCCGACAGCGCGAAGCAGCAGCGGATCGCCAACACCACGTACCGCCGCTACTACTACTTCCTCACCGCCGACGAACGCGTCGGCGACCTCATGCACGCCAACGTCGACTCCGACGAGACGTTCCTCGTCCTCGACCCCATCCGCAAGATCCGCACCGAGCCCTACACGCCCGACCGGCACGCCCTGTCCATCGGCTTCGGCACCGACTGGAGCGGGCTCGTCTCCGCCTGGCTCACCGAGTGGGAGCGGCGCGGGCCCAAGTGGGAGAAGGCCAAGGCGCGCGTCCTGTCCACGATGGAGACCATCGCCGCCCAGCCGAACGGGTTCGTGCAGGGCAGCGGGCTGTACGACCTCGACACGGGGAAGTTCGCGGTGGCGCCCGCGCCGGTGGTCGGGGTCTCGCACCTCTCCGCCGTCTTCGGACTCAACGAACTGTGCGCCGAGCTGATCCACCTCGTCGACATGCCCCGCTTCAACGAGGCGTACTTCGACTACTGCCGCTACTTCAACGCCACCAAGGCCGAGCAGGCGGCGCGGTACGGGTCCAACTTCGGGACGCTGCTGCTGTTCCAGGGGCACTCGCGCCTCGACGCGTACGCCGCCGTCAAGACCGGCGACGAGAAGCTCGCCAAGCGGGCCTGGGACAAGTTCTACAACTCCGACGGGTACAAGGAGTCGGCGCCGTGGAGGACGGAGAAGGTGACCGGACCCACCGCGCTGGTCGCCGGTAGCGAGGCCACCTGGGTGTCCACCAACGACACCGCGTTGTACGGGCTGGCGGCTATCGAGAATCTGGCGCTGCTGGGGAACAAGATGCCTTCGTAGGGGGTGGCTTGGGATCGTGGGGGACTGCGGGGCCGTCGTGGCTGGTCGCGCAGTTCCCCGCGCCCCTAAAAGACCTACACTTGGCGGCCGTGGATTGGACGCGCTATTGCTTCCGTAGCCTCTGGGCCCTGCCTGCACCCATCGCCGCCGTCTACCTCGCTCTTGAACGTGCCGAGGACTACCCCCGCTGGTGGCCGCAAGTCCGCTCGGTCACCCCGATCGACGACGCCAGCGGGGTTGTACGGATTCGTGCCACCCTCCCCTACACGCTCACCTTCACCGCCCGCGAAGTCCGCCGGGACCCCCACGCCGGGGTGCTGGAGATCGTCATGAGCGGGGATCTCGAAGGGTGGGCGCGGTGGACGCTGGAGGCCAGGGGTGAGGGGACGCTCGCGCGGTACGAGCAAGTCGTCGACGTGAACAAGCCGTTGCTGCGCATGCTCGCCGTTCCCGGGCGGCCCGTGTTCCGGCTCAATCATCGGCTGATGATGCGTGCCGGGCGGCGGGGGCTGGCCCGGGCTCTGCGAACGGTTTGAAGGAAAGGCACGCGGGCCTGTATTGTTCAGTGCGTTCCCGGGCGATTAGCTCAGTGGGAGAGCGCTTCGTTCACACCGAAGAGGTCACTGGTTCGAACCCAGTATCGCCCACCGGGAAAAGGCCGGTCAGCCTGAGCTGACCGGCCTTTCGCTTGCCCTCACGCCGCCGCCGGCAGGACCGGCGGGCGCACCGGCCAGGACTGGTCCACCGTCTCCTCCTGCCCGCTGCGCGCGAACCACGCCTGGAGGCCGCGCGCCTGGGCCGCGTGCCAGCCCGTCTGGAGGGCGTGCAGCTCGCCGGGGGAGAGGCGCTCCAGGCGGGCCGAGAAGCGGCGCCCGACCGCCCGGACGACCTCCAGCGCGGCCAGCGCGTCGGCCGCCGCGTCGTGCGCCTCGGCGAGCGTCACCTCGTAGTGCGCGCACAGGTCCGTCAGCGTACGGCGGCCCTTGCGGTAGCGGTCGAGGTGCTTGTCGAGGACCCGGGGGTCCAGGACCCGCAGCGGGGACTGCTCCAGCCGGTCGTCCAGCGACGACGCCCGGTGCCGGCGCAGCTCGCGGTCCAGGAGCGTCAGGTCGAACGGCGCGTTCATCACCACCAACGGCCGCCCCACCGCCGCCTGTTCGGCCAGCAGCTGGGCTATCTCGTGCATCACCGGTGCCGGCCAGCGGCCGTTGCGCTGGAGGTGCTCCTCGGTCAGCCCGTGCACCGCCGTCGCCGAACTCGGCACCGGTACACCCGGGTTGACCAGCCAGCGGGTCACCCGGGGCCGGGTCCCCGTGGCGTCCTGCACGACGAGCGCGGCCGACACGATCCGGTCCGACTCGACGTCCACTCCTGTCGTCTCCGTGTCGAAGGCCGCGAGGGGGCCTTCGTACCAGCACGTCATATCCTCACAACCCCTCGTTCACGCATGGCCGATGACATGCCGTCTTCTGCCTGTTTGGTGATACCCGGGCTGTTTGCGCCGTACGCCGGAAGGACACAACAGGAGTGCGGGACCTGGGACTTCACCGGACCGCACCAAGAACTCGCAATAACGGGGAAGGCTGTTGGTCATGGCGATAGCGCAGCCCGAGCGGGGCGGGCTGCTGCCCGAACGCACGGGCCCCCATCGCGGCACGCTCGCCACCACCGCCTGCATGGAGACCCTGCAGGTGGGCTATCTGCACGCCGTCGCCGCCGCGGCCGGCTGCTCGCTGTCCCAGCCGTTCCCCGACAACGGCATCGACTGGCACGTCAGCCACGGCTCACCGGGCCACACCGTCGACGACGAGGTCACCATCAAGGTCCAGCTCAAGGCGACCTACCAGCTCCCGCCGCACCCGCCGGGCCGCACCTTCCCCTTCACCCTCGACAACGACCACCTGCGCAAACTCGCCCGCACCCCGGTGTCCGTGCACAAGATCCTGGTCGTCATGCTCGTCCCGCGCTCCCCGGACGACTGGCTGCGCGCCAGCCACGACCGCCTCGACCTGCGCCACTGCTGCTACTGGGTCAACCTCGCCGGCCAGCCGATCACCGGCCGCACCCGCACCACCGTACGGATACCGACCTCACGCATCTTCGACGACCGGGCGCTGTGCGAGATCATGACGCGGGTCGGGACGGGAGGACGACCATGAGTTACCCCGGTGAGCCGCTGAGGCTCGTCCGCACCCACCCCGCCCCCGACCCCGCCGACGTCGACCCCGCCGTCCTCGCCGCCCTCCTGCGCCGCCACGGCTGGCAGCGGCGCGGCGGAGCGCCCGGACGGTACGGCCGCTGGACCCCGCCGGGACCGGGTGCGTCCGCGACCAGCCTCCTCGTCCCCGAGAGCCGCGCCTTCCCCGACAGCGACGACCTGCTGACGGAAGCGCTCACCGCCCTCACCCGCACGGGCACCCCCACCGCGCGTGAAGTGCTGCTCGGCCTCGCCGTCCCCAGCGACGAGATCCGCTGGTGGCGGGACATCCCCGAGGGCCCGGCCGCATGGAACGCCGACGACCAGCTACGCACGGCCGCCCGCGCCACCCTCCTCGCCGGCGCCCTCGCCGCCCACGCCCGCGCCGGCTACCACGGCGCCCGCCACCGCCGCAGCGCCGCGGCCCTCCTCGACGACGTCCTCGTCGGTACCGCCGAAGGCGGACGCCGGCTCACCGCGTTCGTGCCCGTCTCCGCCGCCCGACCGCTCGCCGTACGCCTGCACCAGGCCCTGTACGCCGCCCGCGAGGCCGTCGACTACCAGCGGGCCACCGGCGGCATGGACGCCTTCGACGGGGCCGTCGAGGCAGGCGTCAGCCGCGAGCTGACCGAGGCACTTATCTCGCTCGTGCGCGGTACGGAGGGGGCCCGCATCGCCGTCGCATGGGCGCCCGGCGCCGGGGTGCCCGACGGGTGCGCCGGGTCCGGGGAAGCCGTCGAGTTCTCGCCCGGGGACATCCCCGTGCTGCGCGAGGCCGGGGCGCGGTACCTGCGGGAGGAGCCGTCCGTGCCGGTCACTCTCACCGGGGCCGTCGTCCGGCTGCGGCGGTCCGGGCCCCGCGGGGAGGGGAGCGTACGGCTGCGGGTCCTCGCGGGGGCCGAGGTGGCCCAGGTGCGGGTGCGGCTCGACGAGGAGGACTACCGGATCGCCGGGCAGGCGCACCTGCTGGGGCTGCCGGTGCGGGTGCGGGGGCGGCTGGAGAGCCGGGGCGGTTTCCGGCGGCTCGCGGACGGGTACGGCGTCGTCCCCGTCGAAGTCGACGACGAGGAACGCGACCGGCTGCTCAAGTCGCTCCAGGAGAACATCGACTTCTTCGAGGAGGCGTGCGGGGGCGAGCCGGACGACTAGGGCCCCAACCTCGGGGGCTTGTTTCGCGGAGGGTGGCCGGGGGTCGGTACGATCCCCTCTTGCGCGCGCTCCTCGTATGGCGCCGCATTTCACCTTCAGGCAGGAGAGACCGGTGTCAGACGTCCGTGTGACCATCCAACGCGATTCCGAGCGGGAAGAGCGCGTGGTGACGACGGGGACCACGGCTGCCGACCTCTTCGCCGGCGAGCGTTCCATCGTCGCCGCGCGCGTGGGCGGCGAGCTGAAGGACCTGGCGTACGAGCTGTCCGACGGCGAGACCGTCGAGGGCGTCGAGATCACCTCCGAGGACGGCCTCAACATCCTGCGGCACTCCACCGCGCACGTCATGGCACAGGCCGTGCAGGAGATCTTCCCCGAGGCCAAGCTCGGCATCGGACCGCCGGTCAAGGACGGCTTCTACTACGACTTCGACGTCGAGAAGCCGTTCACGCCCGAGGATCTCAAGGCCATCGAGAAGAAGATGCAGGAGATCCAGAAGAGGGGGCAGCGCTTCGCCCGCCGCGTCGTCACCGACGAGGCCGCCCGCGAGGAGCTCGCCAACGAGCCGTACAAGCTGGAGCTGATCGGGCTCAAGGGGTCCGCCTCCTCCGACGACGGCGCGGACGTCGAGGTCGGGGCCGGTGAGCTGACGATCTACGACAACCTCGACGCGAAGACCGGCGAGCTGTGCTGGAAGGACCTGTGCCGTGGTCCGCACCTGCCGTCGACCCGGCTGATCCCGGCGTTCAAGCTGATGCGGAACGCCGCCGCGTACTGGCGGGGCAGCGAGAAGAACCCCATGCTCCAGCGCATCTACGGCACCGCCTGGCCCTCCAAGGACGAGCTGAAGGCGTACCTCGACTTCCTCGCCGAGGCCGAGAAGCGTGACCACCGCAAGCTCGGCAACGAGCTGGACCTCTTCTCCATCCCCGAGCAGATCGGCTCCGGGCTCGCGGTCTTCCACCCCAAGGGCGGGATCATCCGCCGGGTGATGGAGGACTACTCGCGCCGCCGGCACGAGGAGGAGGGGTACGAGTTCGTCTACACGCCCCACGCGACCAAGGGCAAGCTTTTCGAGCAGTCCGGGCACCTCGACTGGTACGCGGACGGGATGTACCCGCCCATGCAGCTCGACGAGGGCGTGGACTACTACCTCAAGCCGATGAACTGCCCGATGCACAACCTGATCTTCGACGCGCGGGGGCGGTCGTACCGTGAACTGCCGCTGAGGCTCTTCGAGTTCGGGACCGTGTACCGGTACGAGAAGTCGGGCGTCGTGCACGGGCTCACCCGCGCGCGGGGGTTCACCCAGGACGACGCTCACATCTACTGCACGCGTGAGCAGATGTCCGAGGAGCTGGACCGGACGCTGACGTTCGTGCTGGGGCTGCTGCGGGACTACGGGCTCGACGACTTCTACCTGGAGCTGTCGACCAAGGACCCGGAGAAGTTCGTCGGCAGCGACGAGGTCTGGGAAGAGGCCACCGAGACGCTGCGGCAGGTGGCCGAGAAGCAGGGGCTGCCGCTGGTGCCGGACCCGGGTGGGGCGGCGTTCTACGGTCCGAAGATCTCCGTGCAGACCAAAGACGCCATTGGCCGCACCTGGCAGATGTCGACCATCCAGCTCGACTTCAACCTGCCGGAGCGGTTCGACCTGGAGTACACGTCGGCGGACGGTACGAAGCAGCGGCCGGTCATGATCCACCGTGCGCTGTTCGGGTCCATCGAGCGGTTCTTCGCCGTGCTGCTGGAGCACTACGCGGGCGCGTTCCCGGCGTGGCTGGCGCCGGTGCAGGCGGTGGGCATCCCGATCGGTGACGGGCACGTGGAGTACCTGGAGGAGTTCGCCGCCGAGGCCAAGAAGAAGGGCCTGCGGGTCGAGGTGGACTCCTCCTCGGACCGGATGCAGAAGAAGATCAGGAACGCCCAGAAGCAGAAGGTCCCGTTCATGGTCATCGTCGGCGACGAGGACATGAACGCCGGGACGGTCTCCTTCCGTTACCGGGACGGTTCGCAGGAGAACGGCATCCCGAAGGATGAGGCGCTGGCGAAGCTCGTCGACGTCGTGGAGCGTCGCGTCCAGGTCTGACAGCGGTTTCAGGGCCCCCGGAGTTCGCTCCGGGGGCCTTTCCCCTGCCCCTGTGCGTACGCCATATGCTGCTCACCATGACGAGTGAGCCGGAGCAGCAGATCGGAGTGGGCGTGCCGGACGCGTTCCAGCGCCTGTGGACGCCTCATCGGATGGCCTACATCCAGGGTGAGAGCAAGCCGACGGGGCCGGGGGCCGACGACGGGTGCCCGTTCTGCTCGATTCCGGCGAAGTCCGACGAGGACGGGCTGATCGTCAGGCGGGGGGAGCTGGCGTACGTCGTGCTCAATCTGTACCCGTACACCGGGGGGCACGCGATGGCGGTGCCGTATCGTCACGTCGCCGATTACACGGACCTCACGGACGCGGAGACGGCGGAGGTCGCGCTGCTGACGAAGCAGGCGATGACGGCGCTGCGGAAGGCGTCGGGGGCGCACGGGTTCAACCTGGGGATGAACCAGGGGGCGGTGGCGGGCGCGGGGATCGCGGCGCATCTGCACCAGCACATCGTGCCGAGGTGGGGCGGGGACACGAACTTCATGCCGGTGGTGGGGCACACACGGGTGCTGCCGCAACTGCTTGCGGACACGCGGAAGATGCTGGCGGAGGCGTGGCCGGCCGAGTCGTGAGTGTTCGGCCGGCTCCGTCCGCTCACGCGTTGTAGGTGTCGGCCTTCCCCGGGCTCGGGTCCTGGACGCCGCCGCTGAGTATCCCGGCGCGGGCGGTGAACTTGGTGACGTCCACGTCGTGTTCCTGGAGGACCTTGATCGTCGCGGCGTGGACGACGCGCAGGACGGGGGTCGCGGTGCGCAGGGCGTCGTCGGCCATGAAGCGGTTCTTCCAGGGCTGGTCGGCCCAGGCGTGGCGCAGGCCGAAGGGTTCGGGGAGGCCGATGGAGCCGCCGAGCCACTTCAGGAGCGGGGGGTACCAGCTGATCGTCGCGCGGGCGCCGAGGCGGACGACCTCGTCGGTGGTGACGAGGGGGAGCTTGATCTTGCGGGTCTCCCAGAAGCGGACGGTCTTGGCGACCTCCTTGGTGGGGGCCTCGGGCTTGGACATGAACAGGCCGTTGACGGGGCCGAGGGCGTGGCCGGTGACCTCTATGCGCAGCGTCTCGTGCAGGACGGTGACGGTGATCATCATGGTGATGATGAGCTGGCCGTCCCAGGTGGTCCACTGGACGCCCAGGTAGTGCCGGTTGCCGCTGCCGAACTGCTGGTTGTTGCAGATGTCCTCGATGGCCTTGGGCTTGAACTGGTACGCCTCGACGTCGGTGCCCTCGGGGCGGCTGACGGCCTTGGCGCCCTCGCCGACGTGGGAGACGACCCAGTGCCGTACGGAGGGGGCGGGGAAGCCGCCGGTCTTGAGGCTCTGGCGTTGCAGCAGGTTGAGCTGGTCGCTGATGGCGCGGGCGATGGTCCAGCTGCGGAACTCGTGGACGCCCTTGACGGGGTCGAGGGGGACGAGTTCCTCGGCGAGGTGCCAGGAGCCCCAGCGGGTGCCCATGCCGAGTATGCCCTTGGGGCCCGCGTAGAAGACGCCGTTGGACTGCTGTTCGGCGGAGAGGCGGGCCAGTGACTGGCGGAGCTGTTCGGCGGCGGCCTGGTCGGGGCTGGTGGGGACGGCCTCGGGGATCTTGGCGCCGACGCCGGCGCCGGACAGGAGGCTGTCCCAGCGTTCGCGGAGGTCCTTCGCGGTGGACTCGCAGATGCGGCGGGCGATGAACCAGCCGGCGACGGGGGCGACGATCGCCCCGCGGACGTACCAGCCGAGGATCCCGCCGAAGGGCAGCTTGACCAGGAGGAGCACGGCGAGGATGCCGACGACGACGAGGAGGGCGGTGGCGAGGCCCGAGGCGCGCTTGTTGGTGCTCTTGCCCATCATCGCGCGGAGCTGGAAGACGCCCAGCCAGACCAGCAGGCCGGGGAGGAAGACGACGCCGCACAGGAACATGACGGCGGCGAGTTTGCGGTCGCGGTCGCGGCGGATGTTGTTCGCGGCGAGGCAGTGCTCGACGACGACCGCGGGTTCCGCGCCGAAGGACTGGATGAGGGGTTTGCGGCCGACGCCGAGCATGCGGTCGATGACGGCCTGGGAGAACGCCTCGCCGAGGTTGGGGCGGAAGATCCTGGCCCACTTGCGTCCCGGGCTGACCGACGACTGGTGCCACTCGTTGTCGGCCTTCTTTATCTCCTCGGCCGGGCTGTCCCGGTAGGCGGCGGAGGCCAGCGCGAACGTCGCCGTCTGTCCTCCGTCGCCCATCAGTGGCACCTGTGGGCCGAAGATGTCGCCGTACACACTGCCAACGGTCATGTAACCGCCCCCATCGCCGCCCGGACCCGCTCCTGCGGCTTTCCCGACTTCCGTGCTCCGCACACCTGTTGATCAGGTCATCAGGGTATCCGTCCCCACTGACATCCGGACCGGGTGCGGGGGAGCGGACCGGCGGAACGGAGGAGGAGATTCCGTGAACTGGCCGCCGTAGGGCGCATGTTCGGCTCGTGGGGGCGCGTGGAGGCGCACGGGGAAAGGGAGTTGGAGGCGAGCGCCCGCGCCCGCCCCCGGTTCCGCCTACGCCTTCGCCTCCTGTCCCCGCACCTTCTCCGCGACATGCGCCGGCATCGCCTCGTGGCGCGCGTACGCGCGGTCGAAGCGGGCCGTGCCGTGGGAGAGGGAGCGCAGGTCGACCGCGTACCGGCCGATCTCGATCTCGGGGACCTCGGCGCGCACCACCGTCCGGCCGGAACCGGTCTGTTCGGTGCCGAGGACGCGTCCCCGGCGGCTGGACAGGTCGCTCATGACGGCGCCCACGTAGTCGTCGCCGACCAGGACGCTGACCTCGGCGACGGGTTCCAGGAGGTGGATCGTGGCGTCGGCGGCGGCCTCGCGCAGGGCGAGCGCGCCGGCGGTCTGGAAGGCGGCGTCGGAGGAGTCGACGGAGTGGGCCTTGCCGTCGAGGAGGGTGATGCGGACGTCGACGAGCGGGTACCCGGCGACGACCCCGCGCGCGGCCTGCGCGCGCACGCCCTTCTCGACGGACGGGATGAACTGGCGGGGCACCGCTCCGCCGACCACCTTGTCGACGAACTCGATCCCGGAGCCGCCGGGCAGCGGTTCGACCTCGATCTCGCAGATCGCGTACTGCCCGTGCCCCCCGGACTGCTTGACGTGCCGCCCGCGCCCGCCGGAGCGCCCGGCGAACGTCTCCCGCAGGGACACCTTGTGCGGGACGACGTCGACCTGCACCCCGTACCGGCTGCGCAGCCGCTCCAGGGCGACGTCCGCGTGGGCCTCGCCGAGCGCCCACAGGACGACCTGGTGGGTGTGCGCGTTGTGTTCGAGGCGCATCGTGGGGTCCTCGGCGACGAGGCGGGCGAGGCCCTGGGAGAGCTTGTCCTCGTCGGCCTTGCTGTGGGCCTCGATGGCGAGCGGCAGCAGCGGGTCGGGCATCCGCCAGGCGGCCATCAGCAGCGGGTCGTCCTTCGCGGACAGCGTGTCCCCGGTCTCGGCCCGCCCGAGCTTCGCGACGCAGGCGAGGTCCCCGGCGATGCAGTGGGACAGCGCCCGCTGCTGCTTCCCGAACGGCGCCGACAGCGCGCCCACCCGCTCGTCGACGTCGTGGTCCTCGTGGCCCCGGTCGGCGAGCCCGTGCCCGGACACGTGCACCGTCTCGTCGGGGCGCAGGGTGCCGGAGAAGACGCGCACGAGGGAGACCCGGCCGACGTACGGGTCGGAGGTGGTCTTCACGACCTCGGCGACGAGGGGGCCGCCGGGGTCGCAGGTCTTCAGCGCGCGCGTACGGCCGTCGATCGTCGTCACGTGCGGTGCCTCGCGCTCCAGCGGGGTGGGGAAGCCGCGGGTGACGAGTTCGAGGAGTTCGACCGTGCCGATGCCCTGCCGGGCGCCGTCGGCCGCGGGGGCTCCCGCGAGGACGGGGAAGAACGTCCCGCGCGCGACGGCCCGCTCCAGGTCCTCGATGAGCGTCCGGACGTCGATCTGCTCGCCGTCCAGGTAGCGGTCCATGAGGGTCTCGTCCTCGCTCTCCGCGATGATTCCCTCGATGAGCCGGTTGCGGGCCTCCTCGATCGCCGGGAGCTGCGCCTCGTCCGGCTCGGACTCCTTGCGCTCGCCGGACGCGTAGTCGAACAGGGTGCGCGTCAGGAGCCCGGTGAGGCCGGTGACGGGCGCGTGTCCGTCGGGGCCTGCCGGTCCGTGCAGCGGCAGGTAGAGCGGGAGCACGGCGTCGGGGTCGTCGCCGCCGAACGCCTGCGCGCACGTGCGGACCATCTCCTCGAAGTCCGCGCGGGCCGCCTCCAGGTGCGTGACGACGATCGCGCGGGGCATCCGTACGGCCGCGCACTCGTCCCACACCATGCGGGTCGCGCCGTCCACGCCGTCCGCTGCCGAGACGACGAAGAGGGCCGCGTCCGCGGCGCGCAGACCGGCCCTCAGCTCGCCGACGAAGTCGGCGTACCCGGGTGTGTCGAGGAGGTTGACCTTGATGCCGTCCCATTCGACGGGCACCAGCGAGAGCTGCACCGACCGCTGCTGGCGGTGCTCGATCTCGTCGTAGTCGGAGACGGTGCCGCCGTCCTCGACCCGGCCCGCCCTGTTCACCGCCCCCGCCGTCAGCGCGAGGGCCTCCACCAGTGTCGTCTTGCCCGCTCCGCAGTGGCCGACCAGCACCACATTCCGTACGGACGCGGGATGGTCGGCCGCCGTAGCCCTGCCGGCGGCCCCGAGGTGTGCGTTTGCCTTGTCGCCCATGTCCTTGCCTCCCGAGCATCGGGTGAGGTCCCTGGGACGCGAGCACATAGAGGATCCGCGACCAGCGGCGGCTCCGGTGACGCCCGCGGTCCTTCGAGCTTTCCACTCCCGTCACGGGGCGTCCATACGGCGGACGCGAACCCTTCGCGCCCGGGGGACGGGTGCGGGTGCCCGACCGTCGTACAAGCGCGCGCGTGGCTACGATGGGCCAGCCGGTGGCCAGCAGGGCCCCTCGGCGCCTTACGACTGTCGGGAAAGCCATGCTGAACAAGTACGCGCGTGCGTTCTTCACGCGTGTCCTCACACCGTTCGCCACGTTTCTGATCAGGCGGGGCGTCAGCCCCGACACGGTCACGCTGATCGGCACGGCGGGTGTGATCGCGGGCGCGCTGGTCTTCTTCCCCCGGGGCGAGTTCTTCTGGGGCACGATCGTCATCACGCTGTTCGTGTTCTCCGACCTGGTCGACGGGAACATGGCCCGCCAGCTCGGCCGCTCCAGCCGCTGGGGCGCCTTCCTGGACTCCACGCTCGACCGGGTCGCCGACGGCGCCATCTTCGGCGGTTTCGCGCTCTGGTACGCGGGGAACGGCGACGACAACATCCTGTGCGCCGTCGCGATCTTCTGCCTCGCGAGCGGCCAGGTCGTGTCGTACACGAAGGCCCGCGGCGAGTCCATCGGGCTGCCCGTGGCCGTCAACGGGCTCGTGGAGCGCGCGGAGCGGCTCGTGGTGTCCCTGGTCGCCGCCGGGCTCGCCGGGCTCCACAAGTTCGGCGTACCGGGCATCCAGTACCTGCTGCCGGTCGCGCTGTGGCTCGTCGCCGTCGGCAGCCTCGTCACGCTGATCCAGCGGGTCGTCACGGTCCGCCGCGAGTCCGCCGAGGCCGACGCCGCCGCTGCCGCCGCCGCGCAGCAGGAGACGGCCGGGTGACCGTCCAGGAACGGCTGACGGACGCGCTGTACGGCGCCGGCTGGGGTGCCGTCAAGAAGCTCCCCGAACCGGTCGCCGTACGCCTCGGGCAGACCATCGCCGACCTCGCCTGGCAAAGGCGCGGCAAGGGGGTGCTGCGGCTGGAGAGCAACTACGCGCGCGTACGGCCGGACGCGAGCCCCGAGCAGCTCAGGGAGCTGTCCCGCGCGGGCATGCGGTCGTACCTGCGGTACTGGATGGAGTCCTTCCGGCTGCCCGCGTGGAGCAAGGAACGCGTCCGGGGCGGCTTCGACCCCATCGACGTCCACCACCTCACCGACGCGCTCGCCTCCGGCAAGGGCGTCGTCCTCGCGCTGCCGCACATGGGGAACTGGGACCTCGCGGGCGCGTGGGTGACGACGAAACTCGACACCCCGTTCACGACGGTCGCCGAACGCCTCAAGCCCGAGACCCTGTACGACCGTTTCGTCGCCTACCGGCAGGGCCTCGGCATGGAGGTCCTCCCGCACAGCGGCGGCACCGCCTTCGGAACCCTCGCGCGGCGCCTGCGCGACGGGGGGCTCGTCTGTCTCGTCGCCGAGCGCGACCTGTCCGCGAACGGCGTCGAGGTCGACTTCTTCGGCGACAGGATCCGCATCCCCGCCGGGCCGTCCCTGCTCGCCCAGCAGACCGGCGCGCTGCTGCTGCCGGTCACCCTCTGGTACGACGACTCGCCCGTCATGCGCGGACGAGTGCATCCCCCGATCGAGGTACCCGCGTCAGGTACCCGGGCCGAGAAGACGTCTGTCATGGCACAGGCGCTGGCCGATGCCTTCGCCACCGGTATCGCCGACCATCCGGAGGACTGGCACATGCTGCAACGGCTGTGGCTCGCGGACCTCGACCCCGCGAGGGGGCCCGCGTGAGGATCGGGATCGTCTGCCCGTACTCCTGGGACGTGCCGGGCGGCGTCCAGTTCCACATCCGCGACCTCGCCGAGTACTTCATCCGGCTCGGCCACGAGGTCTCCGTCCTCGCCCCCGCCGACGACGACACGCCCCTCCCGCCGTACGTCGTCTCCGCCGGCCGTGCCGTCCCCGTCCCGTACAACGGGTCCGTCGCCCGCCTCAACTTCGGCTTCCTCAGCGCCGCGCGCGTACGCCGGTGGCTCCACGACGGCGCCTTCGACGTCGTCCACATCCACGAACCGACGTCCCCGTCCCTCGGCCTGCTCACCTGCTGGGCCGCGCAGGGGCCGATGGTCGCGACCTTCCACACCTCCAACCCGCGCTCGCGCGCGATGATCGCCGCGTACTCCATCCTCCAGGCCGCACTGGAGAAGATCAGCGCACGGATCGCGGTGAGCGAGTACGCGCGGCGGACGCTGGTGGAACACCTCGGGGGGGACGCGGTGGTGATCCCCAACGGGGTCGACGTCGACTTCTTCGCCCACGCCGAGCCTCGGGCCGAGTGGCAGGGGGAGTGGGGGCGCGGTTCGGGGGAGGGCGCCGGGGGCGGGGTGCGTGTGGCTGCTGAGGGGGGTGCGGTTCGGGGTTCGGGGGCGGGAAGCGGTCCGGGTGGTTCGGCCGAGGGCGAGGGCGGGCAGTCGCGCGGCTCGGTCGTCGGTGCCGGGAGTGGCGCACCGCGTGGGCCAGGGGCCGGAGGTGGCGCGCGTGTGCAGGACGAGACCCTCGGGTTCATCGGGCGTATCGACGAACCCCGCAAGGGGCTGCCGGTGCTGGTCAGGGCCCTCCCGCGGATCTTCGCCGAGCGGCCCGGGGCCCGGCTCCTGATCGCCGGGCGCGGGGACGAGGAAGAGGCCGTCGCCGCGCTCCCCGCCGACCTGCGGGCGCGCGTGGAGTTCCTCGGCATGGTCTCCGACGAGGACAAGGCGCGGCTGCTGCGCAGCATCGACCTGTACGTCGCCCCCAACACCGGCGGCGAGAGCTTCGGGATCATCCTCGTCGAGGCGATGTCGGCGGGGGCGCCGGTGCTCGCCTCGGACCTCGACGCGTTCGCGCAGGTCCTGGACCAGGGCGCGGCGGGGGAGCTCTTCGCCAACGAGGACGCGGACGCGCTCGCGGAGGCGGCGATCCGCCTCCTCGCCGACCCGGCGAGACGCGCCGAACTCCGCGAACGGGGCAGCGCACATGTCCGCCGCTTCGACTGGTCCGTGGTCGCGGCGGACATCCTGTCGGTGTACGAGACGGTGACAGCGGGAGCGGCGGCGGTCGCGGCGGACGAGAGGTCGACGGGCGGGGGGATCAGGGCACGGCTGGGGCTGGCACGGGACTGAGGGGCGACGGGGGAGTGGGGGCGCGGTTCGGGGGAGGGCGCTGGCTGAGGCGGGGCGGTCCTGTCGGCTCCGGCCGAGACGTGGGCTGGCTGGACTGGCCTTGGCTGAGATGGGGGCGGCTCTGTCGGGTTCGGTTGAGGTGGGAGTGGCTCGGCCGGTTCTGCCTCCGGCGGAGTCGGCTCGGATGGAGGCGGGGCGGTTCGATCGGCTTCGGCTGAGGTGGGGCCCCGCGCTCCGGCCGAGGCGGATCGGCTCGGCGCCGGGGACGCCCGCGGGGCGTGTTCCGTACGGAGCCTCCGCCGCGTACGTCACTGGGCCGCCCCCGTCCGACGTACGGCGCCTCACCGTGTCGCCGTCCCTCCCACCGGAACCCCCGCCCCCGCACCCCGCTACCCTTGCCGCCCGTGACCGCAACCCTGATCTGGACCCTGGTCGTCCTCGTCGCGATCGGCCTCTATCTGAGCTGGACGGCGGGGCGGCTGGACCGTCTGCACGCCCGTATCGACGCGGCCCGGGCCGCCCTGGACGCGCAGTTGCTGCGCCGCGCCTCGGTCACCCAGGAGCTGGCGACGTCCGGCGTGCTGGACCCGGCCGCGTCGATCGTGCTGTACGAGGCCGCGCACGCGGCGAGGCAGGCGGAGGAGGAGCAGCGGGAGGTCGCGGAGAGCGAGCTGAGCCAGGCGCTGAGGGCCGTCTTCGCGGACCACCACCAGGTCGACGAGATCAAGGAGGCCCCCGGCGGCGAGGCGGCGGCCCACGAACTCACGGAGGCCGTCCGCCGCGTCCCGATGGCCCGCCGCTTCCACAACGACGCCGTCGGCGCGGCCCGCCGCCTGCGCGAGCACCGCAAGGTCCGCTGGTTCCACCTCGCGGGTCACGCCGCGTTCCCGATGGCCTTCGAGATGGACGACGAACCCCCGGCGGCACTGGCGGAACGGTGACCCGACGGATCACCCTGGCCCCGGAGGGCTCCGGCACCGGCCGGCTGTGCGTGATCGTCGCGGCGCCGACCGGGGTGGTCTACGAGGTGCAGGGCGGCGGCCACGCATGCGTGCCGTACGAGCAGGAGGGCTACCTGATCCCCCTGTTCGTCCCGGATGCCGACAGCACGCTGAGGGATCCCTTCGGTCCGCCCACCGCCGAGGCATGGATCCCCGTCCTCACCCCCGACGGCCCCGGCGTCCTCGCACGGGAGAACTCCGACTGAACCCGAAAAGATCCACGGCCTCACCATTGGCCCTTGCTGTGGACTGCTCCGCGGGCGTTTCCTCGGAAGTACCCCCCTCCAGGAACCCCCTTTCACTTCAGCGAGGTCGCACCGTGTCCAGCAGCGAGAACCAGGCCCCCGAGACCGGCACCGCGCGCGTGAAGCGCGGGATGGCCGAGCAGCTCAAGGGCGGCGTGATCATGGACGTCGTGACGCCGGAGCAGGCGAAGATCGCGGAGGACGCGGGCGCCGTCGCCGTCATGGCGCTGGAGCGGGTCCCGGCGGACATCCGCAAGGACGGCGGCGTGGCCCGCATGTCGGATCCGGACATGATCGAGGGCATCATCGAGGCCGTGTCGATCCCGGTGATGGCGAAGTCCCGGATCGGGCACTTCGTCGAGGCCCAGGTGCTCCAGTCCCTCGGCGTGGACTACATCGACGAGTCCGAGGTGCTGACCCCGGCGGACGAGGTCAACCACTCCGACAAGTTCGCGTTCACGACCCCCTTCGTCTGCGGCGCCACCAACCTCGGCGAGGCCCTGCGCCGCATCGCCGAGGGCGCCGCGATGATCCGCTCGAAGGGCGAGGCCGGCACCGGCAACGTCGTCGAGGCGGTCCGCCACCTGCGCCAGATCAAGAACGAGATCGCCCGCCTGCGCGGCTACGACAACAACGAGCTGTACGCCGCCGCGAAGGACCTGCGCGCCCCGTACGAGCTGGTCAAGGAGGTCGCCGAGCTCGGCAAGCTCCCCGTCGTCCTGTTCTCGGCGGGCGGCGTGGCCACCCCCGCCGACGCCGCGCTCATGCGCCAGCTCGGCGCCGAGGGCGTCTTCGTCGGCTCCGGCATCTTCAAGTCCGGCGACCCCGCCAAGCGCGCCGCCGCGATCGTGAAGGCGACCACCTTCTACGACGACCCGAAGATCATCGCGGACGCGTCCCGCAACCTCGGCGAGGCCATGGTCGGCATCAACTGCGACACCCTCCCCGAGGCCGAGCGCTACGCCAACCGCGGCTGGTAAGCACCGATGACCACTCCCGTGATCGGAGTGCTCGCGCTCCAGGGCGACGTACGCGAACACCTCGTCGCCCTGGCCGCGGCCGACGCCGTGGCCCGCCCGGTCCGCCGCCCCGAGGAGCTCGCGGAGGTCGACGGCCTGGTCCTGCCCGGCGGCGAGTCCACCACGATCTCGAAGCTGGCCGTCCTGTTCGGCATGCTGGACCCCCTCCGCGCGCGCGTACGCGCGGGGATGCCGGTCTACGGCACCTGCGCGGGCCTGATCCTCCTCGCCGACAAGATCCTCGACCCGCGTTCGGGCCAGGAGACGGTCGGCGGCATCGACATGATCGTCCGCCGCAACGCCTTCGGCCGCCAGAACGAGTCCTTCGAGGCCGCGGTCGCCGTGCGGGGCGTCGACGGCGCCCCCGTGGACGGCGTCTTCATCCGCGCACCCTGGGTCGAGTCCGTGGGCGCGCGCGTGGAGGTCCTCGCCGAGTACGACGGTCATATCGTCGCCGTGCGCCAGGGCAACGCGCTCGCCACGTCGTTCCATCCGGAGCTGACCGGCGACCACCGCGTGCACGCGCTCTTTGTCGACATGGTCCGCGCGAACCGGGCGACGGAGTCCTTGTAGGATCTCTGCGTCGGTAGGTAGATGGGTTACGCGAAGGAGACAGGCAGATGTCCGGCCACTCTAAATGGGCTACGACGAAGCACAAGAAGGCCGTGATCGACGCCAAGCGCGGCAAGCTCTTCGCGAAGATGATCAAGAACATCGAGGTCGCGGCCCGTACCGGCGGCGCTGACCCGTCCGGCAACCCGACGCTCTTCGACGCCATCCAGAAGGCCAAGAAGAGCTCGGTCCCCAACAAGAACATCGACTCCGCGGTCAAGCGCGGCGCCGGCCTCGAAGCGGGTGGCGCCGACTACGAGACGATCATGTACGAGGGTTACGGCCCCAACGGCGTCGCGGTGCTCATCGAGTGCCTCACCGACAACCGCAACCGCGCCGCCTCCGACGTCCGCGTCGCGATGACCCGCAACGGCGGCTCCATGGCGGACCCCGGCTCGGTGTCGTACCTCTTCAACCGCAAGGGCGTCATCGTCGTCCCCAAGGCCGAGCTGTCCGAGGACGATGTCCTGGGCGCCGTTCTGGACGCGGGCGCGGAAGAGGTCAACGACCTCGGCGAGTCCTTCGAGGTCCTCAGCGAGGCCACCGACCTGGTCGCCGTCCGCACCGCCCTCCAGGACGCCGGCATCGACTACGACTCCGCCGAGGCCAACTTCGTCCCGACCATGCAGGTCGAACTGGACGAGGACGGCGCCCGCAAGATCTTCAAGCTGATCGACGCGCTGGAGGACAGCGACGACGTGCAGAACGTCTTCGCGAACTTCGACGTGAGCGACGACGTCATGGCGGCGGTCGACGCGTAACGCTGCCGCTAGCTGAGCCGTTCCGACGGGCCGGATGGGACACGTCCCACCGGCCCGCCGTCGTTGTCAGTGGCAGCGGCTAGCCTGGCGTCATTCATGGATCACCGTCCACGGACCGCAACCATCGATTGAGGAACCACGGCGGTGCTCAACCAGGTCCGGGAGAGCGGCGGCGGTTCAGCCGCAAAAAGGGGAGGGAGCGGTTGGTGCGGGTACTTGGGGTCGACCCCGGACTGACTCGGTGCGGTGTCGGTGTCGTCGAGGGCGTCGCCGGGCGGCCGTTGACCATGGTCGGCGTCGGTGTCGTCCGCACCCCTGCTGACGCCGAGCTCAGCCACCGGCTCCTCGCCATCGAGCAGGGCATCGAGCAGTGGCTCGACGAGCACCGGCCCCAATGCGTCGCCGTGGAGCGCGTGTTCAGCCAGCACAACGTCCGTACGGTGATGGGCACCGCCCAGGCCAGCGCCGTCGCGATGCTCTGCGCCGCCCGCCGGGGCATCCCCGTCGCCCTGCACACGCCCAGCGAGGTCAAGGCCGCCGTCACCGGCAGCGGACGCGCGGACAAGGCCCAGGTCGGCGCGATGGTCACCCGCCTCCTGCGCCTCGACGCACCCCCGAAACCCGCCGACGCCGCCGACGCCCTCGCCCTCGCCATCTGCCACATCTGGCGCGCACCCGCGCAGAACCGACTCCAGCAGGCCGTCGCCCTGCACGCCTCGAAAGGCCGTACGACATGATCGCCTACGTCAGCGGCACAGTCGCCGCCCTCGCCCCCGACGCGGCCGTGGTCGAGGTCGGCGGCGTCGGCATGGCCGTCCAGTGCGCGCCGAACACCCTCGCGGCCCTGCGCATCGGCCAGGCCGCCAAGCTCGCGACGTCCCTCGTCGTCCGCGAGGACTCCCTGACCCTGTACGGCTTCGCCGACGACGACGAACGCCAGGTGTTCGAACTCCTCCAGACCGCGAGCGGCGTGGGCCCGAGGCTGGCGCAGGCGATGCTGGCCGTCCACACACCCGACGCGCTGCGCAGGGCGGTGGCGACAGGGGACGAGAAGGCCCTGATCTCCGTACCCGGCATCGGCAAGAAGGGCGCGCAGAAGCTGCTGATCGAACTGAAGGACAGACTGGGCGAACCGGTCGGCTCCCCGGCGATCGGAGCACCGGTTTCGCAGGGCTGGCGGGACCAACTCCACGCGGCGCTCTTGGGATTGGGCTACGCGACGAGGGAGGCGGACGAGGCGGTGGCGGCGGTGACACCACAGGCGGAGGCGACGGAGGGCACGCCGCAGGTAGGACAGCTACTGAAGCTGGCACTGCAATCCCTGAACAGGGCCAGGTGAGGTTCTTTCAGGGGCGCGGGGAACTGCGCGAGCAACCACATACGACCCGCACCCGCCACGACACGACAACCCCCAACCCCTGAGGCGCACCAAATGAACTGGGACGAAACGACCGACGAAGACCGCCTCGTCGCCGCGTCAGCGGACCGCGAGGACCAAGCGGTCGAAGCCGCCCTCCGCCCCAAGGACCTGGGCGAGTTCATCGGCCAGGAAAAGGTCAGGGAACAGCTCGACCTGGTGCTCAGGGCAGCGCGAGCGCGCGGCGCGACCGCCGACCACGTCCTCCTCTCCGGCGCACCCGGCCTCGGCAAGACCACCCTCTCGATGATCATCGCCGCGGAGATGGCCGCCCCGATCCGCATCACGAGCGGCCCAGCGATCCAGCACGCCGGCGACCTCGCCGCGATCCTCTCCTCGCTCCAGGAGGGCGAGGTCCTCTTCCTCGACGAGATCCACCGCATGTCGAGGCCGGCGGAGGAGATGCTGTACATGGCGATGGAGGACTTCCGGGTCGACGTGATCGTCGGCAAGGGCCCCGGCGCGACGGCGATCCCCCTGGAACTCCCGCCGTTCACCCTGGTCGGCGCGACGACGAGGGCCGGCCTGCTCCCGCCCCCGCTGAGGGACCGCTTCGGCTTCACCGCGCACATGGAGTTCTACGAACCGGCCGAACTCCAGCGGGTCGTGCACCGCTCGGCCGACCTCCTGGACGTGGAGATCGACCCGGCCGGCGCCGCCGAGATCGCCGGCCGCTCCCGGGGCACGCCCCGTATCGCCAACCGCCTCCTGCGCCGGGTCCGCGACTACGCGCAGGTCAAGGCGGACGGCGTGATCAAGCGGGACATCGCGGCGGCGGCCCTGAAGGTGTACGAGGTGGACGACCGGGGCCTCGACCGCCTCGACCGCGCGGTCCTGGAGGCCCTGCTGAAACTCTTCGGCGGCGGCCCGGTCGGCCTGTCGACGCTGGCGGTCGCGGTGGGGGAGGAGCGGGAGACGGTGGAGGAGGTCGCCGAACCGTTCCTGGTCCGCGAGGGCCTGCTCGCCCGCACCCCCAGGGGCCGGGTCGCGACCCCCGCCGCCTGGTCCCACCTGGGCCTGACCCCGCCCCGCCAGGCCCAGGGAGCGGGCCAGCAGGACCTGTTCGGGGCATGACACCCCCGACCGGGCCCCCGCGCCGCCACATCACAGCAAAGACACGGCCCGGTCACCAGTGGAGGTATTGGCCGGGTAAGGAACCCAGGTGCCATGCTGAACGTTGTTCCCCGTAGGCGGACTCGCTTAGACTCCGCCGATGCCGCCCTTGTCGGCAGCATCCCAGAATCCCCATCCATCAGGCCGCTCCGCAAACGCGGTCATGTGAAGGAAGTTCCGAACCCGTGAGTCTCGTGACCCTCCTCCCGTTCGTCGTGCTCATCGGGGCCATGTTCCTGATGACCCGGTCGGCGAAGAAGAAGCAGCAGCAAGCGGCCGACATGCGGAACCAGATGCAGCCCGGCAGCGGCGTCCGCACGATCGGGGGGATGTACGCGACGGTCAAGGAGTCCAACGAGGACACGGTCCTCCTGGACGCCGGCCCGGGCGTGGAACTGCTCTTCGCGAAGAACGCCATCGGCGCGGTGCTGACGGACGAGGAGTACAACCGCATCGTCCACGGCATCGAAGCCGACCTGAAGTCCGACTCCGACATCGTTCCGGACGACGCCTCCTCCCTCACCGAGACGGCCGCGACCGACGCGACCGCCGACGCCGACGAGCCTTCCGACGCTGCCGCCGCCTCTGACGACAAGCCCGTCGACCTCGGCAAGAAGGACGAGACCGAGACCGACGAGGAGCCGAAGAAGACCGACGGCGAGTCCGACGCGAAGAAGTAGTCACGCCCCCGGGGCGCGCGGGCCGCTCCCGCGCCTCCCGGGGTGTGCGCTTCTCGCGGGGGATTCCCGACACCAGTCATGGCAGCCGCTCCACGCCGACCAGGGCGTGCGGGCGGCCCGAGAGGGAGTACGAGAAGGTGGCAGCACCTAAAAAGGGCAGGAGCGCGAGCGCCCAGGGCAAGCCGGGGCGCTCGCTGGCCCTGATCCTGATCGCCATCGTGGGCCTCACGGGCGGCATGTTCGCCACCGGGGACACGACACCGCGCCTGGGCATCGACCTGGCCGGTGGCACGAGCATCACGCTGGAGGCCAAGGCCGATCAGGGTTCGGCGATCAACAAGTCGAACATGGACACCGCGGTCGACATCATGAACCGCCGTGTCAACGGTCTGGGCGTGTCCGAGGCGGAGGTGCAGACCCAGGGCAACTCCAACATCATCGTCAACATCCCCAAGGGCACCAACTCCGAGGAAGCCCGAGCCCAGGTCGGTACGACCGCCAAGCTGTACTTCCGCCCGGTCCTGGCCCAGGAGGCCACCGGCCCCGCGGCGAGCCCGTCCCCGAGCCCCTCGGCGTCGTCCAGCGGCAGCCCGAGCCCGTCGGCGTCCCCCTCGCCCAGCGCGTCCACCGGCGAGAAGGCCAGCTCCTCGGCCTCCCCGTCGGCGTCCGCGTCCTCGACGACCCAGGGCCGCGCGCTCACCGACTCCCTGCGCGCCGACGGCACCCCGTCGCCGTCCGCCTCGGCGAGCGGCTCCCCGGCCCCGTCGGCCTCCACGCCCACGGGCACGGACGCCGCCGGTGACACCGCCAAGCTCCAGGCCGCGTACGCCGCCCTGGACTGCTCGAAGCCCGAGCAGCGCGCCAAGGCCGGCGAGGGCACCAAGCCCGCCGACTCGATCGTGGCCTGCGGCGAGATCAACAAGGTCTGGTACAAGTACCTGCTCGGCCCGGCCGCCGTCGACGGCACCGAGGTGAAGAAGGCCGACGCGGTCTTCGACACCCAGACCGCCGCCGGCTGGCAGGTCACGATGAACTTCACCGGCGGAGGCGCCAAGAAGTTCGCCGACATCACCGGCAAGCTCGCGCAGAACCAGCAGCCGCAGAACGAGTTCGGCATCGTCCTCGACGGCGAGGTCGTCTCCAGCCCCTACGTCCAGTCCGCGATCACCGGCGGCCAGGCGCAGATCTCCGGCTCCTTCACGCAGGAAGAGGCCCAGGGCCTCGCGAACATGCTGTCGTACGGCGCGCTCCCGCTCTCCTTCAAGGAGCAGAGCGTGACGACGGTGACCGCCGCGCTCGGCGGTGAGCAGCTGCACGCCGGTCTGCTGGCCGGCGCGATCGGTCTGCTGCTGGTCGTGCTCTACCTGGTCGCCTTCTACCGCGGCCTGTCGCTCATCGCGCTCGCCTCGCTGCTGTGCTCCGCGGCGCTGACGTACCTGCTGATGTCGCTGCTCGGCCCGGCGATCGGGTTCGCGCTGAACCTGCCGGCCGTCTGCGGCGCGATCGTCGCCATCGGTATCACCGCCGACTCGTTCATCGTGTACTTCGAGCGCATCCGGGACGAGGTCCGCGAGGGCCGTTCGCTGCGGCCCGCCGTCGAGCGCGCCTGGCCGCGCGCGCGGCGTACGATCCTGGTCTCCGACTTCGTGTCGTTCCTCGCCGCCGCGGTCCTGTTCGTCGTCACCGTCGGCAAGGTCCAGGGCTTCGCGTTCACCCTCGGTCTGACCACGGTCCTCGACGTCGTCGTGGTGTTCTTCTTCACCAAGCCGCTGATGACGCTCGTCGCGCGCACCAAGTTCTACGGCGGCGGCCACAAGTGGTCCGGCCTCGACCCGAAGGGCCTGGGCGCCCACCCGCCGCTGCGCCGCACCCGCCGTCCCTCCGGCCCGCTCGCCGGCCCCGTAGACCCGAAGGAGGCGTGAGATGTCGAAACTCGGGAACATCGGCGCCCGGCTGCACCGCGGTGAGATCTCCTACGACTTCATCGGCCACCGCAAGATCTGGTACGGCGTCTCGATCCTGATCACCATCCTGGCGATCGTCGGCCTCGCGGTGCGCGGCCTGAACATGGGCATCGACTTCCAGGGCGGCGCGGTCTTCACCACCCCGAAGACCAGCGTCTCCGTCTCGCAGGCGGAGGAGTACGCGAAGGAAGCCTCCGGCCACGACGCGGTCGTGCAGAAGCTCGGCAACGGCTCGCTGCGCATCCAGATCGCCGGCATGGACACCCAGCAGTCCGACCAGATCAAGAACAAGCTGGCCGCGGACTTCAAGGTCGACACGGAGAAGATCGCCGCCGACCTCGTCGGCCCGAGCTGGGGCGACCAGATCGCCAACAAGGCGTGGCAGGGCCTCGCGATCTTCATGGTCCTCGTCGTGATCTACCTGGCGATCGCCTTCGAGTGGCGGATGGCCATCGCGGCCCTCGTCGCGCTGATCCACGACATCACGATCACCGTCGGCATCTACGCCCTCGTCGGCTTCGAGGTCACGCCGGGTACGGTCATCGGTCTGCTGACGATCCTCGGGTACTCGCTGTACGACACGGTCGTCGTCTTCGACTCGCTCAAGGAGCAGACGAAGGACATCACCAAGCAGACCAAGTCGACGTACAGCGACATCGCGAACCACTCCATCAACGGCACGCTGGTCCGCTCGGTCAACACGACCGTCGTGGCCCTGCTGCCGGTCGCCGGGCTGCTGTTCATCGGCGGTGGCTTCCTCGGCGCGGGCACGCTCAACGACATCTCCCTGTCGCTGTTCGTCGGCCTCGCGGCCGGCGCGTACTCGTCGATCTTCATCGCCACCCCGCTGGTCGCCGACCTCAAGGAGCGCGAGCCGCAGATCAAGGCCCTGCGCAAGCGGGTCCTCGCGAAGCGCTCGCAGGCCGCCACCGAGGCGCAGACGCACCCGGAGCCGCAGACGGAGGGGGCCGAAGAGTACGACGACGACTCCGCCGCGGCCGTCGTGGGTCCGCGCAACCAGCCCGCCTCCCGCGGCCGGGGCCGCGGCCGTCCCTCGGGGAAGCGCCGGTGACCGACATCAAGGAGCTGCTGCTCAGCCGTATCCGCGATGTCGCGGACTACCCCGAGCCCGGGGTGATGTTCAAGGACATCACGCCGCTGCTCGCGGACCCGGCGGCGTTCACGGCGCTCACCGACGCGTTCGCGGAGATCGCCGAGCGCACCGGGGCGACGAAGATCGTCGGCCTCGAAGCGCGCGGCTTCATCCTCGGCGCCCCCGTCTCCGTCCGCGCGGGCCTCGGCTTCATCCCGGTCCGCAAGGCCGGCAAGCTCCCCGGCGCCACCCTCTCCCAGTCCTACGACCTGGAGTACGGCTCGGCGGAGATCGAGATCCACGCGGAGGACCTCACCCCCGAGGACCGCGTCCTCATCGTGGACGACGTCCTCGCGACCGGCGGCACCGCGGAGGCGGCGATCCAGCTGATCCACCGTGCCGGCGCCCAGGTCTCCGGCGTGGCGATCCTGATGGAGCTGACGTTCCTGAACGGCCGCCCCCGCCTGGAGGCGGCCTTGGACGGCGCTCCGGTGGAGTCGCTGCTCACGGTCTGAGCACCAGCCGTACACGGAAGGCGGGCCCGGGAACCTCCCGGCGCCCGCCTTCCGCACGCGGATGGCCGAAACCGTTCCCCGCCCGCGTTCCCCCGCGTACGCCTGCCGGGAATCCCCTGTCCACCCCTCGTGTTCCTCCCGTGCGCGGCTTCCCCAGGCGGCTGGAGGCGATGCCGGAGCGTGGGATCGCTACGATGGGGGCTCCGGAGCCTGACCGGGGACCCGGATCGCGCACGAGGAGTCCTCTTGCCAGACGAGGCCCAGCACCTGACCGCCGCCAAGCCCGAGAGTGGTTCGGGACCGGCGGCGCGGCCCGCAGCGCGTGGCCAGAACGGCACCGCCGGCCCGGTGGAGCACGACCGCACCGCGCCCGCCGACCGCCAGACCGAGCAGCCGCGCCCCAAGCCGGCCCCGCCCGAGGGCCCGGCGTCCGCGCCCGCCCCGACCCCCGCGTCCGGCCCCGCACCGGCCTCCGCCGCCCGCCCCGCCTCGGCCGCGCAGCCCTCCCGCACCGGCGGCTCCTCGAACCGTGTCCGCGCCCGCCTGGCCCGCCTCGGCGTGCAGCGCGCGAACCCGTACAACCCGGTCCTGGAACCGCTCCTGCGGATAGTCCGCAGCAACGACCCGAAGATCGAGACGGCGACGCTGCGCCAGATCGAGCGGGCCTACCAGGTCGCCGAGCGCTGGCACCGCGGCCAGAAGCGCAAGAGCGGCGACCCGTACATCACGCACCCCCTCGCGGTGACGACGATCCTCGCCGAACTGGGCATGGATCCGGCCACCCTGATGGCGGGCCTCCTGCACGACACGGTCGAGGACACCGAGTACGGCCTCGACGACCTGCGCCGCGACTTCGGCGACGTCGTCGCCCTCCTCGTCGACGGCGTCACCAAGCTCGACAAGGTCAAGTTCGGCGAGGCCGCCCAGGCCGAGACCGTCCGCAAGATGGTCGTCGCGATGGCCAAGGACCCGCGCGTCCTGGTCATCAAGCTCGCCGACCGCCTGCACAACATGCGCACGATGCGCTACCTCAAGCGCGAGAAGCAGGAGAAGAAGGCGCGCGAGACCCTGGAGATCTACGCGCCGCTCGCCCACCGCCTGGGCATGAACACCATCAAGTGGGAGCTGGAGGACCTCGCCTTCGCGATCCTCTACCCCAAGATGTACGACGAGATCGTCCGCCTGGTCGCCGAGCGCGCCCCCAAGCGCGACGAGTACCTCGCCATAGTGACCGACGAGGTCCAGTCGGACCTGCGCGCGGCCCGCATCAAGGCGACGGTCACGGGCCGCCCCAAGCACTACTACTCCGTCTACCAGAAGATGATCGTACGAGGCCGCGACTTCGCGGAGATCTACGACCTGGTGGGCATCCGCGTCCTCGTCGACACGGTCCGCGACTGCTACGCCGCCCTCGGTACCGTCCACGCGCGATGGAACCCGGTCCCCGGCCGGTTCAAGGACTACATCGCGATGCCCAAGTTCAACATGTACCAGTCGCTGCACACGACGGTCATCGGCCCCAACGGCAAGCCCGTCGAACTCCAGATCCGCACGTTCGACATGCACCGCCGCGCCGAGTACGGCATCGCCGCGCACTGGAAGTACAAGCAGGAGGCCGTCGCCGGCGCCTCCAAGGTCCGCACCGACGCCCCCAAGTCGGCCGGCAACAAGGACGCCATCAACGACATGGCGTGGCTCAGACAGCTCCTCGACTGGCAGAAGGAGACCGAGGACCCCAGCGAGTTCCTGGAGTCCCTGCGCTTCGACCTGTCCCGCAACGAGGTCTTCGTCTTCACCCCCAAGGGCGACGTCATAGCGCTCCCGGCGGGCGCCACCCCCGTGGACTTCGCGTACGCCGTCCACACCGAGGTCGGCCACCGCACGATAGGGGCGAGGGTCAACGGCCGCCTCGTCCCGCTGGAGTCCACCCTCGACAACGGCGACCTCGTCGAGGTCTTCACCTCGAAGGCGGCCGGCGCCGGACCCTCCCGCGACTGGCTCGGCTTCGTCAAGTCACCGCGCGCCCGCAACAAGATCCGCGCCTGGTTCTCCAAGGAGCGCCGCGACGAGGCGATCGAGCAGGGCAAGGACTCCATCGCCCGCGCGATGCGCAAGCAGAACCTGCCGATCCAGCGCATCCTGACCGGCGACTCCCTGGTCACCCTGGCGCACGAGATGCGCTACCCCGACATCTCGTCCCTGTACGCCGCGATCGGCGAGGGCCATGTCGCGGCCCAGGGCGTCGTCCAGAAACTCGTCCAGGCGCTCGGCGGGGAGGAGGCGGCCACCGAGGAGATCGACGAGGCGGTCCCGCCGTCCCGCACCCGGGGCCGTAAGCGGCGCAGCAACAACGACCCCGGCGTGGTCGTCAAGGGCGTCGACGACGTGTGGGTCAAGCTGGCCCGCTGCTGCACGCCCGTGCCCGGCGACCCGATCATCGGGTTCGTCACCCGGGGCAGTGGCGTATCGGTTCACCGCAGCGACTGCGTCAACGTGGAGTCGCTCTCCCGCGAGCCCGAGCGCATCCTCGACGTCGAGTGGGCGCCCACCCAGTCCTCGGTCTTCCTGGTCGCCATCCAGGTCGAGGCACTCGACCGCTCCCGGCTCCTGTCGGACGTCACGCGCGTCCTGTCCGACCAGCACGTCAACATCCTCTCCGCGGCCGTCCAGACCTCCCGCGACCGCGTCGCCACCTCCCGCTTCACCTTCGAGATGGGCGACCCGAAACACCTCGGGCACGTCCTGAAGGCGGTACGGGGCGTGGAGGGCGTGTACGACGTGTACCGGGTGACATCGGCGCGACGGCCGTAGACGGCGACGAGAAGGGGCCGGGCTTCGAAAGCCCGGCCCCTTCTCGTGTACGGCTGCTCAGCCGCCGAACTCCTGGAGCCCCTTCAGCGCCTGGTCCAGCAGCGCCTGGCGGCCCTCCAGCTCACGCTCCAGCTTGTCCGCGCGGGACGCGTTGCCCTGCGCGCGGGCCGTGTCGATCTGCGTACGCAGCTTGTCGACGGCCGCCTGGAGCTGGCCCGTGAGACCGGCCGCGCGGGCACGGGCCTCCGGGTTGGTGCGGCGCCACTCGGTCTCCTCGGCGTCCTGCAGGGCGCGCTCGACCGTGTGCATCCGGCCCTCGACCTTCGGGCGGGCGTCGCGCGGGACGTGGCCGATGGCCTCCCAGCGCTCGTTGATCGCCCGGAACGCCGCGCGCGCCGACTTCAGGTCGCCGATCGGCAGGAGCTTCTCGGCCTCCTCGGCCAGCTCCTCCTTCAGCTTCAGGTTCTCCGTCTGCTCGGCGTCCCGCTCCGCGAAGACCCCGCTGCGCGCCGCGAAGAACACGTCCTGGGCGCCGCGGAAGCGGTTCCACAGGTCGTCCTCGTGCTCGCGCTGGGCTCGGCCCGCGGCCTTCCAGTCCGACATCAGCTCGCGGTAGCGGGCCGCCGTCGGACCCCAGTCCTGGGACTTCGACAGCGACTCGGCCTCCGCGACCAGCCGCTCCTTGATCCGGCGGGCGTCCTCGCGCTGCGCGTCGAGCTGCGCGAAGTGCGCCTTGCGCCGCTTGGAGAACGCCGAGCGGGCGTGCGAGAAGCGGTGCCACAGTTCGTCGTCCGACTTGCGGTCCAGACGCGGCAGGCCCTTCCAGGTGTCGACCAGCGCCCGCAGGCGCTCACCGGCCGCCCGCCACTGGTCGGACTGCGCGAGCTGCTCCGCCTCCGTGACCAGGTCCTCCTTGGCCTTGCGGGCCTCCTCGGACTGCTTGGCGCGCTGCTGCTTGCGCTCCTCACGCCGCGACTCGACCGAGGACACCAGGGCGTCCAGCCGCTCCTTCAGCGACGCCAGGTCACCGACCGCGTGATGCGCGTCGACCTGCTCGCGCAGGTGGTCGATCGCCACCTGCGCGTCCTTGGCCGACAGGTCGGTGGTGCGCACGCGCTTCTCCAGGAGGCCGATCTCGACCACCAGGCCCTCGTACTTGCGCTCGAAGTAGGCCAACGCCTCCTCGGGAGAGCCGGCCTGCCAGGAACCGACGACCTGCTCGCCGTCGGCCGTACGCACGTACACGGTCCCCGTCTCGTCGACGCGGCCCCACGGGTCGCTGCTCACAGCGCCTCCTCCACATGATGCCTGCGCGAGGCACTCCGGCCCCCGGGCATCGTCCACAGTTTCGTCTTGGCCAACATAGGCGACCGGCAGTGTGCCTGTCCGCATCCAGCGCGACCGAAATTCCGCTGGCAGCCGCCCCGGATTCGTCAGGACTTCGCGACCGTCGCCTTGTCGATCACGACCGTCGCGTTGGGGGCGGTGTTGCCGGTCGCCGGGTCGGCGGCCTGCGCGCCCGCGGCGGCGATCTTCTTCAGGACCTTCATCCCGTCGGCCGACACCGTCCCGAACGGCGTGTACTGCGGCGGCAGCTGGGAGTCCTGGTAGACGAGGAAGAACTGACTGCCACCGGTGTGCGCCTGGCCGGTGTTCGCCATCGCGACCGTGCCCGCCGGGTAGATGTTGTTCTTCAGCGAGGCGTCCTTCAGGTTCTCGTCCGGGATCGTGTACCCCGGTCCGCCGGAGCCCTGTCCGGTCGGGTCGCCGCACTGCAGGACGTAGATGCCCTCGGTGGTGAGCCGGTGGCACTTGGTGTGGTCGAAGTAGCCCTTGCCGGCCAGGAAGTCGAAGGAGTTGACGGTCTGCGGGGCCGCCGACGCCTTCAGGGCGATGTCGATCTCGCCGCAGGTCGTGTCCAGCTTCATCGTGTACTTCGCGGACTTGTCGATCGCGAGCTTCGGCTCGGTCTTCCACGTCTCCGTCTTGATCGACCCCGCCGCCGGCTTCCCGCACGGGTCCGGGCCCTTGCTCGGCTGCGCCGACGGGGAGGCGGCGACGTCGTCCGACTTCTTGGAGTCGTCGTCCTTGAACGCGCCCGTCGCGTAGAGGGCGCTGCCGCCGATGACGACCACACCGAGCACCGACGCGATCACCGAGTTGCGCATCCGGGCCTTGCGCCGGGCGGCGGTGCGCCGTTGCTGCTGCCGCAAGAACTTCTCCCGCGCGAGCTGCCGCTTCCGCTGTTCCTGGGTGACCACCGGTCTTCTCCTTGAGGGCTTCGTGTCTCGTACGCCGGTTCGCGCTGCGTGTGCCCCGTACCGTATATGGGTTCGCTGAGGAAACGGCAGCGCCGGTAGGCTCTGACGTGGGCCGCGCCGTGCGCAAGCCCCCCGTATCGACACAAACAGAGGACGACCGTGCTCATTGCCGGGTTCCCCGCCGGAGCCTGGGGGACGAACTGCTATCTCGTCGCCCCGGCCGCCGGTGAGGAGTGCGTGATCATCGACCCGGGCCACCAGGCGGCCCCCGGCGTCGAGGAGACACTCGCCAAGCATCGGCTCAAGCCCGTCGCCGTCGTCCTCACCCATGGCCATCTCGACCACGTGGCCTCCGTCGTCCCGGTCTGCGGCGCGCACGACGTGCCCGCCTGGATCCACCCCGACGACCGCTACATGATGAGCGACCCCGAGAAGGCCCTCGGCCGGTCCATCGGGATGCCGCTGCTGGGCGAGCTGACCATCGGGGAGCCGGACGACGTCCGCGAACTCACCGACGGGGCGCGGCTGGAGCTGGCAGGTCTGGAACTCACCGTCGCGCACGCACCGGGCCATACGGAGGGGTCGGTGACGTTCAGGCTCCCCGAGGCCGCCGACATCCCGTCGGTGTTCTTCTCCGGGGACCTGCTCTTCGCCGGCTCCATCGGACGCACCGACCTGCCCGGCGGCTCCATGGACGCCATGCTCGCCTCCCTGGCGCGCGTGTGCCTGCCGCTCGACGACTCCACCGTGGTCCTCTCCGGACACGGCCCCCAGACCACCATCGGCCGCGAACGCGCCACCAACGCCTACCTGAGGCAGGTGGCCGACGGCCAGGGAGCGCCCGGCGCCCCCCGACGAGGAATGTGACTTTCCGTTGAGTACCTTCCAGGCCCCCAAGGGCACGTACGACCTGCTGCCGCCGGACTCCGCGACCTACCTCGCGGTCCGCGACGCCCTCTCCGCGCCCCTGCGCGCCTCCGGGTACGGCTACGCCGAGACCCCCGGCTTCGAGAACGTCGAGCTCTTCGCGCGCGGCGTCGGCGAGTCCACCGACATCGTCACCAAGGAGATGTACGCCTTCGAGACCAAGGGCGGCGACAGGCTCGCGCTGCGCCCCGAGGGCACCGCGTCCACCCTGCGCGCCGCGCTCGAAGGCAACCTGCACAAGCTGGGCAACCTGCCCGTCAAGCTCTGGTACTCCGGCTCGTACTACCGCTACGAGCGCCCCCAGAAGGGCCGTTACCGCCACTTCTCGCAGATCGGCGCCGAGGCGATCGGCGCGGAGGACCCCGCCCTCGACGCCGAGCTGATCATCCTGGCCGACCAGGCGTACCGTTCGCTGGGCCTGCGCGAGTTCCGCATCCTGCTGAACTCCCTGGGCGACAAGGAGTGCCGCCCCGTCTACCGCGAGGCCCTCCAGACGTTCCTGCGCGGCCTCGACCTCGACGAGGAGACCCTGCGCCGCGCCGACATCAACCCGCTGCGCGTCCTCGACGACAAGCGGCCCGACGTGCAGAAGCAGCTCACGGACGCCCCGCTCCTGCAGGACTACCTGTGCGACGCCTGCAAGGCGTACCACGAGGAGGTCCGCGCCCTGCTGACCGCCGAGGGCGTCGCCTTCGAGGACGACCCCAAGCTGGTCCGCGGCCTCGACTACTACACGCGCACGACCTTCGAGTTCGTCCACGACGGCCTCGGCTCCCAGTCGGCGGTCGGCGGCGGCGGACGCTACGACGGACTCTCCGAGATGATCGGCGGCCCCGCGCTCCCGTCCATCGGCTGGGCCCTCGGCGTCGACCGCACGGTCCTCGCCCTGGAGGCGGAGGGCATCACCCTCGACCTCCCGGCGGCGACCTCGGTCTACGCCGTCCCGCTCGGCGAGGAGGCCCGCCGCGTCCTGTTCGCCAAGGTCACCGAGTTGCGCAAGGCCGGCGTCGCCGCCGACTTCGCCTACGGCGGCAAGGGCCTCAAGGGCGCCATGAAGAACGCCAACCGCTCCGGCGCCCGCTACACGCTGGTCGCGGGGGAGCGGGACCTCGCGGAGGGCGTCGTCCAGCTCAAGGACATGGAGTCCGGGGAGCAGACGGCGATCGCCGTGGACCAGATCGTGCCGGAGCTGAAGTCCCGGCTGGCCTGAGGCCGGGCTCAGGCCAGAGGGCCCGCGCGCAGGGCGCCGGTGACCGCCGCCGTCCTGTCGGTGTGCGGCCACCGCCGCGCGGGCCGTCGGCCGATCTCCGCGTCGGTGCAGCCCTCGGCGACCAGGCGCAGGACGGACTTCTCACGCTCGGAGAGGTGCGGGCTGGTGGGGCGGCGCGGGGCACGTCCTTGAGGGGTAACTGGCGGCACCCGCCTCCACCGCGCGGAGGATGTCACGGCCGGTCTCGTACGCGGTGAGGACGACGACCCGGCAGGGGAGGCCGCACGGGTGATCCGCTGGATCGAGGCGACTCCGTACTGAGCCTCGCGCGCAGACCTTCGCGGACGGAGAGCGTGAGGAAGGCGTCCCGGTAGACCGGCCGCACCCGTGCCCGTGCCGAACTCCCCGCATGGCGGCGCGAGTTGGTCGCGCCTCCTGACAGGCGCACAGGACGACGGCCTCGCACCCGGCGGGCCCCCGCCGGATCGGCGTCCAGCTCGACGATCAGCTCCGCCCGGCCCGCGCTCTGCTCGATGATCCGCATGATCCAGCTCCCGAAGGTCACCGAGAACAGCGGACTCACCACCGTCGACAGGGAGTTGACGACCGGCTGCTGCCGCTCGGGGCGCCACAGCAGGATCCACCCCGCCGGCTCACGCGCGAGGAACGGCAGTGCCCTGCCATCCGGGGCGGTCCGCGGCGAGGGCCGACACCAGGGTGATCAGCCACACCAGCGCGAAGTACACGTCCCACAGCCGGAACGGGCCGTCCCGGACGTCTGCTCCGGGCCGCTCGCTCATCCGTTGCGCCGGCTCTTCCACCGGAAGGTCAGCAGATACAGCACCAGTCCTCCGACGCACCACGCCGCCAGGACCAGGGCCACCCGGCCGAACTCCCAGTCGCCGGTCTGCTCCACGACGCGCGCCGAGTCCGGCAGGAACACCCCGCGCAGCCCCTGGCACATCCACTTCAGCGGGAACAGCGCGCTGATCCCGAGCAGCGCGCACGCGGTGAGACCGAGCACGAAGATCCACGCGAAGTCGAACCACCGGGTCGCCGACGCCGGCAGGTCGACCCTGTACAGCGTCGTCCCGACCGCCAGCAGGACGGCCGTCTCCAGCGCCCCCGTGACCAGCACCAGCGGGGACGTAGAGCTGGGAGGCGGTGATGCCGGCGCCCTCCACGTCGTCCTGCAAGATCGACGCGAACAGGAACAGGAACACCACCTGCTCGCGCTGGCGGAAGAACTGCCGCAGTTCCAGAGCGCCCCGGCTCAGTCCGAGCGACCACGTGCGAGGCAGCCGCGCGGCGGTCATCGCGCACCCTTTTGCCCGGTCAGGGACAGATAGACGTCCTCCAGGGTCGGCCGGGTCACCGTCAGGCCGGGTATCTCGCCGTCGAAACGGGACGCCGGTTCGGCCACCACGCGCGTGGGAGTGCCGGTGCGCTCCGCGCGACGGTCGCGCCCGCGCCGTACCGCTCCCGCAGCGCGCGATGACGGCGAGCCGGTCGGCGAGGGTCTCGGCCTCCTCCAGGTAGTGCGTGGTCAGCAGGATCGTCGTCCCCTCGTCGGCCAGTGCGCGGATCAGGTCCCAGAACCGCCCGCGTGCCGCCGGGTCGAAACCGGTCGTCGGCTCGTCCAGGAGCAGCGGCTCAGGGCCCCCGATCACCCCGAGCGCGACGTCCAGGCGCCGCCGCCGGCCGCCCGGGAGGGCCTTGATCCGGCTGTCCGCCTTCTCCGCGAGCCCCACCAGACCGATGACCGTCTCCGCGTCACGAGGACGCGGGTAGTAGCGGGCGAAATGTCGTACTGTCTCACGAACCGTCAACTCGGCGGGCGCGGATTCGTCCTGCCAGACGATTCCGATACGTGAACGCCACGCGCGCGTGGCCCTCGCCGGATCCGCCCCCACGACCCGCACCTCACCCGAGTCCCGCTCCCGGTTCCCCCGCAGGATCTCGACCGTCGTGCTCTTCCCCGCACCGTTCGGACCGAGGGCCGGACACAGAGCCAGGGCGAATGCCCAGGTCGACGCCGTCCGGCGCGGTCGTGTCGCCGTACCGCTTGCGCAGTTGCCGGACGCTCACCGCGTGTTCTTGCCCGTGTGCTGTCATACCGGCCGGTCTCGTCCGGAACCCCTCGCTCCGGGGACGTCCGGTCGTCCATGCTTATGTCCACCGAACGGTGGACAGAGGGGGCCGTGCGGCACAATGAGCGCTGCCAGAAGTACGTCCCCTCTCGACTTGACGGATCGGCGTGATGAGCAAGACGACAGTCAAAGAGGTCTCCATGGACCACGAGCCGGAGCGCGCCACCGCCGACGCGCCTCGCGCGGTGGGCGGCAGCAGGGCGTTCGCGCTGATGCTGGTGATCACGGGTGCGGCGGGGCTGCTCGCCGCCTGGGTGATCACCATCGACAAGTTCAAGCTGCTTGAGGCGAAGGTCGAGGGGAAGACGTTCGTCCCCGGGTGCAGTCTCAACCCGGTCGTCTCCTGCGGCAGCGTCATGGAGTCCAAGCAGGCCGCCGCCTTCGGGTTCCCGAACCCCATGCTCGGACTGGTCTGCTACGGCATCGTCATCGCCGTCGGCATGAGCCTGCTGGGCCGCGCCCGGTTCCCGCGCTGGTACTGGCTGACCTTCAACTTCGGCACGCTGTTCGGGGTCGGATTCTGTACGTGGCTCCAGTTCCAGTCGCTGTACAGGATCAACGCGCTGTGCCTGTGGTGCTCGCTGGCCTGGGTCGCGACGATCATCATGTTCTGGTACGTGACGTCGTTCAACGTCCGCAACGGCTTCCTGCCGGGGCCGGCCTGGCTGAAGAGCTTCTTCGGCGAGTTCACCTGGGTGCTGCCGGCCGTGCACATCGGGATCATCGGCATGCTGATCCTGACCCGCTGGTGGGACTTCTGGACCAGCTGACGCTCCGGACGGGATTGTCAGTGCCGTGATTTAGGGTTTCCGTGTGGAGCCCGATCTGTTCACCGCAGCCGCCGAAGACCGCCAGGAGAAGGACCCGACGGGGAGCCCCTTGGCGGTCAGAATGCGTCCGCGCACGCTCGACGAGGTCGCGGGACAGCAGCATCTCCTGAAGCCCGGCTCCCCCCTGCGCCGCCTGGTCGGCGAGGGCGCGGGCGGCCCGGCCGGCGTCTCCTCGGTGATCCTCTGGGGCCCGCCGGGCACGGGAAAGACGACCCTCGCGTACGTCGTCTCCAAGGCCACCAACAAGCGCTTCGTGGAGCTCTCGGCGATCACCGCCGGCGTCAAGGAGGTCCGCGCGGTCATCGACGGCGCCCGCCGCGCCAGCGGGGGATACGGCAAGGAGACCGTCCTCTTCCTCGACGAGATCCACCGCTTCAGCAAGGCCCAGCAGGACTCCCTCCTCCCGGCCGTCGAGAACCGCTGGGTCACCCTCATCGCGGCGACCACCGAGAACCCGTACTTCTCGGTCATCTCCCCCCTCCTGTCCCGCTCCCTCCTCCTCACCCTCGAACCCCTCACGGACGACGACCTGCGCGGCCTCCTCAGAAGGGCCGTCACCGACGAGCGCGGCCTCAAAGCCGCCGTCACCCTCCCCGAGGACACCGAGGACCACCTCCTGCGCATCGCCGGCGGAGACGCCCGCCGCGCCCTCACCGCCCTGGAGGCCGCCGCCGGCGCCGCCCTCGACCAGGCGGAGACCGAGATCACCCTCGCGACCCTGGAACAGACAGTCGACCGCGCGGCCGTCACGTACGACCGCGACGGTGACCAGCACTACGACGTCGCCAGCGCCCTCATCAAGTCCATCCGCGGCTCCGACGTCGACGCCGCCCTGCACTACCTCGCCCGCATGATCGAGGCCGGCGAGGACCCCCGCTTCATCGCCCGCCGCCTGATGATCTCCGCCAGCGAGGACATCGGCCTCGCCGACCCGAACGCCCTCCCCATAGCCGTCGCCGCCGCGCAGGCCGTCGCCATGATCGGCTTCCCCGAGGCCGCCCTCACCCTCAGCCACGCCACCATCGCCCTCGCCCTGGCCCCCAAGTCCAACGCCGCGACGACCGCGATCGGCGCCGCCCTGGAGGACGTCCGCAAGGGCCTGGCCGGACCGGTGCCGACGCACCTGCGCGACGGCCACTACAAGGGCGCCGCCAAACTGGGGCACGCGCAGGGGTACGTCTACCCGCACGACATCCCCGAGGGCATCGCCGAGCAGCAGTACGCCCCGGACCAGATCAAGGACCGCGAGTACTACACGCCCACCCGGCACGGCGCGGAGGCACGTTACGCGGACGCCGTCGAGTGGACCCGCAAGCACCTCGGTCGCAACCGGCCTTGAGCACCCTGTAAACTCGCCCGAAGTGCCGTGTCCCGCGCTGTCAGAGCGGGGCGACCGGCCGGAACCCTCTCAGAGGGCTCCAGGAGCGTCGCGCAAGCACGTATGTGCCCAGACCAGGGAGCGGCTGCCCACCCCGTCACTCAGGTGAACGAGGCGGGTTTCCCCGGCTGCGGATCGCGACCTCTCGTGATGCTGACAAGCCGAAAACATACGGAGAGAAAAACACAGTGGCGAACCAGTCCCGCCCCAAGGTCAAGAAGTCGCGTGCCCTCGGCATCGCGCTGACCCCGAAGGCCGTCAAGTACTTCGAGGCCCGCCCCTACCCGCCGGGTGAGCACGGCCGTGGCCGCAAGCAGAACTCGGACTACAAGGTCCGTCTGCTTGAGAAGCAGCGTCTGCGCGCGCAGTACGACATCTCCGAGCGTCAGCTCGTCCGCGCCTACGAGCGCGCCTCCAAGGTCCAGGGCAAGACCGGTGAGGCCCTGATCGTGGAGCTGGAGCGCCGTCTCGACGCCCTGGTCCTGCGTTCGGGCATCGCCCGCACGATCTACCAGGCCCGTCAGATGGTCGTTCACGGCCACATCGAGGTCAACGGCCAGAAGACCGACAAGCCCTCGTTCCGTGTCCGTCCCGACGACGTCGTGATGGTCCGCGAGCGCAGCCGCGAGAAGACCCTCTTCACCGTGGCCCGCGAGGGTGGCTTCGCCGCCGACGGCGAGACCCCGCGCTACCTTCAGGTCAACCTCAAGGCCCTGGCGTTCCGCCTGGACCGCGAGCCGAACCGCAAGGAAGTTCCGGTCATCTGCGACGAGCAGCTGGTCGTCGAGTACTACGCCCGCTGATTTTCCGGCGGTGAGGCCCGTCGTCCCCTCGGGGGCGGCGGGCTTTCGCGTGCCCGTAATGCGGTACAGAGCGCTGCGCCGGGCGCGATAGGCTCACGGGAGGCAAGTTTTACGCGTCAGGGAGTAGGTGCAGACGGTGTCCGGAGGCGAGGTAGCCGGCATCATCGTGGCCGTCTTCTGGGCGATCCTGGTCTCCTTCCTCGCCGTCGCGCTGGTGAGGCTGGCCCAGACGCTCAGGGCGACCACGAAGCTGGTGGCGGACGTGACCGACCAGGCCGTACCGCTGCTCGCGGACGCCTCCACGGCCGTACGCTCCGCGCAGACGCAGATCGACCGGGTCGACGCTATCGCCTCGGACGTCCAGGAGGTCACCTCGAACGCCTCCGCGCTGTCGACGACGGTCGCCTCGACGTTCGGCGGACCTCTCGTGAAGGTCGCCGCGTTCGGGTACGGCGTGCGCCGCGCACTGGGTGGCCGCAAGGAGGACGCCGTGCCGGCGAAGGCACCCCGCCGTACCGTGATCGTGGGCCGCGTCCGTGGGAAGAGGGACTGAGAGCAGCGATGTTCCGCCGTACGTTCTGGTTCACGACCGGCGTCGCAGCCGGTGTCTGGGCCACCACCAAGGTCAACCGCAAGCTGAAGCAGCTCACCCCGGAGAGCCTCGCCGCGACGGCGGCGAACAAGGCGCTGGAGACGGGCACGCGCCTCAAGGACCGCGCGGTCGGTTTCGCGCTGGACGTCCGGGACGGCATGGCCCAGCGGGAGGCCGAGCTGGAGGACGCGCTCGGCATCGAGCAGGCGCCCGAACTCCCCGCACCCCGGCGGATCACCGCCATCGAGAACACGACGTACCCCAACACGTATACGTACAACCGGAATGAGGACCACTGATGGAGTCGGCCGAGATTCGCCGCCGCTGGCTGAGCTTCTACGAGGAGCGCGGGCACACCGTCGTGCCTTCGGCGTCGCTCATCGCGGACGACCCGACTCTGCTCCTCGTTCCGGCCGGCATGGTTCCCTTCAAGCCGTACTTCCTCGGTGAGGTCAAGCCGCCGTGGTCGCGCGCCACCAGCGTGCAGAAGTGCGTGCGCACGCCGGACATCGAGGAGGTCGGCAAGACCACCCGGCACGGCACGTTCTTCCAGATGTGCGGCAACTTCTCCTTCGGCGACTACTTCAAGGAAGGCGCCATCACGTACGCCTGGGAGTTGCTCACCGGCTCCCAGGACAAGGGCGGTTACGGCCTCGACCCCGAGCGCCTGTGGATCACCGTCTACCTGGACGACGACGAGGCCGAGCGCATCTGGCACGAGGTCGTCGGCGTGCCGAAGGAGCGCATCCAGCGCCTGGGCATGAAGGACAACTACTGGTCGATGGGCGTCCCCGGACCCTGCGGCCCCTGTTCCGAGATCAACTACGACCGCGGCCCGGAGTTCGGCGTCGAGGGCGGCCCGGCCGTCAACGACGAGCGGTACGTCGAGATCTGGAACCTCGTCTTCATGCAGTACGAGCGCGGCGAGGGCATCGGCAAGGACAACTTCGAGATCCTCGGCGAACTCCCCAGCAAGAACATCGACACGGGCCTCGGCCTGGAGCGCCTCGCGATGATCCTGCAGGGCGTGCAGAACATGTACGAGATCGACACCTCGATGGCCGTCATCAAGAAGGCCACCGAGCTGACCGGCGTCGAGTACGGCCAGGCCCACGAGTCGGACGTCTCCCTGCGCGTGGTCACCGACCACATGCGTACGTCGGTGATGCTGATCGGCGACGGCGTCACCCCCGGCAACGAGGGCCGGGGCTACGTCCTGCGCCGCATCATGCGCCGCGCCATCCGCAACATGCGCCTCCTCGGCGCCACCGGCCCGGTCGTCCTGGACCTCATCGACACCGTCATCGGGATGATGGGCCAGCAGTACCCGGAGCTGATCACCGACCGCGAGCGCATCGAGAAGGTCGCCGTCGCCGAGGAGAACGCCTTCCTCAAGGCCCTCAAGGGCGGCACGAACATCCTCGACACGGCCGTCTCCGAGACCAAGGCGTCCGGGGGCACGGTCCTCGCCGGCGACAAGGCGTTCCTCCTGCACGACACGTGGGGCTTCCCGATCGACCTCACCCTGGAGATGGCCGCCGAGCAGGGCCTTTCCGTGGACGAGGACGGCTTCCGGCGCCTGATGAAGGAGCAGCGGGAGCGCGCCAAGGCGGACGCCCAGGCCAAGAAGACCGGGCACGCCGGCGCCGGTGCCTACCGGGAGATCGCCGACCGGACCGGTGAGACCGACTTCATCGGCTACACCTTCACCGAGGGCGAGACCACGATCGTCGGCATCCTCGTCGACGGCGCCTCCTCCCCGGCCGCCACCGAGGGCGACGAGGTCGAGATCGTCCTCGACCGCACCCCGTTCTACGCCGAGGGCGGCGGCCAGATCGGCGACACCGGGAAGATCCGGGTCGACTCGGGCGCCGTCATCGAGGTCCGCGACTGCCAGAAGCCGGTCCCGGGGGTGTACGTCCACAAGGGCGTCGTCCAGGTCGGCGAGGTGACCGTCGGTGCCAAGGCCCACGCCTCGATCGATTCCCGTCGCCGTACGGCCATCGCCCGCGCCCACAGCGCCACCCACCTCACCCACCAGGCCCTGCGCGACGCCCTCGGCCCGACGGCCGCCCAGGCCGGTTCCGAGAATCAGCCGGGCCGCTTCCGCTTCGACTTCGGCTCCCCGTCCGCCGTACCGACGGCCGTGATGACCGACGTCGAGCAGAAGATCAACGAGGTGCTCTCCCACGACCTCGACGTGCACGCCGAGATCCTGCCGATCGCCGAGGCCAAGCGGCAGGGTGCCATCGCCGAGTTCGGCGAGAAGTACGGCGAGCAGGTCCGCGTCGTCACCATCGGGGACTTCTCCAAGGAGCTGTGCGGCGGGACGCACGTCCACAACACCTCGCAGCTCGGCCTGGTCAAGCTGCTCGGCGAGTCGTCGATCGGCTCGGGTGTGCGCCGTATCGAGGCCCTCGTCGGCGTCGACGCCTACAACTTCCTGGCCCGGGAGCACACGGTCGTCGCCCAGCTCCAGGAGCTGGTCAAGGGGCGTCCGGAGGAGCTGCCGGAGAAGGTCTCGGCGATGCTCGGCAAGCTCAAGGACGCCGAGAAGGAGATCGAGAAGTTCCGCGCGGAGAAGGTCCTCCAGGCCGCCGCCGGACTCGCCGACTCCGCGAAGGACGTACGCGGGATCGCCCTGGTCACCGGCCAGGTCCCGGACGGGACGACCCCGGACGACCTGCGCAAGCTGGTCCTCGACGTGCGGGGGCGGATCCAGGGCGGGCGGGCCGTCGTCGTCGCCCTGTTCACCGTGAACAACGGCAAACCCCTGACGGTGATCGCCACCAACGAGGCCGCCCGTGAGCGTGGTCTCAAGGCGGGCGACCTGGTCCGTACGGCTGCCAAGACCCTCGGCGGCGGCGGTGGCGGCAAGCCGGACGTCGCCCAGGGCGGCGGGCAGAACCCGGCCGCCGTCGGCGAGGCCGTCGACGCCGTCGAGCGGCTGGTCGCGGAGACGGCCAACTGATGCGACGAGGACGCCGGCTCGCGATCGACGTCGGGGACGCCCGGATCGGGGTCGCCTCGTGCGACCCCGACGGGATCCTCGCGACCCCGGTCGAGACGGTCCCGGGCAGGGACGTTCCCGCTGCTCAGCGCCGTCTGAAGCAACTCGTCGAGGAGTACGAGCCGATCGAGATCGTCGTCGGGCTCCCGCGCTCCCTCAAGGGGGGCGAGGGCCCGGCGGCGGTCAAGGTCCGCGGTTTCGCCGAGGCACTGGCCAAGGCGGTCGACCCGATTCCGGTTCGGCTGCTGGACGAGCGGATGACGACCGTGACGGCCAGTCAGGGGCTGCGCGCCTCGGGTGTGAAGTCGAAGAAGGGACGCTCCGTCATCGACCAGGCCGCCGCTGTGATCATCCTTCAGCAGGCGCTTGAATCCGAACGGGTGTCAGGTAAAGCACCTGGAGACAGCGTCTAAGTGGTCATCTGATCGCGATACGGTAACGTTCCGCGCGATGCGGAGGTGTTCGAACAGCCTCCGCACAGCAAGAGGCGGAACCGCAGCCGGACCCCCCAGCCGCGAACCGCCGCCTCGCGGCTCTAGGGGATCGATGACTGAGTATGGCCGGGGCCCAGGCCCCGCACCGTGGCATCCGGAGGACCCGTTGTTCGGGGACGGCGGATGGGAAGGGCAGCAGGCGCCCCAGGGGCACCAGCCTGCCTACGGGGGCCAGCAGCAGTACCCGCAGCAGCCGCAGACGGCCTACAACGGCTGGACGGACGGCAACCAGCAGCCCGGCTACGGCCAGCAGCCGCAGTACGACCAGCAGCAGTACGACGAGTACGGTCAGCCGGTCTACCCCCAGTACGGCCAGCAGCAGTACGAGCAGCAGCAGTACCCCCAGCAGCCCCAGCCGCAGGCTTACCACCAGGGCGGCTGGGACGGCACCGGCACCCACGCGCACGTCCCCTACGCGGCCGACCCCGGCGACCCCTACGGCCAGCAGCCCGCCGCGTACGGCGCGGAGCAGCCCGACTTCTACGGCACCCCCGACGCCTACCCGCCCCCGGAGCCCCCGGCCCGCCGCCGCGAGCCCGACCCGGAGCCCGAGCCCGAGGGCGGCGTCCTGCCGGAGCCGGACGCCGACGACGAGGCCACGGTCGCCGAGACCGCTGCGCAGGAGCGCGGGCGGCGAGGGGGCGGGCCCGGCAAGCCCGGCAAAGGGGGCAACGGCAAGAAGAAGCGCCGCAACGGCGCCGCCTGCCTGGTCGTCGTCCTCGTCTTCGGCGGTGGCCTCGCCGGTGTCACCTACTTCGGCATGCAGTTCTACCAGGACCGTTACGGCTCGGCCCCCGACTACGCGGGCAACGGCACGGACGAGACGGTGTCCATCACGATCGCCAAGGGCGCGGGGGGCGCGGCGATCGGGCGGGAGCTGAAGGCGGCGGGCGTCGTCAAGAGCGTCGACGCGTTCGTGTCCGCGTTCACGCAGAACGCCAAGTCGGGCAGCATCCAGGCGGGTTCGTACGTCCTGAACAAGGAGATGTCCGCCCAGGCGGCCGTCGCGATGATGCTCGACCCCAAGAGCCAGAACAACCTGATCATCGCCGAGGGCACCCGCAACGTCGCGGTCTACGCGCAGATCGACAAGCGCCTCGACCTCTCCGAGGGCACCACCGCGGGCGTCGCGAAGGCGAAGTACAAGGACCTCGGCCTGCCCGCCTGGGCGCTGGACCACCCGAACGTGAAGGACCCGCTGGAAGGGTTCCTGTACCCCTCGCGCTACGCGCTGGGCAAGGGGGACAAGCCGGAGACCCTCCTCAAGGAGATGGTGACCCGTGCCAACGAGAAGTACGAGCAGCTCGGGCTGGAGAAACAGGCCGAGAAGCTCGGGCTCGACGGGCCCTGGCAGCTCCTGACCGTCGCGAGCCTCGCGCAGGCCGAGGGCACCAGCCACGACGACTTCCGCAGGATGGCCGAGGTCGTCTACAACCGCCTCAAGCCCGGCAACCCGCAGACGTTCGGCTCGCTGGAGTTCGACTCCACGTACAACTACATCAAGAACCAGAGCAAGATCGACCTGACGATCGCCGAGCTGAAGCGGTTCAACAACCCGTACAACACGTACTACGTCAAGGGACTGCCGCCAGGACCCATCGACAACCCAGGTGACGAAGCACTGCGGGGTGCTCTCAACCCGACCGAGGAAGGCTGGTACTACTTCATCTCGCTGGACGGGAAGACCAGCAGGTTCACCAAGACCCTCGCCGAACACGAGGAACTGGTCGCCGAGTTCAACGAGTCCCGCAAGGGCTCCTGAGAAAGACGGGTCCCATGACAGTTCGGGCCGCCGAAGCCCGCCGCGCCGCCGTGCTGGGTTCGCCGATCGCGCACTCCCTCTCCCCGGTGCTGCACCGCGCCGCCTACGACGCGCTGGGCCTGACGGGGTGGTCGTACGACCGCTTCGAGGTCGACGAGGGCTCCCTCGCGGACTTCGTCGCCGGGCTGGGCGAGGAGTGGGCGGGGCTGTCGCTGACGATGCCGCTGAAGCGGGCCGTCATCCCGCTGCTGGACGAGATCAGCGAGACGGCTGCCTCCGTCGAGGCCGTCAACACGCTGGTGTTCACCGAGGACGGCCGCAGGACCGGCGACAACACCGACATCCCCGGCATGGTCGCGGCCCTGCGCGAACACGGCGTCGACCAGGTCGACTCCGCCGCGATCCTCGGCGCCGGCGCCACCGCCTCCTCCGCCCTCGCCGCGCTCTCCCGCGTCTGCACCGGCGAGATCGTCGCCTACGTCCGCAGCGAGGCCCGCGCCGCCGAGATGCGGCAGTGGGGCGAGCGCCTCGACGTCGAGGTCCGTACGGCGGACTGGGCCGACGCGGCCGAGGGCCTGCGGGCGTCGCTGGTCGTCGCGACGACCCCGGCCGGGGCGACGGACGTGCTCGCCCACGCCGTGCCCGAGCGCCCGGCGACCCTCTTCGACGTCCTGTACGACCCCTGGCCCACCGACCTCGCCGCGCGCTGGTCGATGTACGGGGGCGCTGTCGTGAGCGGACTGGACCTCCTGGTCCATCAGGCGGTCCTCCAGGTCGAGCAGATGACCGGGCGGCGGCCCGTTCCCGTCGACGCGGTCCGAAAAGCGGGCGAACACGCGCTCGCCTCCCGCTAAGGTTCCCGAGGGCGCCGCACAGGGGGTGCGGCGCGGTTCGGGGGGAGTACGGTCGTGACGTCTGCGTCCGGCAAGAGCGAGATCTTCCAGTTCGTCCTGCAGTTCATGCCCGACTGGATCCAGATTCCGGCGCTGTGCCTGATCATCGGGCTCGTCCTGGTCTCCTGGGGGCTGAAGCTGCGCCGCAAGTGGCTCCTGCGCCGCGCCCTGCGCCAGGCGGGCGTCACCCAGGGGCCCGTCGTCCTCCAGCAGGGCGACGGGACGCGCGGCGCGGACTTCCTCGGCGCCTACGCGCCCCCGCAGCCGCAGGCCGAAGGGCCCCGCGGCGCGGACTTCCTCGGGTCGTACGCGCCCCAGAACCGGCCAGAGCAGGGCTGATCACCCGCGGTCTCGTTCCTCCCGGTGAGTCCGCTTCGTGGACCGGGGAACGGGTTCGGTCCGGGGACGTGGGAGGATCGGGGAGGCGGGGCCGGGACGCGCACCCGGGGTCGCCCGGGCCGTCCGCGTGGACGCGTGGCGGCCGGCGGTACCAGGCGCGAGCACCGAGGAGCATCGTTGAGCAGGCTGCGTTGGCTGACCGCGGGGGAGTCCCACGGTCCCGCACTCGTCGCCACGCTGGAGGGCCTTCCCGCCGGCGTGCCGATCACCACGGAGATGGTCGCGGACCACCTGGCGCGGCGGCGGCTCGGCTATGGCCGCGGCGCTCGGATGAAGTTCGAGCGGGACGAGGTCACCTTCCTCGGCGGGGTCCGCCACGGCCTCACCCTGGGTTCGCCGGTCGCGGTCATGGTGGGCAACACCGAGTGGCCGAAGTGGGAGAAGGTCATGGCGGCCGACCCGGTCGACCCGGCCGAGCTCGCGGACTCCGCGCGCAACGCCCCGCTGACCCGCCCCCGTCCGGGCCACGCCGACCTCGCCGGCATGCAGAAGTACGGCTTCGACGAGGCCCGCCCGATCCTGGAGCGCGCCTCGGCCCGCGAGACGGCCGCCCGGGTGGCGCTGGGCGCGGTCGCCCGGTCGTACCTGAAGGAGACGGCCGGCATCGAGATCGTCAGCCACGTCGTCGAACTGGCCGCCGCGAAGGCCCCGTCGGGTGTCTACCCGGTCCCCGGGGACGTCGAGCGGCTGGACGCGGACCCGGTGCGCTGCCTGGACGCGGACGCCTCGAAGGCGATGGTCGCCGAGATCGACCAGGCCCACAAGGACGGCGACACCCTCGGCGGGGTCGTCGAGGTGCTCGCGTACGGCGTGCCGGTCGGGCTCGGTTCGCATGTGCACTGGGACCGGCGCCTCGACGCGCGGCTCGCCGCCGCGCTGATGGGCATCCAGGCCATCAAGGGCGTCGAGGTCGGCGACGGCTTCGAGCTGGCGCGGGTGCCGGGCTCGAAGGCGCACGACGAGATCGTGAGCACCGACGAGGGGCTGCGCCGCACCTCCGGGCGCTCCGGCGGCACCGAGGGCGGCCTCACGACCGGCGAGGTCCTGCGCGTGCGCGCGGCCATGAAGCCGATCGCGACCGTGCCGCGCGCGCTCCAGACCGTGGACGTCGCGACCGGGGAGGCCGCGCAGGCCCACCACCAGCGCTCCGACGTGTCCGCCGTGCCGGCCGCCGGGATCGTCGCCGAGGCGATGGTCGCGCTCGTCCTCGCGGACGCGGTCGCGGAGAAGTTCGGCGGGGACAACGTCGTCGAGACGCGCCGCAACGTCCGCTCGTACCTCGACAGCCTGACGATCCGATGAGCGGACCGCTGGTCGTGCTGGTCGGGCCGATGGGCGTCGGCAAGTCCACCGTCGGGCAGCTTCTCGCCGAGCGCCTCGGCGTGCCCTACCGGGACACCGACGACGACATCGTCACCGGACAGGGCCGCACCATCGCCGACATCTTCGTCGAGGAGGGCGAGCCCGCCTTCCGCGCGATCGAGAAGGTCGCCGTCGAGGCCGCCCTCGCCGGGCACGACGGAGTCCTCGCGCTCGGCGGCGGCTCCATCCTCGACGCCGGCACCCGCGAACTGCTCACCGGACGCCGGGTCGTCTACCTCTCCATGGACGTCGAGGAGGCCGCCCGCCGAACCGGCCTCAACGCCGCCCGGCCCCTCCTCGCCGTCAACCCGCGCAAGCAGTGGCGCGAGTTGATGGAGGCTCGCCGTCATCTGTACGAGGGGGTCGCCACGGCCGTCGTCGCGACGGATGATCGGACCCCGGAAGAGGTCGCCCAAGCCGCCCTGGACGCACTGGAGTTGAAGGACGTATGACGACGACGCGGATCCACGTCGGCGGCGACACGCCGTACGAGGTGCTGGTGGGCCGGCAGCTGCTCGGCGAACTCGCCGGGCTGATCGGGACGAAGGCCAAGCGGGTCGCGGTCGTCCACCCCGAGGCGCTCGCCGAGACCGGGGACGCGCTGCGCGCCGACCTCGCCGAGCAGGGGTACGAGGCCGTCGCCATCCAGGTGCCCAACGCCGAGGAGGCCAAGACCGCAGAGGTCGCCGCCTACTGCTGGAAGGCGCTCGGGCAGTCCGGGTTCACGCGCACCGACGTCATCGTGGGCGTCGGCGGCGGGGCGACGACCGACCTCGCCGGGTTCGTCGCCGCGACCTGGCTGCGCGGGGTGCGCTGGATCGCCGTACCGACGACCGTGCTGGCCATGGTCGATGCGGCCGTCGGCGGGAAGACCGGGATCAACACCGCCGAGGGCAAGAACCTGGTGGGGGCGTTCCATCCGCCGGCCGGGGTGCTGTGCGACCTCGCCGCGCTGGAGTCGCTGCCGGTCAACGACTACGTGTCGGGGCTCGCGGAGATCATCAAGGCCGGGTTCATCGCGGACCCGGCGATCCTCGACCTCATCGAGGCCGACCCCGAGGCGGCGCGCACACCGGCCGGGCCGCACACCGCCGAGCTGATCGAGCGGTCGATCCGCGTGAAGGCGGACGTCGTGTCGTCCGACCTCAAGGAGGCGGGGCTGCGGGAGATCCTCAACTACGGCCACACCCTCGCGCACGCCATCGAGAAGAACGAGCGCTACAAGTGGCGGCACGGCGCCGCCGTATCCGTAGGCATGCACTTCGCGGCCGAGCTCGGGCGGCTCGCCGGGCGGCTGGACGACGCTACCGCCGACCGGCACCGGACGGTCCTTGAGTCGGTCGGGCTGCCGCTGCACTACCGCTACGACCAGTGGCCCAAGCTGCTGGAGACGATGAAGGTCGACAAGAAGTCGCGCGGGGACCTGCTGCGGTTCATCGTCCTGGACGGGCTGGGCAAGCCGACCGTCATGGAGGGCCCCGACCCGGCGGTACTGCTCGCGGCGTACGGCGAAGTGGGGCAGTAGGAGCCGGAGATCACCTTCGCGCGATCCGCCTTCCACAACGGGCACTTCAGACCGCCCCCGGTCGTTCACCAAAGGACGGCCGGGGGCGGTACCGTTCGGAGCGGGGGCGCGAGCGCCTTCGCGACCCGGAGGCGGACCGAGCCCGCACAGAACGAGACGGAGTGGCACCGGATGCAGCACGCAGTGGGTTCTCCGCTGCCGCCGCCCCACCAGTGGGGGCACGGTCCGGTCGGCGGGGCGCCGGCCGCACAGCATTCGGGACCGCACCCTTCCCATCCGCGGGCGCAGCCCGCGCTGGGCTTCACTCCGCCGCAGGTCCCGCAGCCGCAGGTCCCGCCGGTGCCCCCGGCCCCGCCGGCCGTCCATCAGCCGGCTCCGCATGCCCCGGGACCCCATGTCCCCGCGCCCCATCCGCCGGCCCCCCGGCCCCCGGTCCCGCCCGTCCAGCAGCCCCCGGTGCCCCCGTACTCCCCGCCGCCCCGGCAGGCCCCCGGTGACGTCACCGGGCATGTCCCGCTGCCGTCCGGTGAACCCTTCGCCGCCCCGGCGCCGGCCGCCCCCGACCCGGCGACCACGATGCTCGCGGTGCTGCTCATCGGGCCCGCGGGCGCCGGCAAGACCAGCGTCGCCAAGTACTGGGCCGACCACCGCCGCGTCCCCACGGCCCACATCAGCCTCGACGACGTCCGCGAGTGGGTCCGCTCCGGCTTCGCCGACCCGCAGCGCGGCTGGAACGACAACTCCGAGGCCCAGTACCGCCTGGCTCGCCGCACCTGCGGCTTCGCCGCCCGCAACTTCCTCGCCAACGGCATCTCCTGCATCCTCGACGACGCGATCTTCCCCGACCGCCCGGCGGTCGGCCTCGGTGGCTGGAAACGGCACGTGGGCCCCGGCCTGCTCCCGGTCGTCCTCCTGCCCGGCCTGGAAGTCGTCCTGGAGCGCAACGCGGAACGCTCGGGCAACCGCCGCCTCACGGACGAGGAGGTCGCGCGCATCCACGGCCGGATGGCCGGGTGGTACGGCTCGGGCCTGCCGATCATCGACAACTCGCAACTGGACGTCGAGTCGACGGCGAGGGTTCTGGACGAGGTGCTCGCGACCGCGATTGCCAGCCCACCGAAGTGGTAGTCGGACAGGGACTACCGACGGTCTGGAGCCCCCTGTGGTCCCCCGAACGGCACTTCTAAAAACGGCACATTCCGGTACGAACTCCTACGCTCGACTCATGTCAGACGCGTACGCAACCCGCCGGGCCCGCCTCAGGGACCGGTGCGCCGCGGCGGGCAGCGCCACCGCGCTCGTCACCCGCCCGGCCAACGTGAGATACCTCTCCGGCGCCGCCCCCCAGGACGCCGTCCTCCTCGTCGGCACGGCCGAGGACGTCCTCCTGTGCCCCCACCCCCCGGACGACCGGCCCGACGACAGCCTGCGCGTCCACGTCCTGCCCGGCGAGGGCGGGGACCCGGCGGTCGCCGCCGCCGACCTCCTCACCGCCGAGGGCATCGACACCCTCGCCGTCGAGGAGCACCACCTCACGGTCGCCCGGCACCGCGCGATCCACTCCGTCGCCCCCCACCTCCTCCTCGCCGACCTCGCGGGCACCGTCGAGCAGCTCAGGATCGTCAAGGACGAGGACGAGATCACCTGCCTGCGCGTCGCCGCCGAGATCGCCGACCAGGCCCTCGGCGAACTCCTGGAGTCGATCCTCGTCGGCCGCACCGAACGCCACCTCGCCCTGGAGCTGGAGCGCCGCCTGGTCGACCACGGCGCCGACGGCCCCGCCTTCCCGACGTCCGTCGCCACCGGCCCGCACGCCGGTCTGCGCGGCCACCGGCCCACCGACCGGCGCGTGGAGGAGGGCGACTTCCTCTCCGTCTGCCTGGGCGCGGCGTACCGCGGCTACCGCTGCGAGATCGGCCGCACCTTCGTCATCGGCACGGCCCCCGAGGACTGGCAGATCGAGCTGTACGACGCCGTCTTCGCCGCTCAGCGGGCCGGCCGGGAGGCCCTCGCACCCGGCGCCGAGTACCGCGACGTGGACCGCGCGGCACGCCAGGCACTGGAGGCCGCGGGGTGGTCCGAGGGGCTGCCGAGGCTCATGGGACACGGTGTCGGACTGCAAATCGAAGAGGACCCGCAGCTCGCCCCCGCGGCCATGGGTAAACTGGACGCTTGCGTGCCGGTCACCGTCGAACCCGGGGTTCACCTCCCGGGCCGGGGCGGCGTCCGGATCGATGACACGCTCGTCGTGCGCCCCGAGGCGGACGGCGGACCCGAGCTACTCACCATCACGACCAAGGAGCTGCTCGCGCTGTAGCGCTTGCCCCGGGGTCGTCCACGTCAGTCCAGGAGATTCCGCAACCGTGGCTTCCACGAACGACCTCAAGAACGGCCTGGTGCTCAAGCTCGACGGCGGCCAGCTGTGGTCCGTCGTCGAGTTCCAGCACGTCAAGCCTGGCAAGGGCCCGGCCTTCGTGCGCACCAAGCTGAAGAACGTGCTCTCCGGCAAGGTGGTCGACAAGACCTTCAACGCCGGTGTCAAGGTCGAGACGGCCACTGTCGACAAGAGCGACATGCAGTTCTCGTACATGGACGGCGAGTACTTCGTCTTCATGGACATGGAGACCTACGACCAGCTGATGGTCGACCGCAAGGCCGTCGGTGACGCCGCGAACTTCCTCGTCGAGGGCTTCGAGGCGACCGTCGCGCGCCACGAGGGCGAGGTGCTCTTCGTCGAGCTGCCGGCCGCCGTCGAGCTGACCGTCGCCGAGACCGAGCCGGGCCTCCAGGGCGACCGCTCCACCGGGGGCACGAAGCCGGCGACGCTGGAGACCGGCCACCAGATCCAGGTGCCGCTCTTCATCACCACCGGCGAGAAGATCAAGGTCGACACCCGTACGAGCGACTACCTCGGCCGGGTGAACAGCTAACCGTGGCTGCTCGCAACACGGCTCGCAAGCGTGCCTTCCAGATCCTCTTCGAGGGGGATCAGCGCGGTGCCGATGTCCTGACGGTGCTCGCGGACTGGGTGCGGCTGTCCCGGTCCGACGACCGGCAGCCGCCGGTCAGCGAGTACACGATGCAGTTGGTCGAGGGGTATGCGGAGCATGCCGCCCGGATCGACTCGCTGATCTCCCAGTACTCGGTCGGGTGGACGCTCGACCGGATGCCGGTCGTGGACCGGAACATTCTGCGTCTTGGGGCGTACGAACTGATCTGGGTCGATGAGACGCCGGACGCGGTCGTGCTGGACGAGATGGTTCAGCTGGCCAAGGAGTTCTCGACCGATGAGTCTCCGGCGTTCGTGAACGGGCTTCTGGGGCGGTTCAAGGAGCTGAAGGGGTCCTTGCGCCGATAAGAACGCCGCTAGGGGTGGTGGGGGCTGTGCGTGGGCGGCTGCGGGTGCGTCGTGGCTTGTCGCGCAGTTCCCCGCGCCCCTAAAAGCAAAAGGCCCTTGCGAGGAGCCCTGCGTCTCCCGGCGCCGCCGCTTCACAAAAAACGTGCCGCCAGGTGGCTGGAACCGAATCACTCGGTTCTGGCCAACCCGGCGGCACGTTTCTGCTCAGGCGTGGCAAGCGTTGTGGCCTGCTCAGCCTTCCTCGTGGGTGACCGCGCGGCGCGCGTCCGCGTCGAGGACGCCCCAGCTGATCAGCTGCTCGGTGAGGACCGAGGGGGACTGGTCGTAGATGACCGCGAGGGTGCGCAGGTCGTCCTGGCGGATCGAGAGGACCTTGCCGTTGTAGTCGCCGCGCTGCGACTGGATCGTCGCCGCGTAGCGCTGCAGGGGGCCCGCCTTCTCGACCGGGACGTGGGCGAGGCGCTCCAGGTCCAGGACCAGCTTCGGCGGCGGCTCGGCGGCGCCGCCCGGGGTGGTGCCCGGCAGCAGCTCCTGCACCGGGACGCCGTAGAAGTCCGCCAGCTCGGCGAGGCGCTGCACGGTGACGGCGCGGTCCCCGCGCTCGTACGACCCGACGACGACCGCCTTCCAACGGCCCTGGGACTTCTCCTCGACACCGTGGAGGGAAAGGCCCTGCTGGGTGCGGATCGCGCGGAGCTTGGCCCCGAGCTGTTTGGCGTATTCGCTGGACATATAGCTCCCGGCGCTGTGTCGACGCGGACGGCTGTGTTGCCGAGCCGCGCGGCTGGTAACTCATTGTGAGGTTACGCAGCGTGATTCTCCTGCGTCAAGCCGAATGGTCCACACCGACCCTTCCGTGGTATCGATGGCCGATTACTCCAGGGGGGTGATCAGGGGCGTCCCGGCGGCCTGCTACGGTTGATGGCGCAAACCCGACGTCCTTTAAGGTCCGTCCCGTGAGGCGGAGAAGGAGGTCCCTTTTTCATGGACATCCGATCGTCCGATGCGCGGCCCGTTCTTGAGGGCCCCGACATCGCGCGGGTACTGACCCGCATCGCCCACGAGATCGTCGAACGCGCCAAGGGCGCCGACGACGTGGTGCTCCTCGGCATCCCGACCCGCGGCGTCTTCCTCGCCCGGCGCCTCGCCGAGAAACTCCAGGAGATCACCGAGCGCCCGATCCCGGTCGGCTCGCTGGACATCACGATGTACCGCGACGACCTGCGCATGCACCCCCCGCGCGCGCTCGCCCGCACGGAGATCCCCGGTGACGGCATCGACGGCCGCCTCGTGGTCCTCGTCGACGACGTGCTCTTCTCCGGCCGCACGATCCGCGCCGCCCTCGACGCCCTGAACGACATCGGGCGCCCGCGCGCGGTGCAGCTCGCGGTCCTCGTCGACCGGGGCCACCGGGAACTGCCCATCCGCGCCGACTACGTCGGCAAGAACCTCCCCACGTCGCTGCGGGAGACGGTCAAGGTCCAGCTCGCCGAGGAGGACGGTCGCGACACCGTGCTGCTCGGCGCGAAGCCGGACCAGTAGCAGGCCGCTTACGTCACGCCGGTTCTTGGCGTGCGCGCGCCTGCCCGGAATCTCCCGAATTAAACCTGCTTACGGAGCCTGACAGATGCAGCGTCATCTCATCTCGGCCGCCGACCTCACCCGCGACGACGCCGTCCTGATCCTCGACACCGCCGAGGAGATGGCCCGGGTCGCCGACCGGCCCATCAAGAAACTGCCCACCCTGCGCGGGCGCACGGTCGTGAACCTCTTCTTCGAGGACTCCACGCGTACGCGCATCTCCTTCGAGGCCGCCGAGAAACGTCTTTCGGCCGACGTCATCAACTTCACCGCCAAGGGCTCCTCGGTCTCCAAGGGCGAGTCCCTGAAGGACACCGCGCAGACCCTGGAGGCGATGGGCGTCGACGCCGTCGTCATCCGGCACGGCGCCTCCGGAGCCCCGTACCGCCTCGCCACCTCCGGGTGGATCGACGCGGCCGTCATCAACGCCGGTGACGGCACCCACCAGCACCCCACCCAGGCCCTGCTGGACGCGTTCACGATGCGCCGCCGGCTCATCGGCCGCGACGCCGGGCTCGGCCAGGACCTGAGCGGGAAGCGGATCACCCTCGTCGGTGACGTCCTGCACAGCCGGGTCGCCCGCTCCAACGTGGACCTCCTGCACACGCTCGGCGCCCACGTCACCCTCGTCGCCCCGCCCACCCTGGTGCCGGTCGGCGTGGAGAGCTGGCCCTGCGACGTGTCGTACGACCTCGACGCGGTGCTGCCCAAGTCGGACGCGGTGATGATGCTGCGCGTCCAGCGGGAGCGGATGAACGCCGCGTTCTTCCCGACCGAGCGGGAGTACTCGCGCCGCTACGGCCTCGACGGCGAGCGGATGGCGCGGATGCCGGAGCACGCGATCGTGATGCACCCCGGCCCGATGGTCCGCGGCATGGAGATCACCGCCGAGGTCGCCGACTCCCCGCGCTGCACGGTCGTCGAGCAGGTCGCCAACGGCGTGTCGATCCGGATGGCCGTCCTGTACCTGCTCCTGGGCGGCAACGAACCCGCCGTCACGCACACCCGCCCCGCCACCGGTTCCGAGGAGAAGTAAGACCATGAGCAAGATCCTGATCCGTGGTGCGAAGGTGCTCGGCGGCGAGCCGCAGGACGTCCTGATCGACGGGGACACGATCGCCGAAGTCGGCACGGGCCTGTCCGCCGAGGGCGCCGAGGTCGTCGAGGCCGACGGCAAGGTGCTGCTGCCCGGCCTCGTCGACCTCCACACCCACCTGCGCGAGCCCGGCCGCGAGGACTCCGAGACCGTGCTGACGGGCACGCGCGCGGCGGCCTCCGGCGGCTACACGGCCGTCTTCGCCATGGCCAACACCTTCCCCGTCGCCGACACGGCCGGCGTCGTCGAGCAGGTGTACCGGCTCGGCCGGGAGCACGGCTACTGCGACGTCCAGCCCATCGGCGCGGTCACCGTCGGCCTGGAGGGCAAGAAGCTCGCCGAGCTGGGCGCGATGCACGAGTCGGCGGCCGGCGTGACCGTCTTCTCCGACGACGGCAAGTGCGTCGACGACGCGGTGATCATGCGCCGCGCGCTGGAGTACGTGAAGGCGTTCGGCGGGGTCGTCGCGCAGCACGCGCAGGAGCCCCGGCTCACCGAGGGCGCCCAGATGAACGAAGGCGTCGTCTCCGCCGAACTCGGGCTCGGGGGCTGGCCCGCGGTCGCCGAGGAGTCGATCATCGCGCGGGACGTGCTGCTCGCCGAGCACGTCGGCTCGCGCGTGCACATCTGCCACCTGTCGACCGCCGGGTCCGTCGAGATCGTCCGCTGGGCCAAGTCCCGCGGCATCGACGTCACCGCCGAGGTCACCCCGCACCACCTCCTGCTCACCGACGAGCTGGTCCGGTCGTACAACCCGGTCTACAAGGTCAACCCGCCGCTGCGCACCGAGCGGGACGTCCTCGCGCTGCGCGAGGCCCTCGCCGACGGCACGATCGACATCGTCGCCACCGACCACGCGCCCCACCCGCACGAGGACAAGGACTGCGAGTGGGCCGCCGCCGCGATGGGGATGGTCGGCCTGGAGACCGCGTTGTCAGTGGTGCAGGAGACCATGGTGGAGACGGGCCTGCTGGACTGGGCCGGGGTCGCCGAGCGCATGTCGTCCAAACCGGCCGAGATCGGCCGGGCGAGTGGGCACGGCCGCCCCGTCTCGGCAGGTGAGCCCGCCAACCTCACGCTCGTCGACACGGCATACCGTGGGTCCGTGGACCCCGCGGGCTTCGCCTCGCGCAGCCGGAACACCCCGTACGAGGGGCGTGAGCTGCCGGGCCGCGTGACGCACACGTGGCTGCGGGGCAAGGCCACGCTCGTCGACGGGAAGCTCACGTGACATCTGCACTACTGATCGCGGCCGGCAAGGAGTCGGCCCCGGTGACGGACTGGGCCGCGCGGATCGGCTGGGTCGTCGGACTCGGACTCTTCGTCGCGCTCGTCTACTGGCTGATGCGCGAGGGCTGGAAGTGGCGCGGCACGCTCCAGAGCGACCTGCCGGAGCTGCCCACCGCGCCGGACGAGCCCGGTGAGCCGAAACTGACCATGACCGGCCGCTACCACGGCTCCACCACCGCCGGTCAGTGGCTGGACCGCATCGTCGCCCACGGCCTGGGCACCCGCAGCAGGGTCGAGCTGACCCTGACGGACGCCGGGCTGGACGTCGTACGGCCGGGCGCGGCCGACTTCTTCGTGCCGGCCGACGCCCTGCGCGAGGCGCTGCTCGGCAAGGGCATCGCGGGCAAGGTCCTCAGCGAGGGCGGGCTCCTCGTGGTGACCTGGGCGCACGGCGACAAGCTGATCGACTCCGGTTTCCGCTCCGACCACGCGGCCGAGCACACCGACTGGGTCGAGGCCATCAACTCCATGATCAAGAACAACCAGACGGAAGGCGCCGAACGATGACGACCTCCACCAGGGGGACCAGCAAGGTCCCCGCCGTACTCGTCCTGGAGGACGGCCGGGTCTTCCGCGGCCGCGCCTACGGGGCCGTGGGGGAGACCTTCGGCGAAGCGGTGTTCTCCACCGGCATGACCGGCTACCAGGAGACCCTGACCGACCCGTCGTACGACCGCCAGATCGTGGTCGCGACCGCCCCCCAGATCGGCAACACGGGCTGGAACGACGAGGACGACGAGTCGTCCCGCATCTGGGTCTCCGGCTACGTCGTCCGCGACCCCGCGCGCGTGCCCTCCAACTGGCGTGCCGAGCGTTCGCTCGACGCTGAACTGGTGGCGCAGAACGTCGTGGGCATCTCCGGGATCGACACCCGCGCCCTCACCCGCCACCTGCGCGAACGCGGCTCGATGCGCGCCGGGATCTTCTCCGGTGCGACGATCGCACCGGAGTTCGACCTCGTCGCGCGCGTGCAGGAGCAGGCCCCGATGAAGGGCCTGAGCCTGTACGAGGAGGTCGCCACCAAGGAGGCGTACGTCGTCCCCGCGATCGGCGAGAAGCGCTTCACCGTCGCCGCGATCGACCTCGGCATCAAGGGCATGACCCCGCACCGCATGGCCGAGCGCGGCATCGAGGTGCACGTCCTGCCGGCCACGGCCACCGAGGCGGACGTGTACGCCGTCAACCCGGACGGCGTGTTCTTCTCCAACGGCCCCGGCGACCCCGCCACCGCCGAAGGCCCCGTCGCCCTCATGACGGCCGTCCTCGCGCGCAGGACGCCGCTGTTCGGCATCTGCTTCGGCAACCAGATCCTCGGCCGCGCCCTCGGCTTCGGCACCTACAAGCTGAAGTACGGCCACCGGGGCATCAACCAGCCCGTCCAGGACCGCACGACCGGCAAGGTCGAGGTCACCGCGCACAACCACGGTTTCGCCGTCGACGCGCCGCTCGACCGGGTCAGCGAGACCCCCTTCGGGCGTGCCGAGGTCTCCCACGTGTGCCTGAACGACGACGTGGTGGAGGGGCTGCGACTGCTCGACCAGCCCGCCTTCTCCGTCCAGTACCACCCCGAAGCGGCAGCGGGCCCGCACGACGCCGCCTACCTGTTCGACCGCTTCGTCAGCCTCTTGGAGGGCCAGCGTGCCTAAGCGCACCGATATCCAGTCCGTCCTGGTCATCGGCTCCGGCCCGATCGTCATCGGCCAGGCCGCCGAGTTCGACTACTCCGGCACCCAGGCGTGCCGCGTCCTGCGCGCCGAGGGCCTCAGGGTCATCCTGGTCAACTCCAACCCGGCGACGATCATGACCGACCCGGAGATCGCCGACGCGACGTACGTCGAGCCGATCACCCCCGAGTTCGTCGAGAAGATCATCGCCAAGGAGCGCCCGGACGTCCTGCTGCCGACCCTCGGTGGCCAGACGGCCCTCAACACCGCGATCTCCATGCACGAGCAGGGTGTGCTGGAGAAGTACGGCGTGGAGCTGATCGGCGCCAATGTCGAGGCGATCAACAAGGGCGAGGACCGCGACCTGTTCAAGGGCGTCGTCGAGGCCGTCCGCGCGAAGACCGGGTACGGCGAGTCCGCCCGCTCGGTGATCTGCCACTCCATGGACGACGTCCTCGCGGGCGTCGACACCCTCGGCGGCTACCCCGTCGTCGTCCGCCCCTCCTTCACCATGGGCGGCGCCGGTTCGGGGTTCGCGCACGACGAGGAGGAACTGCGCCGCATCGCCGGACAGGGCCTCACGCTCTCCCCGACCACCGAGGTGCTCCTTGAGGAGTCCATCCTCGGGTGGAAGGAGTACGAGCTTGAGCTGATGCGCGACAAGAACGACAACGTCGTGGTCGTCTGCTCCATCGAGAACTTCGACCCGATGGGCGTCCACACGGGCGACTCGATCACGGTGGCGCCCTCGATGACGCTGACCGACCGCGAGTACCAGATCCTGCGGGACATCGGTATCGCGATCATCCGCGAGGTCGGCGTCGACACGGGCGGCTGCAACATCCAGTTCGCGGTCAACCCCGTCGACGGCCGGGTCATCGTCATCGAGATGAACCCGCGCGTGTCCCGGTCGAGCGCCCTCGCCTCCAAGGCGACCGGCTTCCCGATCGCCAAGATCGCCGCGAAGCTCGCCGTCGGCTACACCCTCGACGAGATCCCGAACGACATCACGCAGGAGACCCCGGCGTCCTTCGAGCCGACGCTCGACTACGTCGTCGTCAAGGCCCCCCGGTTCGCGTTCGAGAAGTTCCCGCAGGCCGACTCGACCCTCACGACCACCATGAAGTCGGTCGGCGAGGCCATGGCCATCGGCCGCAACTTCACCGAGGCGTTCCAGAAGGCGCTGCGCTCGCTGGAGAAGAAGGGCTCGCAGTTCACGTTCGTCGGCGAGACGGGCGACAAGACCGAGCTGCTGGAGGCGTCCGTACGCCCCACCGACGGCCGGATCAACACCGTCATGGAGGCCATCCGCGCGGGCGCCACGCCCGAGGAGGTCTTCGAGTACACCAAGATCGACCCCTGGTTCGTCGACCAGCTCTTCCTGATCAAGGAGACCGCCGACGAGCTGGCCGAGGCCCCCGAACTCACCGCGGAGCTGCTCGCCGAGGCCAAGCGGCACGGCTTCTCCGACCAGCAGATCGCCGAGATCCGGGGCCTGCGCGAGGACGTCGTCCGCGAGGTGCGGCACGCGCTCGGCATCCGCCCGGTCTACAAGACGGTCGACACCTGCGCCGCCGAGTTCGCCGCGAGGACCCCGTACTTCTACTCGTCCTACGACGAGGAGACCGAGGTCGCCCCGCGCGAGAAGCCGGCCGTCATCATCCTCGGCTCCGGGCCCAACCGCATCGGCCAGGGCATCGAGTTCGACTACTCCTGCGTCCACGCCTCCTTCGCGCTGTCCGACGCCGGGTACGAGACCGTGATGGTCAACTGCAACCCCGAGACCGTCTCCACCGACTACGACACCTCCGACCGGCTCTACTTCGAGCCGCTCACCCTGGAGGACGTCCTGGAGATCGTCCACGCGGAGACGCAGGCCGGCCCCGTCGCGGGCGTCGTCGTCCAGCTCGGCGGGCAGACCCCGCTGGGCCTCGCCCAGGCCCTCAAGGACAACGGCGTACCGATCGTCGGCACACCCCCCGAGGCGATCCACGCCGCCGAGGACCGGGGCGCCTTCGGGCAGGTCCTCGCCGACGCGGGCCTCCCGGCCCCCAAGCACGGCACGGCGACCACCTTCGCGGGCGCCAAGGCCATCGCCGACGAGATCGGCTACCCGGTCCTGGTCCGCCCCTCGTACGTCCTGGGCGGGCGCGGCATGGAGATCGTCTACGACGAGACGCGCCTGGAGTCCTACATCGCCGAGTCGACCGAGATCAGCCCCTCGCGGCCGGTCCTCGTCGACCGGTTCCTGGACGACGCGATCGAGATCGACGTGGACGCCCTGTACGACGGCGAGGAGCTGTACCTCGGCGGCGTCATGGAGCACATCGAGGAGGCCGGCATCCACTCCGGCGACTCGGCGTGCGCGCTGCCCCCCATCACGCTGGGCGGGTTCGACATCAAGCGCCTGCGTACCTCCACGGAGGCCATCGCGAAGGGCGTCGGCGTCCGCGGTCTGATCAACATCCAGTTCGCGATGGCCGGGGACATCCTGTACGTCCTGGAGGCCAACCCGCGCGCCTCCCGCACGGTCCCCTTCACCTCCAAGGCGACCGCCGTGCCGCTCGCCAAGGCCGCCGCCCGGATCTCCCTGGGCGCGACCGTCGCCGAACTGCGCGCCGAAGGGCTGCTGCCCGCGCGCGGGGACGGCGGCGAGCTGCCCATGGACGCGCCGATCTCCGTCAAGGAGGCCGTCATGCCGTGGTCGCGGTTCCGCGACATCCACGGCCGGGGCGTCGACACGGTCCTCGGCCCGGAGATGCGCTCCACCGGCGAGGTCATGGGCATCGACTCCGTCTTCGGCACGGCCTACGCCAAGTCGCAGGCGGGCGCCTACGGCCCGCTGCCCACCAAGGGCCGCGCGTTCATCTCCGTCGCCAACCGCGACAAGCGCTCGATGATCTTCCCGGCCCGTGAACTCGTCGCCCACGGCTTCGAGCTCCTCGCCACCTCCGGCACGGCCGAGGTCCTCAAGCGCAACGGCATCAACGCGACCATCGTCCGCAAGCTCAGCGAGGGCGAGGGCCCGGCCGGCGAGAAGACGATCGTCCAGCTCATCCACGACGGCGAGGTCGACCTCATCGTCAACACCCCGTACGGCACCGGCGGCCGCCTCGACGGCTACGAGATCCGTACGGCCGCCGTCGCGCGGTCCGTGCCCTGCCTGACGACCGTCCAGGCGCTCGCCGCGGCCGTCCAGGGCATCGACGCGCTCAACCACGGGGGCGTGGGCGTGCGCTCGCTCCAGGAACACGCCGAGCATCTGACAGCGGCACGGGACTAGCAGCCAAGGCAGCCACAGGGGGACACCGGGAACGGTGTCCCCCTCCTTATGGGGACCCTCTGGGGAGTTATGTACAACCTGTTCTTCCGACTGATCTTCCAGGGCATGGACCCCGAGAAGGCCCACCACCTGGCCTTCCGGTGGATCCGTCTCGCCGCGCGCGTGCCGGTGCTGCGGACGTTCATCGCCGCCGCGCTCGCCCCCCGCTTCAAGGAACTGCGCACCGAGGCGTTCGGACTGCGGATGCACGGGCCGTTCGGGCTGGCCGCCGGTTTCGACAAGAACGCCGTCGCGGTCGACGGGATGGCGATGCTGGGGTTCGACCACGTCGAGATCGGGACCGTCACCGGGGAGGCGCAGGACGGCAACCCGAAGAAGCGGCTGTTCCGGCTGGTGCCCGACCGCGCGCTGATCAACCGCATGGGCTTCAACAACGACGGCTCCCTGCGCGTCGCCGCGCGCCTCGCGTCCCGGGAGGCCGTGTTCAGGACGGTCGTCGGCGTCAACATCGGCAAGACCAAGGTCGTACCGGAGGCGGAGGCCGCCGGGGACTACGTGAAGTCCGCCGAGCGCCTCGCGCCGTACGCCGACTACCTGGTCGTCAACGTGTCCTCGCCCAACACGCCGGGCCTGCGGAATCTGCAAGCCGTTGATCACTTGCGACCGCTTCTCGCCGCCGTGCGCGAGGCGGCCGACCGGGTCGTTCCCGGGCGGCACGTGCCGCTGTTGGTGAAGATCGCGCCGGACCTCGCGGACGACGACGTCGACGCGGTGGCCGATCTCGCCGTCGAACTGGGTCTCGACGGGATCATCGCGACCAACACGACCATCGCGCGCGAAGGGCTGCTTTCCGGGACTGCACTGACCGCCGAGACCGGCGGGCTCTCCGGAGCGCCCCTCAAGGAGCGCTCCCTGGAGGTCCTGAGGCGCCTGTACGCGCGTGTGGGCGACCGGATCACCCTGGTGGGCGTCGGGGGCGTCGAGAGCGCCGAGGACGTCTGGGAGCGGATCCTCGCGGGCGCGACCCTCGTCCAGGGCTACAGCGCGTTCATCTACCAGGGGCCCTTCTGGACCCGCGCGATCCACAAGGGGCTCGCCGCGCGCCTGCGCACGAGCCCGTACACCAGCCTCGCCGACGCGGTCGGCGCCGACGTGAGGAAGACGGCATGAGCACCTTCGGTACGCGGCTGCGGCGGGCGATGGACGAGCGGGGTCCCCTGTGCGTGGGCATCGACCCGCACGCCTCGCTGCTCGCCGAGTGGGGGCTGAGCGACGACGTCGCCGGGCTCGAACGGTTCAGCCGTACCGTCGTCGAGGCGGTCGCGGACCGGGTCGCCGTCCTGAAGCCGCAGAGCGCGTTCTTCGAGCGGTTCGGGTCCCGGGGCGTCGCCGTCCTGGAGAAGTCCGTCGCCGAGGCGCGCGAGGCGGGCGCGCTGGTCCTCATGGACGCCAAGCGCGGGGACATCGGCTCCACCATGGCCGCGTACGCCGAGGCGTTCCTCTCCCCGGGCTCGCCCCTGTTCTCCGACGCGCTGACCGTCTCGCCGTATCTCGGGTACGGCTCCCTCGCGCCCGCCGTCTCCCTCGCGCGCGAGCACGGGTGCGGGCTGTTCGTCCTCGCGCTGACCTCCAACCCCGAGGGCGGCGAGGTCCAGCACGCGGTCCGCTCGGACGGGGTGAACGTCGCGGCGACCATGCTGGCGCACCTGAGGGCCGAGAACGCCGGGGAAGAGCCGCTCGGGTCCTTCGGGGCGGTCGTCGGGGCGACCCTCGGTGACCTCTCGTCGTACGACCTCGACATGGGGGGCGCTCTGCTGGCGCCGGGGGTGGGGGCTCAGGGGGCCACTCCCGCCGATCTGCCTCGGGTGTTCGGCAGTGCCGTTTCGCGGGTCGTGCCGAACGTGAGCCGGGGAGTGCTGCGGTTCGGACCCGACGTGAAGGCGCTGCGGGAGGCCGCGGACCGGATTTCCGGGGAGGTCCGGGAGGCGGTGGGGTCGGCCTGACCGGCCGGTTCTCGCCGACTTGAGGATGGATACAGTCTCAAATCCGGGGAGTTTTGCGGCATATGTCCGGTCCCGTAGAGGCTGACCAGGACTTTTCCGCTGTTCTCGCTGACTCAGGCGGAGTTGGCCGCTAGTCTCCGACGGAGAGTGAACGGGCAAGCGTGTTGCTCGTCGCTCGCCAGGTGTGGGGCGACTAGGTTCCTCACCGGTCCGTATCCGACAGTTCGACATCCGAGGTGACGTAGGCGTGGCTCTTCCGCCCCTTACCCCCGAACAGCGCGCAGCCGCGCTCGAAAAGGCCGCCGCGGCTCGCCGGGAGCGGGCCGAGGTCAAGAATCGACTCAAGCACTCCGGCGCCTCCCTGCACGAGGTCATCAAGCAGGGCCAGGAGAACGACGTCATCGGCAAGATGAAGGTCTCCGCCCTGCTGGAGTCGCTGCCCGGCGTGGGCAAGGTCCGCGCCAAGCAGATCATGGAGCGACTCGGCATCTCCGAGAGCCGCCGCGTGCGCGGCCTCGGCTCCAACCAGATCGCTTCCCTGGAGCGTGAGTTCGGCAGCACCGGTTCCTGATCCCGGCGCCGCCGGACAGGGCGTCCCGGAGACTCCGGGATTGCTGGAATAATCGCTGCATGGCTGCAACATTCCGGGGGACGACCCCCGAGCCCCCGGACGTACGTCCGCGGCTGACCGTGCTCTCCGGCCCCTCAGGGGTCGGCAAGAGCACGGTCGTCGCCCATATGCGCAAGGCCCACCCGGAGGTGTGGCTGTCGGTGTCGGCGACGACCCGCAAGCCCCGCCCGGGTGAACAGCACGGTGTCCACTACTTCTTCGTCGGCGACGACGAGATGGACAAGCTGATCGCCAACGGCGAACTGCTCGAATGGGCCGAGTTCGCCGGCAACCGCTACGGCACGCCCCGCGCGGCCGTGCTGGAGCGGCTGGAGAACGGCGAGCCGGTGCTCCTGGAGATCGACCTCCAGGGTGCCCGGCAGGTCCGCGAGTCCATGGCGGACGCCCAGCTCGTGTTCCTCGCGCCGCCCTCCTGGGAGGAGCTGGTGCGCCGGCTCACCGGCCGCGGCACCGAGGCGCCCGACGTGATCGAGCGCCGCCTCGACGCCGCCAAGATCGAACTCGCGGCCGAGCCGGAGTTCGACGAGACGCTGGTCAACACCTCTGTCGAGGATGTGGCGCGTGAGCTGCTAGCCTTGATGGATGTGGTGTGACCGTTACGGTCACAGACAATCTGAGATTTCTCCCATCCACGGAAGGTAGAGCGTGTCCTCTTCCATCTCCGCGCCCGAGGGCATCATCAACCCTCCGATCGACGAGCTCCTCGAAGCCACGGACTCGAAGTACAGCCTCGTGATCTACGCGGCCAAGCGCGCCCGTCAGATCAACGCGTACTACTCGCAGCTCGGTGAGGGCCTCCTGGAGTACGTCGGTCCCCTCGTCGACACGCACGTCCACGAGAAGCCGCTGTCGATCGCGCTGCGCGAGATCAACGCGGGTCTGCTGACGTCCGAGGCCGTTCCGGACCCGGCGTAAGTACGATCGTCAGTTCGCGACTGACTTATCCACAGGCCCGGCAAGCACATTGCCGGGCCTGTGGTGTGTCATGGGGTCGTACGGGTTTCCGAGATCGGTTCGGGGAGTGGGGAGTGACGGTGGACAAGCCCAAGGTCGTCCTGGGGGTCAGCGGGGGCATCGCCGCGTACAAGGCGTGCGAGCTGCTGCGCAGACTCACCGAGTCGGGCCATGACGTGCGGGTCGTGCCCACCGCCTCGGCGCTGCACTTCGTCGGCGCCGCGACCTGGTCCGCGCTCTCCGGCCACCCGGTCTCCACGGAGGTCTGGGACGACGTCCACGAGGTGCCGCACGTCCGGATCGGCCAGGGCGCCGACCTCGTCGTCGTCGCCCCCGCCACCGCCGACATGCTCGCCAAGGCCGCCCACGGCCTCGCCGACGACCTTCTCACCAACACGCTTCTCACGGCCCGCTGCCCCGTCGTCTTCGCGCCCGCGATGCACACGGAGATGTGGGAACACCCGGCGACGCAGGAGAACGTGGCGACGCTGCGCCGGCGCGGAGCCGTCGTCATCGAACCCGCCGTCGGCCGCCTGACCGGCGTCGACACCGGCAAGGGCCGCCTCCCCGACCCGGCCGAGATCTTCGAGGTCTGCCGGAATGTTCTGAAAAGGCACAGTCTGGCCCGCGGGGTGCGTGAACCCGACCTCGCCGGGCGGCACGTCCTCATCACCGCCGGCGGCACCCGCGAGCCCCTCGACCCCGTCCGCTTCCTCGGCAACCGCTCCTCCGGCAAACAGGGCTACGCCCTCGCGCGTACGGCGGCGGCGCGCGGCGCCCGCGTCACGCTGATCGCGGCGAACGCGAGCCTGCCCGACCCGGCCGGCGTCGACGTCGTCCCCGTCGGGACGGCCGTCCAGATGCGGGAGGCGGTGCTGAAACACGCAACGGACGCTGACGCGGTCGTGATGGCGGCGGCCGTCGCGGACTTCCGGCCGGGGACCTACGCGGCCGGGAAGATCAAGAAGAAGGACGGCCAGGAACCGGAGCCCATCGTTCTCGTGCGGAATCCGGACATTCTCGCGGAGATCTCCCAGCACCGCGCCCGCCCCGGCCAGGTGATCGTCGGCTTCGCCGCCGAGACCGACGACGTCCTCGCCAACGGGCGCGCGAAACTCGCCCGCAAGGGGTGCGATCTGCTGGTCGTGAACGAGGTGGGGGAGCGCCGTACCTTCGGCTCCGAGGAGAACGAGGCGGTCGTCCTGGGCGCCGACGGCAGCGAGACCGCCGTACCCCACGGGCCCAAGGAGAACCTGGCCGAAATCGTGTGGGACCTGGTGACGCGGCGCCTCGAATGACGCTTGGATGCGCAGCCCGGAACCACTGGAGACTCGCACGGTTCGGGAGCGGCGGCTCTGGTCAAGCTCGGCAGGCATCGGTCAGAATGCCTGTGCCGCAGCTCACGGCGCTCCCGAGAGGCGAGACAGGTGGGCCGGTGGCGAGGCACGACCGATAAGCTGTTCCCGGACCACTCCGGGCGCAGCTCCCGGCGGGTCCGCCAATGATCAGCCAGCAGCCGCTGCAACCACAGGGAGCGTTGTGTCCCGTCGCCTGTTCACCTCGGAGTCCGTGACCGAAGGTCACCCCGACAAGATCGCTGACCAGATCAGCGACACGATTCTCGACGCGCTGCTGCGCGAGGACCCCACGTCCCGCGTGGCCGTCGAGACGCTGATCACCACCGGCCTGGTGCATGTCGCCGGTGAGGTCACCACCCAGGCGTACGCGCCGATCCCGCAGCTGGTGCGGGAGAAGATCCTGGAGATCGGCTACGACTCGTCGAAGAAGGGCTTCGACGGCGCGTCCTGCGGCGTCTCCGTGTCCATCGGCGCGCAGTCCCCGGACATCGCGCAGGGTGTCGACACGGCCTACGAGTCCCGCGTCGAGGGCGATGAGGACGAGCTCGACAAGCAGGGTGCCGGTGACCAGGGTCTGATGTTCGGCTACGCGTCCGACGAGACGCCGACGCTGATGCCGCTGCCGATCTTCCTCGCGCACCGTCTCTCGAAGCGTCTGTCGGACGTCCGCAAGAACGGGACCATCCCCTACCTGCGCCCCGACGGGAAGACCCAGGTCACCATCGAGTACGACGGTGACAAGGCCGTCCGCCTCGACACGGTCGTGGTCTCCTCGCAGCACGCCTCCGACATCGACCTGGAGTCCCTCCTCGCGCCCGACATCCGCGAGTTCGTCGTGGAGGTCGAGCTGAAGGCGCTGCTCGACGAGGGCATCAAGCTCGACACGGAGAACTACCGTCTGCTGGTCAACCCGACCGGGCGTTTCGAGATCGGCGGCCCGATGGGCGACGCGGGTCTGACCGGCCGGAAGATCATCATCGACACGTACGGCGGGTTCGCCCGTCACGGCGGCGGCGCGTTCTCGGGCAAGGACCCGTCCAAGGTCGACCGCTCGGCGGCGTACGCGATGCGGTGGGTCGCGAAGAACGTCGTGGCGGCGGGGCTCGCCTCGCGCTGCGAGGTCCAGGTCGCGTACGCGATCGGCAAGGCCGAGCCCGTCGGTCTGTTCGTCGAGACGTTCGGTACGCACAAGGTGGACACCGACCGGATCGAGAAGGCCATCGACGAGGTTTTCGACCTGCGTCCGGCCGCGATCATCCGTGACCTCGACCTGCTGCGGCCGATCTACGCGCAGACCGCGGCGTACGGTCACTTCGGCCGGGAGCTGCCCGACTTCACGTGGGAGCGGACGGACCGGGTGGAGGCGCTGAAGAAGGCCGCGGGCCTGTAGTCCCGGCTGTACTCGCGAGGCCCGGGGTTCCTGGAGAGGAACGCCGGGCCTCGGTGCGTTTCACGCGCGCGGGTAACCGGCCCCGGCCAGCTCCTTGGCCAGGGCGGAGAGGCTCGCCTCGGGGTTCAGCCGGGTGACGACGTCCTCGGTCAGCGGACGCGAGGCGAGGACGTGGCGTATCGCCGCCAGGTCCACTTCGGTCTCGTAGTAGTCCTGCGCCCACTCCTGGAACGCCTCCGCGCCGCGGTCCGTCAGCAGCGCGAACAGGGACGTGGCGCCGTCCGGGTCCCTGTCGAAGGACTCCGGGAAGTCGATGGCGCCCGCCGACCAGCCCTCGTCGCCGGTCCGCCGCCACAGGCAGACGGTGACGACGGGCATGCCGTCCTCGTCGCTGAACGCGGGCTCGTCGACATAGGGGGCGAAGACCTCCGGGACCTCGTCGAGGACACCGGGCCAGGGACCGTCGTTCCCGTACGGGGTCATGGGCGACTCATGGGCGAAGCCGCGCAGATAGGCGCCGGCCGGGGAGAAGACGATGGAGTACTCGTCCCCCGAACCGTTGCGCATCATCGCCGCCTCCTCGGTCTCCGACCAGTTCGTGTCGAAGGAGTGCCAGCGGTCTCCCCACGCGGGGCTCAGGATCGCTTCCAGTACGGCCAGCGAGCGGCAGTGGTCACGCAGCGCGGTGATATCGGGCAGACGCAGGGCGACGTCGTGTGCGGTCATCCGGTCATCCAACCGCCTCTCCCCGGGAAACGGAATCGCCGTGATCGGCTCGGGTGGCTGGTCGGCGGGCGTTGTCAGTGGGGTTTGGTATTTATGAGGGTGTGAGCAGTGTTGACGGGTCGGGGAGCGGGGGCGAGGTGGGGGCTGAGCAGTTGGCGTTCATGCGGGAGGGGGTGAAGAAGGCCAAGGGGGGGCGGGCCAAGCCGGGGACGTGGCGGGGGGCCGCGTTGGCGGGGGAGCTGCCTGTGGCTCGGGTCCTGGTGGACAAGGGGGTGTTGCATCTGGATCGGCTGTTTGATTACGCGGTGCCTGCCGAGTTGGACGCGGTGGCTCAGCCGGGGGTGCGGGTGAGGGTGCGGTTCGGGGCCGGGCGGGGGAAGGTGCGGGACGGGCGGCGGGAGGGGGGTGGGCTGATCGACGGGTTTCTGGTCGAGCGGGTCGCCCGGTCCGAGTACTCCGGGCCGTTGGCCGCGCTCGCGCAGGTCGTGTCGCCCGAAGTCGTGCTGGGGCCCGAGCTGTTGGCGCTCACCCGGGGGGTCGCCGATCGGTACGCCGGGAGCCTTGCCGATGTCGTCCAGCTCGCCGTCCCGCCGCGCAGTGCCCGGGCCGAGCAGAAGGCTTCCCCCGCGGCGTTGCCGGCTCCCGCGATGCCGTCGCCGGGGACTTGGGAGCGGTACGAGAACGGGGCCGCGTTCGTCGAGGCGCTGGGGCGGGGCGGGGTGCCGCGGGCCGTGTGGAACGCGCTGCCGGGGGGTGCTTGGAGCGAGGAGGTGGCTCGGGCTGTCGGGGCCACGCTCGCTTCGGGGCGGGGGGCCCTCGTCGTCGTACCCGACGGGCGGGCCGTGGGGCGTGTCGATGCCGCGTTGGGGCGGGTGCTGGGGGAGGGGCGGCATGCCGTGCTGACCGCCGACGCCGGGCCCGAGAAGCGGTACCGGGAGTGGCTCGCCGTGTCGCGCGGGAGTGTGCGGGCTGTCGTGGGGACCCGGGCCGCGATGTTCGCGCCTGTGCGGGATCTGGGGCTGGTCGTCGTGTGGGACGACGGGGACGGGAGCCACAGCGAACCGCATGCTCCGCAGCCTCATGTGCGGGATGTGCTGTTGCTGCGGGCCGCTCAGGAGAAGTGCGGGTTCCTGCTGGGGAGTTGGAGCTGCACCGTCGAGGCCGCGCAGCTTGTCGAGAGTGGGTGGGCTCGGCCGATCGTCGCTCGGCGGGAGCAGGTGCGGGTCGCCGCGCCGCTCGTGCGGACCGTGGGGGATCAGGATCTCGCGCGGGACGAGGCGGCTCGGGCTGCCCGGCTGCCTACGCTCGCCTGGCAGGCCGTGCGGGAGGGGCTGAAGTCGGGGCCCGTGCTCGTGCAGGTGCCTCGGCGGGGGTACGTGCCTCGGATGGCCTGCGCGCAGTGTCGTGAGCCTGCTCGGTGCCGGCACTGTGCCGGGCCCTTGGAGGGGGTCGACGGGGGTGGGCTCTCGTGCGGGTGGTGCGGGCGGGGGGAAGCGGGGTGGAGCTGTCCCTCGTGCGGGGGCGTGCGGTTGCGGGCGCAGGTCGTGGGGGCTCGGCGGACCGCCGAGGAGTTGGGGCGGGCGTTTCCCGCGGTGCCCGTGCGGACGTCCGGGCGGGAGCAGGTGCTCGACACGGTGTCGGGGGTGCCCGCGCTTGTCGTCAGTACGCCGGGGGCCGAGCCCGTTGCCGACGGGGGGTACGCGGCTGCCCTGCTGCTCGACGGGTGGGCCATGCTCGGGCGGCCCGATCTGCGGGCCGGGGAGGAGGCGTTGCGGCGGTGGATCGGGGCGGCGGCGCTGGTGCGGGGGCAGGGGGAGGGGGGGACCGTCGTCGTGGTTGCCGAGCCGACCTTGCGGGCTGTGCAGGCGTTGGTGCGGTGGGATCCCGTGGGGCATGCGGTTCGGGAGCTGGCCGAGCGGGCGGAGTTGGGGTTTCCGCCGGTTTCCCGGATGGCGGCGGTGGCCGGGAGCGCCGAGGCTGTCGCCGGGTTCCTCGCCGTTGCTCAACTTCCCGCTGAGGCTGAGGTGTTGGGGCCTGTTCCGGTGCCGGTCACGCCTGTCGGGCGGCCTCGGAGGGTGGGGGGGCCGCCGCCGGGGGAGCGGTGGGAGCGGGCGTTGGTGCGGGTGCCGCCGGGGCGGGGTGGGGCGTTGGCCTCGGCGTTGAAGGCGGCGCAGGCTGCGCGGATGGCTCGGGGGGGTGGGGGGGAGGCGGGGCGGGTTTGGGTGCGGATCGATCCGCCGGATATTGGGTGAGGTGGGTGGGGGTTGGGTGCGGGTTCGGTGGGTGGGGGGAGGGGGTGGCGGTGGTGGGGCGGGTGCGGGTTCGGTGGGGGCTGGGGTGGGGGGCGTGTCGCTTGCCCGCGCTTGCGGGGTGCCGCTGCGCCCACCCGTGCCGCCCCATGGGGGTACCTCCCAGGCCCTTAGAGGCACTGGGGGAGGCACGACTGCCCGCAGCTGGGTGAGCAGGGTGAGCTGGGTGGGGGTGCGTACGAGACTGCCCGCAGCTGGGTGGGCGGGGTGAGCCGGGTGGGGTGGGTGGGGGTGCGCACGACTGCCCGTAGCTGGGTGAGCGGGGTGGGGTGGGGTCGGGGTGCGGTGCGAGTGCCTCTAGCTGGGTGGGGGTGCGGCACTACTGCTCGCAGCTGGGTGGACGGGTGGGGGAGGTGTGGCGGCCGTCCGCGGTTATGTGGGCTGAGTGGAGTGGGTGCGGGTGGGGGGGGCGCCGTGGTTGGGTGGGGTGAGTTGTTGTGGGGGTATGCCGCTGCCCTCTCGTGGTCGGGCGAGAGGGCAGGGTGTGGGTGGGAGTCAGCCGTTGCGGGGGCTTGGGAAGGGGGTGGGGCGGGGGGTGTCCTGGAGGGAGGGGCTGCCTGCTGTGGGCTGGGTCGGCATGGAGCGGGCCGCTGGGACTGTGGGGACGGTGGAGATGCCGGTGCCGACGTTGACGTTCAGGGGGTGGGCGCCTGTGGGGTCGGTGAGGTCCGTGTCCGTGGCCGTCTGGGGGGTGGCGCGGCGGGCGCCGTAGCGGCGGTGGACCGCCTGCTTCGTGACCCCGAGGGCCGAGCCGACCGCGTCCCAGGAGAAGCCGAGGGAGCGGTCGAACTCCACGGCCGCCGTCACCAGCGTCTCCACGCTGTCCCGGAGTTCCTGGGCGAGGCGGACGGTGGGGGCGGGGGCGCGGCCGTAGACCACGAAGCCCGTGGAGGGGCCGGAGCGGCGGGGGCGGTAGACGTTGCCCAGTTGGGCGGTCAGGGTGCGGAGTGCGTCCACCTGGCGGCGGACCCGCTCGATGTCCCGCACCAGCAAGTGCAGGCTGGCCCGGGCCTGGGCGTCGTGGGTTGCGTGGTCGGCCATGAACAAGCCTCTCGAACCGGCGTTAAGAGATAGGGGTCAACTCTTTCTTGACCAACGCGGATTCGCTCCGCGGGTCACGGGGTGGGGGCGTATGGGCATATGCGTACGCCCCCCGGCTCGCCTTCGGCTTCGCCGTGGGGGCTCCCCGCCCGCGCACGGCCCGTTTCCAGTTCGTTGACAGGCTGGACCCTCCTGTGGGGCGTACTCGCCGTCGGCGGCTCTCTGCCCGGAGGGACGGGCTTCTCCCGTCGTGCGGGCACGCGGGCGTCGTATCCGTACGGCTTCTAGACTGCTGTGCTTGGTCGTCTTCGCTTCCGCCCGAGAGGTTTCGCCCTTCCATGAGGCTTGTCTTCGCTGGTACCCCCGAGGTCGCTGTTCCCGCTCTGGACGCTCTGATCGGGTCGGGGCGGCATGAGGTCGTCGCCGTGGTGACGCGGCCGGATGCGCCGGCGGGGCGGGGACGCAGGTTGGTGGCGTCGCCGGTTGCGGAGCGGGCGATGGAGGCGGGGATCGAGGTGTTGAAGCCGGGGCGGCCGAGGGAGCCGGAGTTCCTGGAGCGGCTGCGGGAGATCGGGCCGGACTGCTGTCCTGTCGTCGCGTACGGGGCCCTGTTGCCGAAGGTCGCGCTGGACGTGCCCGCGCGCGGGTGGGTCAACCTGCACTTCTCCCTGCTGCCGGCCTGGCGGGGCGCGGCGCCGGTGCAGCACTCGATCATGGCCGGGGACGAGATCACGGGCGCGTCCACGTTCCTCATCGAGGAGGGCCTCGACTCCGGGCCCGTGTACGGGACGGTCACCGAGGAGGTGCGGCCCACCGACACGAGCGGCGATCTTCTGACGAGGCTCGCGTTCGCCGGGGCGGGCCTGCTCGCGGCGACGATGGACGGCATCGAGGACGGGACCCTGGGCGCGGTGCCGCAGAGCGGCGAGGGCGTCTCGCTGGCCCCGAAGATCACGGTCGAGGACGCGCGCGTGGACTGGCGGGCGCCGGCGCTGCGCGTCGACCGGGTCGTCCGCGGCTGCACCCCCGCGCCCGGCGCCTGGACCACCTTCCGCGGCGAGCGCCTCAAGCTGATCCAGGTGACGCCGCTGCCCGACCGGCGCGGCCTCGCGCCGGGCCAGCTGGCCGTGGGGAAGAACAACGTGTACGTCGGGACAGGGTCGTACGCCGTGGAACTGCTGTGGGTCCAGGCACAGGGGAAGAAGCCGATGCGCGCGGCGGACTGGGCGCGCGGCGTCCGGGGCGCGGACGGGGAGACGCTGGGCGGGTAGGGGACCGGGCGGGGGAGACGCCGGGCAACTGGTCGACCGGGCGCGGCAGAGTGCCCGGGGCTCCGGCGGGGGAGACGCTCGCCGAGCGCCGAGCGCCGAGCAGCCGACCGTGCGACCGAGCGCCAGACGTGACCGCTCGCGGTGCTGGCGTACGGCGTACGCTTGGTGCCGAACCTTCTGATGACCCGGAGCACCTTTTCGTGAGCGACACCTCTGCGCAGCCCCGTAAGACCGGCAAGCCGTACCGGCGGCCCAAGAAGGACCCCGTCCGGATGCTGGCGTTCGAGGTGCTGCGGGCGGTGGACGAGCGGGACGCGTACGCGAACCTGGTGCTGCCGCCGCTGCTGAGGAAGGCCAGGGAGAAGGGGGAGTTCGACGGGCGGGACGCCGCGCTCGCGACCGAGCTGGTGTACGGGACGCTGCGCAGGCAGGGGACGTACGACTCGATCATCGCCGCCTGTATCGACCGCCCCCTGCGGGAGGTCGACCCGCCGGTGCTGGACGTCCTGAGCCTCGGCGCCCACCAGCTGCTGGGGACCAGGATCCCCACCCACGCCGCGGTCTCCGCCTCCGTCGAGCTCGCGCGGGTCGTCCTCGGCGACGGCCGCGCCAAGTTCGTCAACGCGGTGCTCCGGAAGATCGCGCAGGACGACCTGGACGGCTGGGCCCAGAAGGTCGCCCCGCCGTACGACGACGACCCGGAGGACCACCTCGCCGTCGTCCACTCGCACCCCCGCTGGGTCGTGTCGGCGCTGTGGGACTCGCTGGGCGGGGGCCGGGCGGGCATCGAGGAGCTGCTCGCGGCGGACAACGAGCGTCCCGAGGTGACGTTGGTGGCGCGGCCGGGCAGGTCGGCTGTCCAGGAGCTGCTGGAGGAGGAGGCGGCCGAAGCGGGCCGCTGGTCGCCGTACGCGGTCCGGTTGACGGAGGGCGGGGAGCCGGGCGCTGTCGACGCGGTCCGTGAGGGGCGGGCCGGCGTGCAGGACGAGGGGAGCCAGCTGGTGGCGCTGGCCCTCGCGAACGCCCCCCTGGACGGCCCCGACGCACGCTGGCTGGACGGCTGCGCGGGACCCGGCGGCAAGGCCGCGCTGCTCGCCGCGCTCGCCGCCGAGCGGGGCGCGACCCTGCTGGCGTCGGAGAAGCAGCCGCACCGCGCGGGCCTGGTCGCGAAGGCGCTGGCCGGCAATCCGGGCCCGTACCAGGTGATCACGGCGGACGGGACGCGCCCCCCGTGGCGGCCGGGTGTCTTCGACCGGGTCCTCGTGGACGTCCCCTGCACCGGTCTCGGCGCCCTGCGCCGCCGCCCGGAGGCCCGCTGGCGGCGTCGCCCGGAGGACCTCGAAGGGTTCGCGCCCTTGCAGCGGGGGCTGCTGAAGACCGCGCTGGAGTCGGTGCGGGTCGGCGGGGTCGTCGGGTACGCGACCTGCTCGCCGCACCTCGCGGAGACGCGGGCGGTCGTCGCGGACGTGCTCAAGCAGTTCCCGGCGACGGACCTGATCGACGCGCGCCCCCTGCTGCCGGGTGTGCCGGGATTGGGGGAGGGGCCGGACGTACAGCTGTGGCCGCATGTGCACGGCACGGACGCGATGTACCTGGCCCTGATCCGCAGGATCGGATGATCGCACAAGCCCCGGCAGGCACCCCCGGAAGGTAAAGGGCGATTAAATAAGATCATCGCACCAAATGTTGTCCCGCCTCCCCCACCGGTGCCCGTCACCCTGCCCGGCCATGGGAGGCTAGACCCATGGCCGTGCAGATCAACCCCAGCATCCTCTCCGCCGACTTCGCCCGTCTGGCCGCCGAAGCCGACGCAGTCACCGGCGCCGACTGGCTCCACGTCGACGTCATGGACAACCACTTCGTCCCGAACCTCACCCTCGGCGTCCCGATCGTGGAGTCCCTGGCGAAGGCGACGGACACCCCGCTGGACTGCCACCTGATGATCGAGGACCCGGACCGCTGGGCCCCGCAGTACATCGAGGCCGGGGCCTCCTCGGTCACCTTCCACGTCGAGGCCGCCGCCGCCCCCGTCCGCCTCGCCCGCGAGATCCGTGCGAAGGGCGGCCGGGCGTCGATGGCCCTGAAGCCCGCGACGCCCATCGAGCCGTACGAGGACCTGCTCCCCGAACTCGACATGCTCCTGATCATGACGGTCGAGCCGGGCTTCGGCGGCCAGGCGTTCCTGGACATCATGCTGCCGAAGATCCGCCGCACCCGGCAGCTCATCGACAAGCACGGCCTGCAGCTGTGGCTCCAGGTCGACGGCGGGGTCTCCGCGAGCACGATCGAGCGCTGCGCGGAGGCCGGCGCGGACGTCTTCGTCGCCGGTTCGGCCGTGTACGGCGCCGAGGACCCGGCGGCAGCCGTACGCGGACTGCGCGCCCAGGCCGAGGCCGCGTGCGACCACCGGGCCACGGGCAAGTGAACGAACCCTGCAACAGAGCCCTTCAGGGCTGATCAAGACCGCCGGATCTGCGAGGATGAACGGCGAATCCAGAACGTGAAACAGCAGTGATGTGAAACAGCAGTGAGGAGATCGCCGTGTCGGGTATGTCGGCGGGCCGGTCGGCCATGCGGATGGGACCCGCGGAGCTGGTGCAGGCGGCGGCCATGGCCCGCCGCTTCTACCTGGAGGGCAAGTCCAAGATCCAGATCGCCGAGGAGTTCGGCGTCAGCCGCTTCAAGGTGGCCCGGGTCCTGGAGACCGCTCTCGAACGGGATCTCGTACGCATCGAGATCCGGGTACCGGCCGAGCTGGACGCCGAGCGCTCCGACGCGCTGCGCGCCCGCTACGGCCTGAGGCACGCGGTCGTCGTCGAGTCCCCGGCGGACGCCGAGGAGTCACCCGACCCCGAGAACCTGGGTGAGGTGGCCGCCGACCTGCTCGGCGAACTCGTCGACGAGGGCGACGTCCTGGGCCTGGCCTGGGGCCGCTCCACCATCAACATGGCGGCGGCCCTCGACCGGCTCCCGCCCTGCACGGTGGTGCAGCTGACGGGCGTGTACGACGCGGGGACGGCCGAGCGCGGCTCGGTGGAGGCGGTGCGCCGGGCAGCTCAGGTGTCCGGCGGCGACGCCCACCCCATCTACGCGCCCATGCTGCTGCCGGACGCGGCCACCGCCGCCGCGCTGCGCAGCCAGACCGGGATCGCGCGGGCCTTCGAGTACTTCGACAAGGTCACCGTCGCCTGTGTCTCCATCGGCTCCTGGGAGCCGGGCGTCTCCACGGTCCACGACATGCTGACGGACGAGGAGCGGGCCCACTACTCCTCCCTCGGCGTCGCGGCCGAGATGTCCGCGCACCTCTTCGACACCGAGGGCCGCCGGGTCGGCCGGGACCTCGGCGAGCGGTGCATCACCGTCAAGGCGGACCAGCTGCGCCGGATCCCCGAGGTCGTCGCCATCGCGGGCGGGCAGCGCAAGGCGGCGGCGATCGACGCGGTGCTCAGGTCGGGGCTGGTGACGAGCCTCGTCACGGACACCTCGGCGGCGGACTATCTGATGACCGCCGGTCCGGCGCCGAAGTCCGCGCTGAACCGGTCCGACCCGGACGGGGTCTGACAGAAGGTCGCACGGGGGCGGCCGTGGCAGCATCTACGGCATGCTGCTGCGGTTCGTCTCCCGGGTGCTTCTGTGCGTGCTGGTCCTGATCGGGGGTGCCGCCGGGTGTTCGTCCGATCATCGCGCCGGCACCGGTGAGGCGGGCGGCCTCGCCACCGTCAAGGCCGCCGACCTCCCCGCAGAGGCCCGCAAGACCCTCGCCCTCATCGACAAGGGCGGCCCCTACCCCTACTCCCGCGACGGCGTCGTCTTCGGGAACTTCGAGGGGCGGCTGCCCAAGGAGAAACGGGGCTACTACCACGAGTAAAGACCCGTAGCGTCCGCCGCACCCCGTCTTCCCTGGTCAGAGCCTTGAGCCGCTCTGCCGGTACTCTCGGGGTCGAATCGGGGTCGAATCGAGTGCGCCAGCCGTTCCACGGACCGGCGCCCCCTCGCGCTGCGACGGGTAGCCTCGAACCGACAGTGAGTCTTGCACAACAGGGGCGGGTCAGGTCAAGCCCTCGCAACACGGCCGGCCCGGCCGCGGTACGGGCCCATCACGCCGCGGCGAACAGCACCCCGAACGTCTCCACACGGACCCCCTGGACCGCCACCGGCGGATGGGCGTAGGTGTCCCACGTCTCCGAGAACTCCGCGTGGCGCGACAGCGCCTGGACCGTCTTCGGGTCGAACTCCCCCGACGAGGAGAGACGCGTCGTGTAGAAGTGCTTCAGGTCGTGGAACCGGGTCCCTTCCGGAAGCCCCGCCAACTCCACGGCGGTCCTCCACTTGAGCAGGAAGGTGCTCCGGGAGACCGGCAGACCACGCTTATTGGTCACGATCAGACCCTGATCCGGCGGTGGCACATAACCTCTCAGCTTTCTCGAACGCTGGGCCTGGTAGCAGACGGGTGCCACTTGGGGGAAGGTGTCGATGTGCTCTCGCAGGCGCGAGATGAGGAAATGGTCGACCGGCAGCGTGGCGTAACTGGCTTTGGTCTTCAGCTTCACGGCACGACCCTCTTGCCGCTGCTCCACCACGTAGAGCTGGTCCTCGTCCCAGTTCACCGAGTCCTTGGTGAGCCCGAACGCCTCGCCCTTACGGAGGCCCGCGCAAGCGCCGATCCACACGAGGATCTCTAGCCGCGGTTCGACCTCCCGCATGGCCGCGGCGAGGTCCGCTACCTGCTGGGGGGACAGAGTGACCGTGACCCTCGGTTCTTCCTCCGGGAGCTCGATGCGCGCGCAGACATTGGCAGGCAGCGGGACGTCTGCGTCGATCATGTAGTTCATGAGAATGCGCCACGTCCGGTACACCGCTATCACGCTGCTCGCTGTGGTGAGGCCCGGCCGATCCAGGAGGAAGTCAACGAAGGCCATGGTGTCCCGGCGGGTCATCGTCTGCGAGATCCTTGGTCCTGCGAACGGCTTGATGTGGCATCGCAAATGGCTCTCGTAGTTCTTGGTCGTGTTGCGGTTCTTCGTTTTCTTCTTCCGGCGCGCGATCAGCTCGTCCGCGTAGAACGCGACGGTCTTCTTCCCCGGCTCCGGATCCACCCACGCGTTATCACGCAGGTTCTTCCGTATTTCGTCCAGGTGGTCCCGGGCCCGCTCCCACGTGCCGAACGTCGGCCGGCGCGGCTTGCCGTTCGGGTCGGTGTAGCGGGCCTGCCACTGCTGGCCGCGGCCGTGGTCGGCCGATGGATAGAGCGGGTTCCTCTTCGTGCCGCATCTGCACGGCACGTCCCCTGGCTTCCTGTACTTCTTGTGCCACCGGTCGAACGGTGCATCGAACTCGGCCATTTTCCTCTTCCGTGTGAGATTCGCTGACTTTGGGTACTTGCGGGATCTACGGATCGACAGGCTTGGAGGGACGGGCGAGCTCGCCGTTCTTGATATGGGCGAAGAGACTGTTGACCTCGTGCTCGCTGTAGCGCACCCGACTGCCATTCCTGCCACCTCCCTGATTCCCTCCCGGGCCGGGCCGGTAGTGCGGCCCGAGGGGAAAAGCATGCAGCAGCCCCCGGTTCGTCCACCGGCGTCTCGTTGAAGGTGAAATACCCAACCGGTGTTCCACCTCGCTGGGCAGCATATATCGATCTGGAGAGTCGAAAGAAGGGGAATGCTTCGAGCTTTCTGCTCTCGTCATCGGAGCACCTCGGGAGGAAATCCGAGGGAGATAAGAGCGGGCATGTCTCCGCCAGTCAGGCCGGTGTACGCCAAGATCACACCTCCTATGACAGGGCGGTGCTCCGTCGCGCGGGTGGGTCGTGCCTGACCCTGGAGGCGGAGCACCGTCACCTCAATCGTCAATGTGTATTGATGGACAAGGTGACGGTAGCCGAAACGGAAGTGGATCGACAGGTGCAGTTGGTTCCTTATCTGTAGTTAAATTACAATTTGTCGTAAACAAATAAAGGTGAATCGGCTGTGGCTGCCAGCGGACGGGTGTGAAGGGGTACGCGGAGGCGTCGCGGGCTCACCGGTGCGGTGGTGCGTGTCGTCGGTCGGCCCGACTTCCGCAGGCCCCCGCTGAACGGTGGGCCGTCCAGCGGGTGTCTGAGGGAAGGGGGGAGGGTGCGCGCTGTGAGAGACCTCTGATCCGGATTCGCGATCACGTGCGGATTCAGAAGGGCTAGGGTCGCTTCATGATGCTGATTGGCGTGGAACGTGGTCCTCTTCTTCCGACGGTCATGGCGCGAGCCGCGCTGGATGCCGGCCGGAGCGACCGTCTTCTCTGTGCGGTGATTTCTCTGTCTTTGCTTGTTGGTCTCCGGAAGGCTGAGGTGACGGGGCTCCTTCTCCGGGACTGGCATCCGGGTGATGATCCCCATGTGGTGATCCACGGAAAATGGCAGGTCCGGAAGATTCACGTAGCAGAAACAGCCGCAGAAGCCGTCAATGATCATTTGGCAGGCGTGCAGGCGGAGCCGGATGATCCCCTCTTTCTAGGAGGGCGGGAGGCTGTACGGAGTTATCGGATCGCGCGTATTTTCCAAGAGAAAATGCGAGAGGTAGACCTTCGGGTCACTCTGTCTGATCTCCGTCGAGCCGCGATGGAGGTAGCGGTGACCAACGGAGTGCCCCTGGCGCACGTAGGGGAGTACTTCGGGCTATCGAATCCCTCGGGAATCGGACGGCTGACGCCACTCCCCGAGGGATTCGATAAAGAGATTTCTTCGCTCCTTGAAGAAAAATTCATTCCTTGAAGGAACGGGTGAATCGGACTTCAAGCAGAAACAATGAAATCCGGTCGATTGGCTGGATCTCGTCGACCAGGTGGACGTTGAGAGTGAGGTAGGTCGCCGGCGAGGTGTCCGTGGTGCGGGTCCTATTCCGTCGGCCCCCTCCCGAACCATGCGGGCGGTTGGGTAGGCCGCCAGCGAGGTGCCTGTGACCAGGCCCTTTTCCGACGGCCGCCGGCGTTCCAGCGGGCTGGGGAAGAAGCTGCCGGTGCGGACCTTGGGGATCTCCAGGTCCAGGTCGCCGGTCAGCGTGGTCAGCACCTTCTCGCGGTGACCGTTGCGGATGTTGGTCCGTGCCGGGGTGCGCTCGTTCCACTCCGCACCGATGTGGGCAGTCGCCTCGGCCTCGATCAGTTCCTGCACCATCCGCTCGGCGATGGCGCGGACGAACTCGATTCCGTCGGTCGAGCGTAGTGACTCAGAGGTTGTCTCACGTGGTGATTTTTGCGAGCTTCTTGTAGCAGGTCAGGGTTGCGGCGAGGCCGAGGAAGGCGAGGAAGTGGCTGCCCTTGCGTTCGTATCGGACGGTGAGCCGGCGGTAGCCGAACAGCCAGGAGATCGTCCGCTCGATCTTCCAGCGGTGGCGGCCGAGCCGCTCGCCGGACTCGATTCCCGGACGCGCGATCCGCGGGATCAGGCCGCGACCGCGGAGCCAGGCCAGGTGGCCTGCGGAGTAGTACGCCTTGTCGGCACGGACCTTGACCGGTCGCCGTCGGCGCGGTCCGCGCCGGGAGCGGACGGCGGGTATCGCCAGGATCAGCGGTATGAACACCTGGCTGTCGTGCAGGTTCGCCCCGGACACCGCAACAGCCAACTGGGTGCCCTGGGCGTCGGACAGGACGTGCAGTTTGCTGCCCTTCTTGCCGCGATCGACCGGATTCGGCCCGGTCAGGGTTCCCCCCTTTTCGCCCGGACGGACGCCGCGTCGACGATCGCCGAGGTCCAGTCGACCTCGCCCCTGGCGCCGAGTTCGTCCAGTACCGCCCGGTGCAGCCGGCGCCACAGGCCCGCCTCGGTCCACGCCGTGAACCGGCGATGTGCCGTCGCGGGAGACGTGCCGAACGTCGGCGGCAGATGCCGCCAGGCGCAACCGCTGGTCAGCACGTACACCACGGCAGTGAACACGGCCCGCTCATCACATGGAGCGGTCCCGCCGCCCTGAGGACGAGCAGCGAACGACGGCAGCAACGGGGCGACCAGTTCCCACAGTTCATCAGGGACCAGCCGCTGCGACAGATCGACACCCACGACCGCCATCATGCCGCACGGACATCAGGCCACGTGAGACATCCTCTTAGTCCACACCCATGCATCGGCCTGTGGATAACTCTTGTCAGGGTCCGTTCAATTGGTGCGGAACGGTGAAGTAGCGATGTCCGGGCCAGGGCGTTCACACGGACGGCCGGAGTGGTCGTCATGCTGATGCGGCGACCGACCTGGGGGCCATGACGTCGGCGAAGGAGGTGCGAACGTCTGGCACGGTCAGAGGGGTGATATCGGAGCCGGCGGTCTGCGCGGCTCGGAGGACGGCGATGAGGTCTCCGTGGGCGATGGTCTCTACGGAACATTCCCCGCACTCGTTGGACCGGGCGTGTCTGTTTGCTGCGGAGGACAGGGCGCGGACGTGGGCGAGCACCTCGTGGGGTCCGTCGGCGCGGATCGCGTACCAGGCCCCCTGTTGCTCCGGTGTGTGGAGCGCTGCGGCAACGCCTGGGTACATCGGCAGGTGGATCCGGCCCTCGTGGACGCGGATCACGAAGATCTGGTCGAGGGTGTCGCAGTAGTCCGGCTTGGGTGCTTCTTTCTCGAACCAGGCGATCGCCTCGGCGCGGCTGCCGGGACCCCACAGGTACTGCGTGGGGTAGCGGGTGGTGGCGTTGAGGGTGTCGTACTCCATCAGGTGGGGGTCCTCGCGGTCGCCGGGCCAGAAGACCGCTCGTGCCAGCACGTAGATGAAATCGTGTTCCTCTCCCGGTTGTTGGCGGACGAGTTGCTCGGCGTGCGCGGCGTGCACGCTGGTGCTGTTCCAGCTGATGGCGACCACGTCGCGGGCGATCGGCGCCGGGTAGAGGCGGCCTCCCGGAGTGGAGTGCCCCCACAGATGGTTGATGATCTCCGCGAGGTCGGACAGGTCGCGGTAGGCGTCGACGGGGCTGAGGAGGTGGAAGGTGCCGTGGGCGGTCAGGTTCCGTAGGGCCTTCTTGGCACGCTCGATGCCGCGGTTGCGCTGGCCGCGCAGCAGGCTCTCGCGTCGTGCCCACAGCAGCAGGCCGTCGAGCGTCCCGTTGAACCCGGTCCAGGTGCGCGAGCTGCCCATACGGATCTTGGTTCCGCCGGCCTTCTTGTACTGCCCGAAGAAGTCCGGGTAGGTGGTGTAGGTGATCTCGTGCTCGACCTGCGAGCGGTCCCGGACGGTGATCGTGCCGCTGTGGTGGGCGGCAAACCGGTCCCGTAGTGCCTGTTCGAGGGTCAGCTTGGCGGCGTCCGCTACCAGCGTGAACAGCTCGTAGCACAGCAGGCCCTGGCTGTAGCAGGCGCGGAGTTGCTGGAACTTCTGTCGGGTTGCCTCCGCCACGCCATCGTCCAGCACGAGGTTGGAGATCAGTCGCTGTTGGTAATCGGCTGCGTCTTCGGGGCGCATGGCTCCGCCGAGACCGAAAGGCGTGAAATGCAGCACGCGGGGATCCGCGGCCTGGAGTTCTGCGAGGATCTCGCCGCCGGTCATCGTCACTGGTTTGGCCCTTCTGCCGCGAACGTAGCGAACAGAGCAGGATCGGGCTTCGGCACGACTCGGCGCAAGCGGAATATCCCCAACGGGCTCGGCGCTGCGAGCGGGTGGCCCACCGCGGCCATCCTGGCCGTGGGCTGGCCGGCCGACGGCTTCTGCATACCTTCCTCAACCTGCAACCGCTTGTTGTGATTGCCCGTCCTGCGTCATGTGACGCCTTCCCTACCACTCGTTGTGGCGCGCGACTGGCCTCAGTGCGCACACCGGTCCGATCCACAGGACGAGGGGTGCCGCGGTCGTCGGGTCGAGCCGTACTCCGTCTGTCTTGCGCACCTTGCCGAGGCGGATCGCTCGGCCTACCTGTCCGGACTGCTGCCGGGCGTGGATCTCGACCACCGAGGCACCGCTTTTACACCGGACCTGCTGAGCGAGCTCCTCGCCGCCGTCACCGAGCCCTCCACGGGAAGGCCGACCCTGAGGCAGGCGAAGTTCACCGGGGCACGGTTCGTATCTGACGCCGACTTCAGCAGGGCCGTGATCAGCCGCCACGCAGACTTCACCGATACCGCCGTCGATGGCGACGCCCTCTTTACCGAGGTCGAGATCGGCGGCACTGCGGCGTTCGACGGAGCACGCATCAAGGGCACGGCCCGGTTCGGAAAGGCGAAGACCGGTGGCAACGCCCAATTCCAAAATGCTCATATCGACGGTGACTTGCAGTTCTCCAAGGCCGAGTTCGGCGGTGCGGTCGAGTTCAGACAGGCCCGGATCTCGGGGGACGCCTGGTTCGCAGAGGTACGGGTGCGGGAAGACGCCAACTTCGACCTGGCACACATCACACACAGTGTGTACTTCGGCAACGCCCGGATTCGCGGCGACGTGCACGGCGACCAGGCGGCGATCGGCAAGGACGTTCGCTTCGGAGGCGCCGCTGTCAACGGCGGCATCTCGCTCAGCGGCACGACGATCGGAGGCGATTTGGTCTTCGACCGAGCCAAGATCGACGCGGGCGCCGTGTTCCGCGAAGTCGAGATCAGTGGCCAAGTCCGCTTCGAGAGAGCAGACATCGGCGCTGGAGCCGAGTTTGACGATTCCGTGTTCGGCGGCGCCGTCTCCTTCCGGGGAGCACAGTCGGTCGGAGACATCTCCTTCTACAAGGTGAGGTTCGAACAGGCGGCGTACGTTGGCCCATTGGCCTGTGCTGGGACGGTGGATCTGTCGGAAGCGATGTTTCACGACACCGCGACCATCGAGGTAGCAGCGAACGCTGTCTGCTGCCGGCGAACCCGGTGGATGTCCAGCGCGACGCTGCGATTGCGGCACGCCGCCGTGGACCTGAGCGATGCGGTGGTGGAATATCCATTGAGCGTCGCGGCCCGGCCCCGCCCGTTCTCCCTGAGCCGCCGCCACGACCTTGCCGAGCCGTGCCTGACCAACCCGCGGGTAAGGGTGGTTTCCCTGCGAGGGCTGGATGCCGCGCATCTCGTACTCAACGGAGTTGACCTGTCCGACTGCCTGTTCGCCGGGACCATCCACCTCGACCAGCTCCGCCTGGAAGGGCGATACACCCTGGCCGCCACCCCCGCTGGCCTCCACTGGCGCCACATGCGACCAGTGCGATGGACACCCCGCCGGACGCTCGCCGAAGAACACCACTGGCGGGCCAGCCGTCCCCGAATTGGCGAAGGATGGACACCCGCGCCGCCACCGGGGGACATCCTCACGCCCGCGGAACTGGCACCGGTGTACCGGGCGCTGCGCAAGTCGTTCGAAGACAGCAAACACGAACCCGGAGCCGCCGACTTCTATTACGGGGAGATGGAGATGCGCCGGCACGCCGACGATATCCCCTTCAGCGAGTGGGTCCTGCTCTTCGGCTACTGGCTTCTGTCCGGCTACGGCATGCGTGCCTCCCGGGCCTTCGGCTGGCTGTTAGGGGCCATGACAACGACCGTTGTCGCCATGATGCTGTGGGGCCTGCCCCAGCAGGATCCGACGACCGAGAGCACCGGCAGTCTCACCGGCCGCGTGATCACGATGACCACCGACAGCCCCGACCCGGTCAACCCCGACGGACCCTATGAAGCACGTCTGTCGGGCGAACGGTTCGACAAGTCTCTGCAGGTGGTCATCAACTCGGTGATCTTCCGGTCCTCGGGACAGGACCTGACAACCTTCGGCACCTACACCGAGATGACCTCGCGTCTTGCGGAACCCGTGCTGCTCGGTCTCGGTCTACTGGCCATCCGCAGCCGCATCAAGCGGTAGCCGGCCCGAAGCGAGACCCGCGCGCGACGGCTGGCGCGCAGGAACTCCTGACCCGCCGGCAACCTCTGTCGCCGACATCCTTAAGGAACCACTCAAGCCGTGACCTCGTCTGCGGCGGAGGCCCCGTGGGACGGTGCTCCCGTCAACTCCTTCACCTCTGGGGGCAGTTCCATGACAGCTCCAAACGTTGTCCAGCCGCCCTGGTCAGTGCGGCTGTGGCAGTACCGCGACGCCCCAACCCGCGGCTGGACAACCCGGCTGTTCTCGGACACGGATGTCCAAGGAACAGCAGACGGCGAATCGGCCGGCCCCTACCGGATCGCCTCGCTCGACGCCTCCTCCGACCATCAGATGGGGCAGCTGCGCCCCGTTATGGAACTCGCCAGTTGGTTCCGAGACCCCAGCGACGAAGCGCCGGTCTCCGACAACAGCGGCTGGACGGGGCTGTCGATCCACCAAGAGATCACCGCGATGCTGTCTCTGATCCTCGGAGTCCGACTCCGAGGCGACGACCCAGTCATCCACCGCAACAACAACGGGACCATCACCTCCTACCACCCGAGTGCGGGCACCCTGCCGAGTGCGCCGACGTCGCCATGGGCCTCGCCGATCATCCCGGTCCCGACGGACACGCCGGTCGACATCGCGTCCGTCCGCGGATACCTGGGATCCCTGCCGGGCCTAGCGCCGCAACATGCCATCGACCTGGTACGGGCCGCGCGGCAGTACGCCGACGCGCTGTGGATCGCCGATGGCGAGCCGGAACTTGCCTGGCTGATGCTGGTCAGCGCAGTGGAGGTCGCCGCGACCTCGCACCAGGTCGCCACCGCCGACTACGCGCAGCTGGTCACGAGTAGCTTCCCTCTCGCCGCCGAGGCGCTGGTCAAGCGCGGCGGTGACGAACTGTTGGTGCGGGCCGCCGAAACGGAGTTCGCCGGTCTGATCAAGGCCACTGGCCGGTTCCTCTCCTTCGCCCGTGTGTTCCGGCCCAACCCGCCCGAGCCGCGTACTACCGATCAGTCGGCCCAACTTCCGTGGTCCCGCCGGGGAATGGAAGGCGCGCTCAAAAGGGTGTATGAGTACCGCTCGGCCCGCCTGCACGCAGGTGCTCCCTTTCCCTGGCCGCTACTCATACCACCCCCAATCGCCAGCGACGGGTTGCCGGCCGAACGGTTCACCAATGGCCCATACGGGAGCGGCGATACGACCTGGTCGGCCGAGGAACTCCCGATGACTTTGGCGCTCTTCGCTCATCTCGTCCGTGGCATGCTGCTGAGCTGGTGGAGCACCATGGCCGACGGAGTATGTGCAGTCATCGAGTAGTCGCCAGCAGAATCGGGAAGTACCTTCCGGTTCCGAGCGCGTCAGGAGCCCCAGCGTGTTCGACCCCAACGTCCTTGCCGCATTCACCAATGGCCGAGTACACGCCGCCGCACACATGGCCGACCGTCTGGACAGGGGATACAGCTCGTGGCGCGAGGACACGGTGACGGACATCCTGTGTCAGCACACCGAACCGTATGTCAAATCGATCCAGTTCAACGGCTTCCAGGAGGGCAAGAACGGCGTTGACTGGCTGTGCTGGTGGCGAGACCGAACCGGGCAGTGCTTCGGCAGCCTGATCCAGGCGAAGAACCTCAAGCGCGATGGTCGGCGCTGGTCCATCGGCTTCGGGCAGCACAGCAAAGTGGGCGACCAGATTGACCTTCTGCACACGTCCGCCCGCCGCTTTCGCCTGCCGGCCCTGTACATGCTCTACACCGGCACCCCGGAGTTCCGGGGTGACCTGGGCTGTGGCGGCCAGCACGCGGTTTCGCCATGCCAAAGGTGCGAGCGCTGCAGCGTCTCGGTGATCAGCGCGCTGACGGTCCGCTACAAGACGGGCCTTCTTTCCGCGCACGAGATGGCGATTGACGCCTTTCAGCGGGCAACTCCCTGGGAGGACCTGGTCGACCCTGGGCTGTCAACTGGCCGGCTCAGCGCCATTCCCCTGCGGAACTACGTCGGACCGAGTACTGGCCGGCTCAAGAGCTTCCTCCTCGACACCCAGGTGGGGTCGGCCGAGATCGCCAAGCGGATCTTCTCCCCGGTCCACGGCGTCCGAATCCGTCAGTTCGAAGCCCTACTCGCCGAGCCAGTCGACACCGAGGCGACCATGGTCTTCAGCGACCTTCCCGTCGACCGAGGCCACTTCAGCGAGCCGTACTTCGTCCACGTGCTGCAGGGCCTTCGCACGAACCTGCCGGACTATGTCCGCGATGCCGAGCAGGGGCTCCCGGTACCGACATGGGTCTCTGAGAGCGTCGAACGGATCGTAATCATCGACATCTGATCAGGCGATGCACCACCACTACCGATCGCCGCTGAGCGTACGTACACAGAGTGTGTATAGGTCCTGACCTGTGTTCACTTGCGGTAGGAGCCGCCGGGCTCGGAGCCCCCGATGTCGGCCGTCGCCGACACCCGACGCGTCCAGTCCCACCCGTTTGGCCTCGGCAGCACGCGTTCTTGATGTCGAACGCGAATGATCAGGCCATGCGTGCATGCCGCGTCGCTTTCATCACCGCCTTCTCAGTTGCCTTGCTACGGCTGCGTAAGGGAAGGACTCGCCGACGAGAGCAGCCTGATACAGCGGGATTCTCTGATGAACCATCGGCGGAGATCCTGCTCCAGACACTGCTTTCCGAACGAGAGCAGGACAGCGCGCGGCAAGGGGTGCTCAATGGCACGGCCTCTGCGCTGCTGGGTCTTGAAGCGGTGTTGGGAGCCGTGGCTCTGGACCTGTCGGCGGCCCCGAACTGGAAGATGGCGGGGCTCAGTGCGCTGGTGGCAAGCATGCTGTGCTCGATCGCGGCCCTCGCCGACTTTGTCAGACAAGGCCCGCTGACGTTGGACTCTGCCGGTCTCCAGGCGTACCTCACAACACCAGCCGAAGAGACACGGCTGACGCTCATCGCCACAGTCTCGGGGCTGATCACTAGTGGCCGGCATGATCTGATCCGCCCGAAGCGACGTAGTCTAGTGATGTCGGTCGTCGCACTGATCGTCGGAGCCATCCTCCTCGGAGTGGGCGCCGGAGTGAAGGAGCCGAGCCATGGGGAAAAGAAAGAGCACCGCATCGAGCGGGTCCAAGGGCTGGGATATCAAGATCCTTCCAGGAACCAACACCGAGTCGGTCCGCTTGGCAGTTCGCCGCTCCGGTGACAAAGTGATCACCGTCAAGGGCAAGAGGAAGAAGCTCTCCGACTATGTTGACGAGTCGCTCCTGACTCGTGCCGAGTGACAAGAGCTTGAGCGAAGGGGGCAGCGGTCTGCTACCCCCTTCCTAGGCGGCCTGGTCCGGGTTAGGTGAGGACCCAACGCACAGCGAACGTCACCAAACCTGCGCCCAGGGCGTACGCCGCACCAAGCGCTGCTCGCCACGCGAGCACCCTTGCCCGTCGCCGCAGGCTGACCATCTTCGAAGGCTTGCGGCCTGTATCGTTTGACACGTATCGCTCCTGACAATGGGATGACGAGACAAGAAAGCCACCGCCCGATCTCGCAGGTGTCCAGCCGATGAGATCCGGCGGTGGCTTTCCGCGTTCACCATACCTTCGATTCCAAGGTCACGTGCTCCCGCGATGCCCACCCGTCGCCGCGTTCAAGGTGGTGGAAACTTTGAATCCAAGGTGGAGGAGGGTGTTGATCTTGGGTGGACGGGCAGGTGGGGCTGTGCGCTTAAGAGATTTGGAGGCGATGTGCGTCATTGCGTGTGATTGTGTGAGTGGGGTCAATGTTCTGTGGCGTGCGTCACAGGGCCCCTTGGGGGGCTCGGCCGGGGAAGTCGAGCGTTATGGGGACCGCCGGTGAACTGGGGCGGGGTCGCGTGTCGCGCTGGGGTGTCACCTGAATCGCCCCGGCCGGTGGGCCCGAGCGGGGCCCGCGAGTGTGTATGCGCGGTGCACGATCAGGTTGACCGAGCCGCGGTCTCGCTCGATGTGTCCCTCCAGCAGCACGGCGGGGGCGCCGAGGACCACCTCTCGTGTGCGTTCCCAGACCGGGGGAGAAAAGATCAGGCTGATCATGCCGGTCTCATCTTCCAGGGCGCCGAACGCAACTCCCTTGGCTGTCGGGGGGGCGTTGGATGTACTTGGCCAGTCCCCCGACTCGCACCCGGGTCTGGTCGGCCAGGTCACGGGCCTCGCGTGCGGGCTGCGCCCCGTGCGAGGCCAGCACGGTACGGAGGTGCAGTGCGGGATGGGTGGTGGCGCTGGCGCCGGAGGCGTCGAGGTCGGCGGCGGTGACCTCGGTTGCGGTCATGACCGGCAATTCCGGCGCGGGCGCCAGGTCGTCCAACCCTGGAAGGACGTCCTGGATCTCGCCGGTGTAGGCGCCGGCCGACCACAGGGCGGTGCGCCGGTCCACGCCGAGGCCGTCGAATGCCCCGGCGGTGGCCAACTGCTCCATCAGCCTCGCCGACAGCGCGTGCGGCGGGCGACGTCGGCCACCGAGTAGAAGGCTGCAGTGCCGCGCGCGGTCAGGATTCGCTCGGCGATCTCCTCGCTGATGCCGGTCATGGAGGTCAGTCCGCGGCGGATCGCCGGCCGCCGCTCCGGCTGGCCGGCGTGCGGCTCCAGCGTGGCGTGCACATCGGAGCGCTGAATATCGACGCCCCGTACTACAGCCGTGACTTGTGTCCGTGTCCGGTAGCTGTGTGATGCGTTGACCCGTCTGTGAGTACGGAGCGGGCGGTGCGGGTCTGGGCGGGCTGGTTCGATGACTTCTTCGCCTCTTTGGCGGGGGTCTTCGGTCGGGTCGAGCCGCGTCGGATGGCGATGGCGTATGTGAAGGCGTTGATCGCGCCGGTCGAACGGAAGAACGGCTGGCAGATCGCCGAGCATGTCGGGCACCCGAGTCCGGACCGGGTGCAGTGGTTCCTGGCCCGCTCGACCTGGTGCGCGGATCAACTCCGTGACGCTCTGCGGTCGTTCGTCGTGCAGTTCCTGGCCCGGCCGGACGGGGTGCTGGTGCTGGACGAGACGGCGTTCCTGAAGAAGGGCCGGATGTCGGCCGGGGTGGCCCCGCAGTACGCCGGGATCACCGGCCAGATCGAGAACTGCCAGGTCGCGGTGTTCTGCGCCTACGCCACCGACACCGGGCGGGCGTTGATCGACCGGGAGTTGTATCTGCCCGCCGCCTGGTGCGACGATGTCGGCCGCTGCCGCGCCCAGCACATTCCCCGAGCGCGCGCGAAGGTACCCTTCGGCTGGGTGGCCGCCGACAGCGCCTATGGCCGGGACCGTAACCTCCGCGCCGCCCTGGAGCGCCGCCGCATCCCGTATGTCATGGCCGTTCCCGTGGACGAGACGGTGCACACGCACGGCACCGGAAACCTGTGGGTGGACGCGTTCGCCGCCGCCGTCCCGCTCCTTTTCGAGCGCCGCTCGTGCGGGGCAGGGGCCAAGGGCCTGCGTTCCTACGACTGGGCACTGGCCGAGGTGACCTGGCCCGGCGGCGCCGAGGGCGGTCCCCGCCGCGGCTGCCTTCATCTGCTGCTGGTGCGGCGCTCGATCGCCGATCCGACCCAGATCGCGTACTTCGCCGTCCACGCCAGGGCCGGCACCCCGATCGGCGAGATCGTCCGGGTGATGGGCCTGCGCTGGTCCGTCGAGGACTGTTTTGAGACCGCGAAGTCCGACTGCGGACTGGACCACTACGAGGTCCGTACCTGGGACGCCTGGCACCGCCACATCACCCTGTCCATGGCTGCCCTGGCCTTCCTGACCATCACCGACACCCGCAGCCGCGACCTCCAACGCCCCGGAGAACCCGACCAGCTGCCCACCCCGACAGCTCCGCCGGACGAAGCCGAAAAGGGGGATCGTCAGGCCGCGTTGAAAAGCTGATCCGCTACACCGCGGAGGAGATCCGCCGCCTGCTCAACCGGCTCGTCTGGGCCACCGCACCCCTGCCACCGACGATCGTGCTCGCCCAGTCACACTGGCGACGCACCCACCAGACCCGCGCGAAACGCTGCCACTACGCCACCCGCGACAGACGAGATCGCGAGTCACGGCTGTAGTACCTGCGTCGGGTGATCGTCGAGGCTGCCTATCCTGATCTTGCGCTTCAGCGAGACTCCGCCTACACCTACATCTTCGTGGCCGGGCTGAACATGATGCCGCCAGTAATCCGCGAGATCGTACGCGGCAGCGTCGTCGCGGAGTTGGGGGTTGAGGAACATCGGAACGAAAACCGGCGCTAAGCCTCTGGAGGGCTTGAGGGCGCTTTGACCTGGGGTTCGGCGGGGGCGGAGCCTTCGGCAGTCGTGTTGATCACTGACTGTCTGGAGGTCCGGGGTGCCGGTCGAGTTTCTGACGGATGAGCAAGCCGCGAAGTACGCGGTGTACGACGGGGCGCCGTCCCGTACGGAGTTGGAGCGGTTCTTCTTCCTGGACGACGCGGACCGGGCGTTGATCGAGCCGAAGCGGCGGGCCCACAACCGGCTCGGGTTCGCGGTGCAGATGACCACGGTGCGGTTCCTCGGGGTGTTCCTGGACGATCCGACGGACGTGCCGGCGGAGGTGGTCGACTACCTCGCTGGGCAGTTGGGTGTCGCGGACGCGTCGGCGTTGAAGGCGTACGGCGAGCGGGAGAACACCCGGCTCGATCACGTCCGTGAGCTGCGGCGGGTCCTGGAGTACACGGAGTTCGCCGAGTCGGAGGCGGAGCTTCGGGCGTGGGTGGATGCGCGGGCCTGGACGACCGGGGAGGGCCCGAAGGCGCTGTTCGACGCGGCGGCGGGGTGGCTGCGTGAGCGGCGCGTGCTGCTGCCCGGGGTGACGACGCTGGCCCGGCTGGTGGCCGCGGTGAGGGAGGCGGCGAACCAGCGGTTGTGGGACACCCTCTACGGGCTGCTGAGCACCGGTCAGCGGGCGGTGCTCGACTCCCTGCTGACGGTGCCGCCGGGCGCCCGGGTGTCGGAGCTGGACCGGCTGCGCCGGGGTCCGGTGCGGATTTCCGGGCCTCAGATGAAGTGGGCGCTGGAGCGAGCCGAGGAGATCGCGGCCTTCGGGATGGGCGAGGTGGATGTGTCCGCGATACCGCCACGGCGGCTGGCGGAGTTGTCGCGGTACGGGGTTGACGGCAAGGCGTCGCTGCTCAGGCGGCACGGGGATTCCCGGCGCCTGGCCACGCTGCTGGCCACCGCGGTCTATCTGACGTCCCGGGCGGTCGATGACGCCTTGGACCTGCTGGAGGTGCTGATCGCGACGAAGCTGTTGGCCAGGGCGGAGCGGGAGACGGTGAAGGAGAAGCTGAAGGCCCTGCCGCGGGTGGAGCGGGCGTCGGCGAAGCTGGCCGCCGCGTTCCAGATCGTGTTCGACACCACGAGCGAGCAAGTCGACACCGATACCGGGGAGATCAGCCCGCCGGAGGTGGAGACGCTGGAGGCGATGTGGGAGCGGATCGAGCAGGTGGTGCCCCGGCATGAGCTGGCGGCGGCGATCGCCGCGCTGTTCGAGCTGACTCCGCCGCTCGACTCGGACGCGGACGAGGCATGGCGGGCCCAGCTCGTCACCCGCTTCGGCACCGTACGGCCGTTCCTGAAGCTGCTGGTGACGGTGGTCGACTTCGACGCCACCCCGGAGGGCCTGCCGGTCCTCAAGGCGCTGAAGACGCTGCCCGACCTGATGGGCCGCAAGAAGGTGGGACCCGCCGAGATCGACACCGGCCTGGTCACCGGCTCGTGGCGGCGGTTGGTGCTGTCCGCGCCGCACCTGGAGCCGGGCACGGTGGACTGGAAGGCGTACGCCTTCTGCGTGTTGGAACAGGTCCACCGGATGCTGCGGAGCAAGCAGGTGTTCGCGAAGAACTCCTCCAAGTGGGGTGACCCGAGGGCGAAGCTGCTGGACGGGGAAGCGTGGGAGCAGGCCAAGCCGACCGTGCTCGCCTCGCTCAACCTGCCCGCCGGGGCGGGTGAGCACCTGGCGGCGCGGGCCGTGCTGCTGGACGGCACCTATCGCGAGGTCGCCGCGCGGGTGCCGGCGAACTCCCAGATCGTGTTCGATGACGACGGACGGCTGCACTTCGCCGCGCTGGAGCCGGAGCCTGAACCCGCCTCACTGCGCCAGCTGCGGGAGGCGGTGGAGGCGATGCTGCCCCGGGTCGACCTGCCGGAGGCCCTGCTGGAGGTGTTCTCCTGGACCGGCGCCGACCAGGCGTTCACCTCGGTCACCGGCGGCGAGGCTCGGCTGAAGGACCTGCACGTGACGATCGCCGCGCTGCTGGTCGCGCACAGTTGCAACGTCGGCTACACCCCGGTCATCGGGGCCGCGGACGCGCTGAAGTACGGGCGCCTGTCCCATGTCGACCAGACGTATCTGCGACTGGCGACGTACCGGGCCGCGAACGCCACGCTGATCGACTACCAGGCAGCCATCCCGCTCGCGCAGGCGTGGGGCGGCGGCCTGGTCGCCTCCGTGGACGGTATGCGGTTCGTCGTCCCCGTGCCGTCGGTGTACGCGCGGCCGAACCCGAAGTACTTCGGGCGCCGGGGCGGGGCGACCTGGCTGAACATGATCAACGACCAGGCCGCGGGGCTGGGCGGGAAGGTGGTGGCCGGCACCCCGCGCGACTCGCTGTACGTGCTGGACGTCCTCTACGACCGCGACGGCGGCAGGCGCCCGGAGATGATCGTCACGGACACCGCCTCATACAGCGACATTGTCTTCGGGCTGCTCACCTTGGCGGGGTTCGCGTATGCGCCGCAGCTCGCTGACCTGCCGGATCAGAAGATGTGGCGTATCAACCGCACGGCCGACTACGGCGCCTTCCAGGACGCGGCCCGCGGCCGGGTCGACCTCGCCAGGATCGAACGGCACTGGGAGGACATCCTGCGGATCATCGGCTCCATCCACACCGGCGCCGTGCGCGCGTACGACGTGATCCGGATGCTGTCCCGCGACGGCCGCCCCACCCCGCTCGGTGACGCGATCGCCCACTACGGGCGGATCTCCAAGACCCTGCACATCCTGCGTTTGGCCGACGAGCCCGGCTACCGGCGGCAGATCAAGAGCCAGGCCAACCTCCAGGAGGGCCGTCATTCCCTCGCCCGGAAGATCTTCCACGGCCGGTCCGGGCAGCTCTACCAGCGCTACCAGGACGGTATGGAAGACCAGATCGGCGCCCTGGGCCTGGTCCTCAACGCCCTGGTGCTGTTCAACACGCGGTACATGGACGCCGCAGTGACACAGCTGCGCGTGAACGGCTTCGATGTGCGTGACGAGGACGTGGCCCGGCTCTCGCCGTTCGTGCGGCACCACATCAACATGTTCGGCCGCTACTCGTTCCAGCTCCCCGACCTGTCTGGGGGCCTGCGGCCCCTGCGCGACAAGGACGCCACCGGCGAAGAGTGAAGACCTTGGCGGGGCCGCCGCTTCCTTGACCCTGTCCGCGCTGGCCAGAGCTGCGGGGGCAGGGTTCCCGAAGCCGTCTCACGAGCCGGGACGTCATGGTGGCTTCGTTGATGTCTCGGGACGGCGTGTGTCGACTGCATCCGGAGTCAGGTGATCACCCGAGTTTGGGATACCGAGGAGCAACGACGGCACTGGCGTGGTCGTGAAAGCGGGACGGCTGGCCGTCGAGGCAGGTAGCGGCAGAAGTCAGCCGGCCTTCGCAGGCTCCTCGGCGGCGGCGCAGGCTGCCAGCGTTGAGTCGCGGGACCCACTGAACGGATTCGCCCATGCCGTTCTCGTCAAGGCCCCGGAGGAGGGGCCGCAGAAGCGCGCAGTCCGTCGAGGGTGAAGGCCAGGGCCCTGCGCCAGGCACCGGGTACGGAGCGCGAGACGGCGGCGACGGACAGGAAGATGGACATCAGGTCCTCGACGAGGAAGTCATCCCGCAACTCGCCGGACTCATGGGCCTCCTTCACGAGCACCGCCCCATGCGCGAGGGCTTCCTCGCAGACGGCGCCGAGGCGGGGCGTGTCGTCGTAGCGCCGCGCGAACGCATCGCTGAGCGCGGCGTCCGTGGTCATCAGGAAACTGATCGCCTCGACATAGCCGTAGAACCGTTCCCATGCGCCTTCCCGCGCACCGGCCTCGTCGATCGCCCTGGAGAGTTTCGCAGCCGCCAGGTCGGGGGCTACGGCGTCGATGAGTGCCTCGCGGCTCCCGAAGCGGTGGTAGATCGTCCCCGGGCTCACACCTGCTCGGCGGGCGATCTCCTCCAGCGGGCAGTCCAGACCGCGTTCGGTGAACAGTTCCAGGGCGGCGGCGGTGATCTTCTCGATACTGCGCTGCGCATCACGCCGCAGGACCGGGCGCCCTGTCCCGTCGTTCGCCACCGCCACTCCCGCCTCCAAATTTGACACCTCCGTCAAGTTGGCCCCTATGGTACGGCGAAAGCAAATTTGAGGGCACCATCAAGTAATCGGACAGGGAGCATGTCATGCCCGAGAAGACCATCGCGATCTTCGGAGCAGGTACGGGACTCGGCGCGGCCACCGCTCGCCGCTTCGGCCGCGAGGGATACGCCGCCGCACTCGTCGCCCGCCGCAAGGAGCCGCTCGACGAGCTGGTGGCGGCGCTCGACAAGGAGGGGATCGAAGCCGCCGCCTTCCCCGCGGACCTCTCCGACTCGGCCGGGGTGCCCGCGCTGGTGGACCGGGTCTCCGGGCATTTCGGTCGCATCGACGTCATCGAGTACGCCCCGATCGGCGCGGCGAAGGACCTGTTCCTGCCCGCTGCCCAGGTCGCCGCCGACTTCCTGCGTCCGATCGCCGACCTCTACCTTCACACGCCCATCGAGATCGCCCGAGCAGTGGTTCCCCAGATGGTCGAGCGGGGCGAGGGCGGCCTCCTGTTCGGCCAGGGCATGTCCGCCCTCTCGGGCTACCCCGGCATGAGCGGCCTCGGAGCTGTCCTCGCGGCCACCCGCAACTGGTTCCAGTCCCTTCACGGCGAACTCGCCGACAAGGGCGTGTATGTCGGCGCCGTCACCGTTGCCGGGTTGGTCGAAGGCACGGCTGGCCACCAAGCGGCGTACGAGGCGGACCCCACCCTCGGCGGAATGCCCCTCATCCCGCCCGCCGAGCTGGCTGACCAGTACTGGGACATGTTCACCAAGCGCGATCGCTTGGAGCAGATCGTCCCAGCGCCCGCCGTATCCTGACGTTCCCGTCACCTTGCTTCGCGGTCCGCATGACCTGCCCGCTGCCGGGCACGCAATTCTGCCCGCAGACCGGGCAGTCCGTGGGCCCCGCGGCGACGGCCATGGCCCAGCGCCACCAGTCACACACAGAGCTGTGCACCGGCGTGCTCGTCTCCGTGCTCGGCGGCTGTGACGCTCCCGCAGGTGGAGCGTGGGGCTCGGACGGGGGCTGGACCTACAGCTTCGATGCCGTCCAGCTGGTGAGGAGTTGAAGGGCCTCGGCAGTGGAGGAGCCCGGTTCGACGTTGTACACGCACAGCGTCTGGTCGATATCGCCAAGGGGCTGGAAGGACTCGTAGGAGAAGTGGAGGTCGCCTACGAGGGGGTGATGGTAGGACTTGGTGCCGTGCGTGCGGCTCAGCACCCGGTGGTCGTTCCACCAGGTGGAGAACTCGGGTGATTTCAGGGTGAGTTCGCCGACGAGGTCGGCGAGCCGGCGGTCCCGGGGATGGCGGCCGGCCTCCAGGCGGAGAATGGCGACGGTCTCGGCCGCCACCTGCTCCCAGTCGGCTACCCGTTCGCGGGCCTCGGGGTCCAGCAGGTAGTAGCGGGCCAGGTTCCGTCGGGGCGCGGGCAGGGCGTCGAAGTCCGTCAGCACCTCGCGGGCGAGGCGATTGGAGGCCAGGACGTCGGCGCGGCGGCCGAGGACGAAGGCGGGCACGTGGTCGAGCGTCTGCAGCATCAGGTGCAGGCCGGGCCTGACCCGCTGCGGGCTGGTCGGAGTGCGGCGTGTGGTGGCGGGGCGGATCAGCAGGTTGGTGAGGTGCTCGCGCTCGGAGGGGTTGAGCTGAAGGGCCCGGGCGAGGCCCTCGACGACTTCGGGCGACGGGGAGCCTGCGCGGCCCTGTTCGAGGCGGGTGTAGTACTCGGTGCTGACGCCGGCCAGGCGGGCCACCTCGTCGCGGCGCAGCCCGGGCACCCGGCGGGTGCGTCCGTCGGCGGGCAGCCCGGCCCGGTCGGGGGTGATCCCGGCGCGCCGTGAGCGCAGGAAGGCGGCGATCTCGCTGCTTCGGTCCATGTCTCCAGTGTGGCCAGGCCGGGCGCGCCCGGGCTTCGGCTGGGTGGCCCTGCCAGTACCAGCCTCGCCAGGACCTGCCTGATGAGGGCCCGTTTTGGCGGCCCATGGGGGCCTGGCGGGTGGTGTCGTGGTTCAGGAGCTTGCGGCGACCGGCCGCGGCCACCTGTCACTTCACCCGCCTTCGGAAGGTGTGCACCATGACCACGCAGACTTCTGCCCGTCCCCTCACCGGCCGCGTCGCGGTCGTTACCGGAGCCTCCAGCGGCATGGGCGAGGCATCGGCCGAGCACCTGGCCGAGCTGGGCGCCCATGTCGTCGTGCTGGCGCGGCGTGCGGAGCGGCTGAGCGACCTGGTCGCCCGGATCGAGAAGAACGGCGGTCAGGCCCGGGCACTGGCCGCCGACGTCACCGACACGGTGGCGGTGCACTCGGCCGCCGACCGGGTGGCCGCTGAGCTGGGCGGTGCCGACCTGCTCTTCAACAATGCGGGCGTCATGCTCTTCAACCCGGCCGAGGCGCTGACGGAAGGCTCGTGGCAGAGCGAGATCGCCCTCAACGTCACGGGCCTGACGAACGTCATCGCCGCGTTCACGCCGCAGCTGGTGAACGCCGCCGCCGAGCGCGGAGTGGCTGACCTGATCAACACCTCGTCCATCGCGGCGCACTCCCTCCTGCCCGCCTTCGCCGTCTATGCCGGCACCAAGGCGTACGTCACCCACCTCTCCCACAACCTCAGGGCCGAACTGGGCGCGAAGAAGGTGCGAGTCTCGGTGATCGAGCCGGGTCTCGTCGACACCGAGCTGAAGAACCACGTCGCCGGCAGCGGCGGGCCCTCGTTCCCGGAGGGCTTCAAGGAGATGGTGCCGTGTCTCGAACCCCAGGACATCGCCCAGACCGTCGGGTTCCTCGCGAGCCTCCCGCCGCGGGTGAATCTTCCGCACATCACCGTCATGCCGACGGGCCAGCCCGCCTGACCGGGCGTTGTCGCAGGCCGCCGCTCACGCCGACGGGGCACGGCCCCCGAGTCGGATCAATCGGCCCCGATGACGCGCCGGCGGCACGGCGGTGATGTGCGGCAAAGCACTGCAGGACACGGTGCGACCGGGCCGGACGACGGGCCGGGCGGCGGCACCTTCCCCGTGGCGTCAGCGCCTGCCGTCGCCGGGCCCGAGCAGGCTGGTGACCTCGGCAATCGCCTCCGCCGAGGGATGGAAGTAGCGACGGACGTTCTCCGGCTTCCTGTGCCGGGACTTCGCCATGAGCATGGGCAGGCTGGCCCCGGCCTCGCCGAGGTGGGTGAGGCCGGAGTGCCGGTATTCGTGCAGGTCCCAACCCGCTCCCGGCACCCCGCCAACGGCCGTATGCGCATCAAGGAGGGCGCGGGCCTGCCCGTACGACAGGCGGACCAGCCCGGTGTCCGGACAGACGTCGCGCGGGCTGACGACCTTCCCGGGCCCTGGACGGCGGTGGGTGACGAACACAGGCCCGCGGGTACGGCGCTTGATCAGCCGGGGCAGCAGGCGCGCGGTACCCGCGTCCCAGTACACGGTTTCCAGCACGAAGTCCTCGCGCGGGGCGCCCCGGCGCCGGGTACGAGGCTGGGCGCCTTTGGCCTTCACCGGGGCCCGGCGCCCGGCCAGGTCCAGCTCCTCGATGTTGACGCCGAGGATCTCCTCCGACCGTGCGACGGTCTCGTACAGCATCCGCCACAGCGTCTTCTCCCGCAGATGGACGTCGCGGCGGGCGATCAGCCGGTCGATCGCCATCTTCGAGCGGGCCGGGGTCTGCGAGTCCGGCGGAGGCAGCCGCTTCGCCCACGCCGGCACCTGCGGGCCGTCGTAGCCGCGCTCGGCGCACCAGCCCAGCCAGGACAGCACCGCCGCCCGGCGGGCGTTCCAGGTGTTGACCGCCGCCTCGCCCCACAGCTGTTCAAGGGTGCCGCCGACTTCGTCGTCCGCCACGGTGGCGAGCGGCCGGGCCTCGCCGAGGCGCTCGGCGGTCTTGCCCACCCCGATGCCGTACGAGCGGAGGGTGTTGGCGTTTCCGAGCGAGTCGAGGAAAACGTCGGCCGCCGCGCGGACGGTCAACGCCTTCCCAGCGGGCAGTCGTACGACGGCGGGCACGGTCCCCTCCTTACCGCAGATAACAGGGTCGCTTCGCGCACGACCGCGCGGACGTCAGCGCAGGTCGTGATCAGCGATGCCACGGATAATAGGGCGTTATCTGCGGAACGACTTCAGACGGGTCGGGCCATCGGCGCCCCGTCAGCCGCCCACCAGGGCCGATCGAGGCTTAGCGCCGGTTTTCGTTCCGATGTTCCTCAACCCCCGAGTTCTACGGAGCCCCCGCCGTCGTCTCCCGCAAACGCAAGCAGGACCCCGGCCGACCTCTGGAACATTGGTGGATCACCGAGCCCGTCGCACAGGCGATCGTGGTCGCCGAGGAACTCTCCCGCCATCGCGATCTAGTCTTCGCCGACCCCGGGTTGCCCGGCGACATCGACGGCACCAAGACCTACGAGTTCAGTGTCAGCCGCAAGCTCATCGAGCGGTTCATCGAGCACGTCAACGACCACCACGGCCGCACCGGCCTGGATCCAATCCCGTCTCAGAAGATCGCCCCGCACATGTTCCGCAAGACGATGTCCATGTCGGTCGGCACCGAGCCCGGCGCCGAGATCGCCCTGGGACTACAGCCGAAGCACGCGGCCACCCGGGCCCTGGCCACCCGACACCCAGGGCTATGCCGCGTCCGACTCCTCCTGGGCCAGCCTGCTGGACACCGCGATCGAGGACGCCCGGTGCATGCGGCTGCGGGACCTCTACGACCAGCACCACGCAGGCGAAACGATCGGCTACGGCCCCGGTGTCGAGAAGCTGTGGGCACCTTCGACGCGGTCAGGGAGGCAGCTACGGAGGTGACCCGCACCGCGAAGACCGGCGGCAAGCGAATCGAATACGACCTCCTGCACAAAACCCGGGTCATCCTCCGATTCGGCAAGCTCAACCACTGCGCCTTCGACCAGAACAACCCCGACGGCGCGAAGTGCATTGAGGAGGCGATCCTTCCCGCCGGACACAGCGGGCCGCTGATCGACCGTTGTCAGCCCGGACGTTGTCACAACAGCGTCATCACCCCCGGCCACCTCATGATCTGGCGGAGTGAGGAGACCAGTCTCTTGACCTTGCTGGACACCCCCAAGATCGCCCCCTGCCGCCACGAACAGCTCGACCGTCAGCTACACGACGTCCGTTCAGTGATCCGGAGGGCCCAGAAGTGACCGTGACACCCACCGGCTGGACATCCACCGACCACGTCTCGGCCGAGACGTCGAGGTCCCTGCGAGCCGCGGTAGAGCGACTCCTCGCAGGCCGGCCCTCCCGCACCGACGGGCGGCTGACCAAGGAGAACCTCTACCGGGTAGCCGACGTCAGCCGAGCCACCATGAACCGGGCCCACGGCATCCTGGCCGAATGGGACCGCCACACAGCCGCCACCGGCGCACACCGGGGAAGCGCGGCGCGATGGCGAACTCAAGGAACTGCGCGCCGAGTTGAGGGCGATAAAAGGAGAGCGGACCCAGCTGCAAGGTCGAGTCGACGCCTCCGCCACGGTCATCGCGGCCCTGCACCACTGGACGGCGGGCCGTCGAGGTCCGACGCCAGGAGCTTGATGCGCAGTGTCGGGGAGCTGACGGAGCCGAATCCGCGCCATTCGGCTCCGGTGACCTCTGCGGTCTGGAGAACGAGTTCGGGACGTTCCACGGCCAGGTGGAGAGCGAACCGGACGTCGTAGTGCTGGTGCGGTGGCTCGTCCTTGTCCGGTCGGGCGTCGATGTTGTGGAAGGCGATGTCGATCGGAACGTTGAGTAACCGAGGGGTGAGGGACAGGGCGTCGGCCTTGATGCCGGTTTCCTCGCCGACCTCGCGTACGGCCGCGGCGAGCAGCGTGTGGTCGTGTGGTTCGGGATGGCCGCCTGGGACGAGCAGGAGACCGCTCGCCTTGTGGTGGATGTGCAGTACGCGTCGGTCCTGGTCGATGACCACGGCACTGCACGTGATGTGCGCTGGCATCGTCGTGCGGCTTGTCGGGTCTTCCACCGCTTCTTCGAGCAGTGTCAGCAACGGTGCTACGGAGGCGTGTTCGGCGGGGTGACGCGACAGGTACTGCTGGACGAGAGCGCGGATGTCTGATCGGGCGAGTGGCATGGCGGGACCTTTCGGCGGGCTGGGCTGGACCGGTACGGGTCAAGAGGGGGCAGTGGGGGTCATGGGTCGGCGGTGGTGTCCGGCGTGGGGTCGGCGTGTTCGGCGACGAGTTCGGCAATGCCGTCGATTGTGGCGAATCGGGGATCGAAGAGGTCGGTGTCGCTGATCGGGGTCCCGAGGTTCTCTTCGATGTGGACGCTCAGGGCGACCACGGTGAGGGAGTCGAGGTATCCGGTGTCGAACAGGTTCACCTGCCGGCTGAAGGAGGGGTCGTCCGCGGTCACTGCTGCTTCGCGCCGGATGAAGGCTTCGATGCTGGCTGCGGCGTCAGCTGGTGAGGGGGGCATGGTGGCCTTCCGCCGGGATGAGGGGTGTGGGGACGGGCTGGTGGACGCCTCCGCGGACGATGGAGTGCAGTTCCTGGGGCGATCGGATAAGGAGGGCTCGGCGGAAGCTGTCTTCGAGGTGCTGCTGGTCGATGCCGGCGTCCAGTAGTTGGGGCAGGACGCCCGTGTCGGTGTTCCGGTCCCCGATTTGTGCGCGGAGTTTGGGCCGTTGAAGGATGTGTTCCGGCAGGGTGCCACGTGCGAGTGCTGTCATGAGCCGGGGTTTGCTGACGGGGTGCGGAAGGGCGAGGAGCTGGCTGGCGGCCCAGCTGTAGGGCTGGACGACGGTCAGACCGTGGGCGGTGAACACTCCGACTTCGCGGTCGCCCGTCTGCAGGCCCCGGGTGAGGTGGACGCGCAGCCGGTCCGGGGGAAGGCGCGGAAGCCGGTAGTGGTCGGTGCCCCGGTGGGTCACGGGGGTGTAGTCGGCGAGGAACTCGTTCATCAGGTCGCCGGTGAGAACGAGCGCGCCTGCGGGGTGGTCGTTGGCGATGGCGGCGGCCAGGATTTCGTTGACGAGGGCGGCGTGGACATTGAAGTCGCGCCAGTCCTGCCCATGGACCAGGGCGGCGGGAATCGCGTCGAGCAGGTCCTGGCGGTCGGCACGCACCAGCCGGAAGGGGAGGCCGAGGTGGTCGGCGACGGCCTGGGCGGCGGTGGCGTCCTCGCTCAGCGGCTGGCCGTCGGGGCTGTAGGTGTACGCGGTGGCGTGGGGAAAGTACTGGCGTGTGTAGGAGGCGATGACGGAACTGTCGGCCCCTCCGGAGAGGCAGACGGCGACGGGAAGTCGGGGGCGGGCTGCGGCGAGGTGCCGCATGCCCTGGTCGAGGAGGGATGCGGTCTCGGCGGCGAGTTCGCCCGCCGCGCGGCCGGAGCCGGCACGTGTGGGCAACTCGGCGTAGCGGTGCACCGTGCCTGTGCGCTCCCGTGGGGCCAGTGTGACGATGCTGCCCGGGGGAATGGCGTAGATGCCGGTGAAGGCGGCCCCCGATCTGATGAGGTCGATGAGGTAGTTCGCGACGATGACGCCGGTGTCGGGGCGGAAGGCCGCGTACAGCTTGTTGAGGCCGAGAGGGTCACGCAGGGCGATCACCCGTTCTCCGTCGTGGCGGACGTCGCAGAAGCGCCCGAGGAGGCTGTTTGCCGTGTCCGGCGTCACGGCTGTGGAGTGTGCGCCCTGGGCCGGGTTCCAGCAGACATTCGTGAGGGGCAGGTGTGTTTCAAGCACGGGCGTACTCCTCGCAGATGATGGCGATGGCCTGGTCGAGGCCGGGCGCGCCGAGGTTGAGGGCGATGCGGAACCAGCCGTGCTCGTGGAAGAGCGACGAGGGCATCACCAGGACCCCGCGGTCGGCTAGACGTGCGACGAACTTCTGGTCGTCGGCGCAGGGACAGCGCGCGTAGAGGAACCGCGTGGCGTGGGTGTCGAGGACGGTGACGCCGGCCGCGCGCAGTTGCCGGCGTGTGTGACGCTGCAGGTCGGCGAGGCCACTGAGGTCGGGGACGGTCTCGCACAGGGCCGCCGCGAGCTGCTGGGTCAGGGCGGTCGGGGCGCAGTGCCCGCTGATCCGCATCTGCCGCAGGAGCGCTGTGGCGGTCTCGTGGCGGGGGGTGAGGCGGGGAGAGACGGCGAGGCAGCCGGTGCGCTGCCCCTGCATCTCCCATGCTTTGCCGAACGACCGCACCGTGAGGGTGTGGGTGTAGTACGCGGCCGGGGCAGGGCAGGGTGTGCAGTCCCAGCTCTGGTGGGCGTGGGCCTCGTCGGCGATCAGCAGGGGCGGCCCCGGCTGCGTGTGGCGTTCGAGAACGGCGGCCAGTTGCCGGAGTTCGGTGGGGTTGTGGGTCACCCCGGTGGGGCTGGACGGCTGGGAGATGATCACACCGCGGGTGCTGGGTGTCCACGCCGCGGCGACGGCGCCGGGGTCGAGGTGTTTGTCCGCCTTGCTGGGGACCAGGGTGTAGGGCAGGCCGAGATCTGCCAGGTACAGGGGGTAGTCCATCCAGCACGGGCTGAAGAGGATGATGTGGTCGCCGGGGGTGAACAGCGCGCGAAGGACGGTGTGGAGGGCGGCGGTGGCTCCCGGCGTCATGACGATGTCGTTGAAGGTGTAGGGCAGGGAGTGCTGCTTGGCGAGGGCGCCGGCCAGCCGGCGGCGTACGGGAGTGAACCCGCCGAAGGGGCTGTAGCGCAGGTCGGGGGGTCCCGCCTGGGCGGCGAGGGAGGCGAGCACCTCGTAGGGGCGGGGGTCGGCGAGGAACTGCGGGTTGGGGAAGGCCAGGTCGACGGCGTGACGGCCGAACCGGCGCAGGGTGTTCGCGTGGAGCCGGGTGAACTCCTCCAGGGGGACGAGGAGTTCACCGAAGGACGGGTTCACCGGCTGTCTCCCTCGTGGGTGAGTAGGGCACGGATGCGGGGGCGGTCGGGCTTTCCGTGAGGTGTGCGCGGGAGGTGGTCGAGGACGGAGATGCGGCGGGGGCGCATGTGCGGCGGCATTTCGGCGCTGCAGTACGCCCGTAGGGCGTCGAGGCTGAAGGTGGTGTCTTGGGGCTGGACGGCGAGGAGGAGACACGGCTGCGAGGCGTTGCCGGGATCGGGGACGAACACGGCGATGGCGGCTGCGGTCATCCCTGAGGCCGACACCTCCGTCTCCACTTCGGTGGGGGTGACACGGATTCCGTGGATCTTGGTGAGTTCGTCGCGGCGTCCCGTGATGTACAGGTCGCCGTCGGCGTCGGTGTAGCCGAGATCGCCGGAGTGCACGACGGTCTCGTGGAGCGGAGGGCGCAGTCCGGGACGGGGCCGGAAGACGCGGGCGGTGGCCTCGGGGTCGCGCCAGTACCCCAGCGCGACCGTCGGGCCGCGGTGTACGACCTCGCCGATCTCGCCGGGGGGACACGGGTGTCCGTCCTCGTCGAGGACATCGACCTGGCAGCCGGGGACCGCGCGGCCCACGGCTGTCGGCTTGTGCGGCAGCAGGTCCGGGGGGAGGTAGGTGGAGCGGAACGCCTCGGTGAGCCCGTACATCGCGAACACCGCCAGGTGGGGCTGGGCGGAGCGGATCGCGTCGACGGCGGTCGCCGTCAGGGCGCCGCCGGTGTTGGTGAGATAGCGCAGCGACGGGTACCGGGCGGTGACGAAGGGGGACCCTGGGTGCAGCAGGTCGTTCCAGAGGGTGGGTACGGCGGCCAGGCCGGTCACGCCGTGCGTGCGAAGGGTGCGGCAGATGTCCGGGGCGAAGGGGGAGCGTTGGATTACGACGGTGCCGCCCGCGTGGAAGGTGGCAAGGACCTGGTTCAGGCCGTAGTCGAAGGAGAACGGCATCAGGGCGAGGGTGCGGTCCTTCGGCGTCAGTCCCAGGTAGTCGGCGACGATCGAGGCGCCGGCGAGAAGGTTGTCGTGGCTGAGCATCACGCCTTTGGCCGTTCCGGTGGAGCCGGAGGTGTAGATCAGGCCGGCGAGATCCCGGCCGATGACGCGCGGCCGTACGGTCTGTCCGGTCTTCGGCGCGTCCGCGAGGGACGGGATCGTCAGGACGTGCTGCGGCGGCAGGCAGGTGCTCAGCCGTCCGGCCAGGCGGCCGGTGGTGAGGGCCAGTCCCGCCTCGGCGTGGCCGACGATGTGCGCGATCTGGCGGGTTCGGAGCTGGTCGTGGGCGATCACCGGGACGAGCCCGGCCAGGTGCGCGGCGAAGTACGCGGCGATCGTGTCGGCCGAGCGCGGCATGAGCAGCACGACCCGGGAACCCGCGGGGAGCAGGGCGTGCAGGTGGCGCGCCAGGTGGGACGCACGTGCGGCGAGTTCGCCGTGACTGACCGTGTGGGTGCCGTCGATGACGGCCGTCTCGTCCGGCCGGGTGCGGGCGTTGGCCAGGACGAGATCCCCGACGGTGTACATGGAGGGCCTCCTGAGGTCACCGGGGTAGGACGTCGCTGGTGGTGGCGGTCTCGTGCAGCCGCAGGTCACGCCAGCGTTCGCCGGGCGGTATGAGGCCGAGCGCGGCGAAGCGTGCCGTGTTGAAGCGGTAGAAGTTGTCGTAGGAGCCGGTGTGTGCCCCGTGGTGCTCGACGGCGGTGCGGATGAGGCGGGTGTCGGTGGTCTCCCAGCGGACGCTGGTGCAGCCGTGGCTGGCGGCGTGCGCGCGCACCGCGCCGAGCAGTCGGTCGGCGTGTCGGCCGTCTGCGAGGTGGAAGTCGACGACGTGGGTGACGTCGCGCAGGTGGAGCAGGACCGCGAGGCCCGCGGGCCGGCCCAGGCGGCGTATGCACAGGAACGTCGCCCGGGCGGCCGGATAGGCGGCGTGCCGCCAGCGGTGATAGGCGCCGTCACGGGCCAAGGTGAAGCCCGCCCTCCGGACGGACGCCGCGCACAGGTCTTCGCAGTCGGCCGGGAATCCGCTGCTCTCGGTCGTGCTCCACCGTGCCCCTCCGGCCGGGCGGAACGGGGCCGGGGCGGTGAGGACGAGCTGGGTGACCCGGACGCGGTGCCAGGACCGGAACGCGGTGTGGATCTCGGGGTTGGGCCGGTACACGCCGACGACGGGTTCCTGGTCGAGGAGCGCGCGCAGCAACAGTCCGGCGGCTGTGGCGTGGGCGTGGGGGAGTTTGCGCCAGCCGGACAGGTAGATGCCCGGTATCCGCTGCCCGTCCACGGCGAAGGGGGTGTGGAAGCGGTAGGCGATGGCCTCGGGGCGGCCGTCGGCCTCGACCGTGCAGTAGTCGCAGCGTGTGCCGCGGTAGGGGTTGGCCGTGAACTGGTGGGCGAAGTGGACCGGATCGCTGGCGTGGTCCTTGCCCTGGCGCAGCACCATTTCGAGGACGCCCGCTCGGCGGGCGCTGCTGCCTTCGGTGATCCGTACGGGCCGGTGGTGCGCCCGGGCGGGAACCTGCCAGATGGCCGCCCGGGTGGAGTTGCGGACGGCGGCGTCGACCTGTTTGGCGAATCCGTCGGCGTTCTCGTGCGCGTGCACCCGGACCAGGTGCAGGACCTGGTGCCGGTAGCGGCCGTGGACGTTCACCCCGCCGGAGCCGACCCAGAGGATTCCCTCGTAGCCCAGGGGAACGAGGGAATCCAGCAGGTCCAGGGCGAGTTCCTGGGTGAGGCGGCCGAAAGGGACGGTGAAGTACCGTGCCGCCGTTCCCGTCCGCCGGGTGAAGTGGGTGTGGGAGCGTTCGACCTCGGCGCGCACGGCGTCGGGGCCGAGGGCGGCGAGGTTGTCGTGCCGGTAGGTGTGATTGGCCACTGTGACCCGGGGATCGCGTGCGAGGCTGCGCAGCTGGGTCCAGGTGAGGTATCCGCGTTCGGCGAAGAAGGGCGCCGCCCGGTCGCGGACGGTCTCGTACAGGGGGTCGATCAGCTGGGTGCGCACGAGGTGGGGATCGAGGGCGGGGCTCTTGGTGAGGTGGTAGAAGGAGTTCTCCCGCCGGGCCGCTGCCGGGAGGAGGCCGGTGATGCGGCGGGCGATGTGGTCGGGGTCGGCGTACTTCTCGATGGCGTAGACCTTGTCGCGGGTGCCGAGGCCGTCGTCGGCGAGGACTCCCGCGGGGGAGAGGGTTACGGGCAGGTTCCGCGTGCGCAGCAGGTCGATGGCGGTGAGCGCGGAGACGGGGACGTCGTCGAAGCACAGGACGAAGTTGACGTCGGCCGGCGTGTCGGCGGCACGGGCCTGGTCGGGGGAGATGACCGCGCCGCGAGCGAGCATCCAGTCGAGCTGGCGGGTGAAGACGTGGTGCGGCACGGTGTGGAGCCGGTGGTAGGGGTTGGCGGGTTCCACGTCGCCGATCCGGTGGTAGTTGACGCCGATGATGACGGGCGCGGGCATGGCCGCTCCAGAAGAAGGGGGAGACGGCTGCCCGGCGGACTGCGCCGGGCAGTGGGGTCGGCTAGTTGGGGGTCGGCTAGTTGTGGGTGCGGCGCTGGTCGTTGCTGCGGACGACCTGGCCGAGGAGATCGGCCCGCGCGCCGGCCGCGCGGGCCGCGGCGATGATGGCGGTCAAGTCCTTGGGCAGGCACTTGCCGCCGAAGCCGGGGTCGGCCGCGAAGACCGCGGTGTGGGACGGCTCGACGCGCGGGTCCAGCAGCCATCCCTCCCGCACGGTGTGCCAGTCGGCGCCGAAGACCTGGGCGATGTCGCGGAACTCGTTGACGAAGGTGACCTTGGTGGCGAAGAACGCGTTCTCCATGTACTTGATGATCTCGGCCTCGGCCGCGGAGCACTGGAAGTAGGTCTTCGTCGGGCCGAGGATGGGCAGGAGCGCGTCGAGGAAGTAGCCGCGGATCGTCCGCTCACCGCCCAGGACGACGAACGGCATGGCCAGCGGGTCGTCGCAGACCGGGTTGAAGTAGGTGCTCTCCCCGACGTACTCGGGGCTGAAGCAGATCTCCTTGCCGGTGGCATGCGCGAGCTGCGCCGTGGTGCCGGGCGGGACCGTGGACTTCAGCAGGACCCGCTGTACGGGAAGCCGTTTGACGGCGTCGGCGACGTGGGACGCGTCGCACTCCCCGCCCGGGCCGGCCGGGGTGTTCACGCACACCACGGCGAAGTCGCACGCGTGCAGTGCCTGCTGGGGGTAGGGGGTGCCGTCCTTCTGGTCGTAGGTGACCAGGTCGGCGTGGTGTGCGAAGAGGGTGCGCATGGAGGCCCCGACGTGGCCCATGCCGATGATGCCGACCTTCATGTCAACCTCCGACAGCGGACGGGAGCGGGAACGCTTCGAGACGGCAGGCCACCGCGAGCGCCGTCAGGGCGTCCGCGGCCGGGGTGCGGGCGCCGTCGGCGCTGAAGCAAGCGCTGGTGTGCATGGGCGCGTATGTGTACCGCAGGGTGTCGACCTCCACGCCGTCGGCGGTGAGGCGGTGGGCCATGCGGGCCGCGTCCTCGGGAGTGCCGCACAGGGCGACCAGGCCGTACCCGCCGTGCTCGACGACGTCGGGGCTGTGCGGGGCTTCGTGCCAGGTGATGCCGGTGGTGTCGAACGCGCGGCGCGCGGCCGTGCGCAGCCGCGCGTGGCGGGCACGGAGTATGCCGGGGTCGTCCAGCTGGCTCAGGCACCAGGCCGCCCCCACGCCGTTGATCTTGAAGTTGGAGCCGAACCGGCTGCCGAAGGGGCCGGTGGGCTCGACCCGGGTGCCGTGGAACGCGGCCAGCTGGCCGAAGTTGCGTACCGCGAGGATCCTGTCGGCGAGTGCTTCGCTGCGGGTGAGGCAGGCGCCGCCCTCCCCGGCCTTGACCGGCTTGCGGCCGTGCAGGCTCAGACAGATCACGTCGGCCGTGTCCGCCAGACCCTGAGGCTCCAGCCGCAGCAACGGTGCCTGAGCGGCGTCGACGACCACCGGGATGCCGCGCTGGCGGAGGTCGGCCAGCACCTGGGGATCCTCGTCCCAGTACCCCCACATCGGAACCGGCACCACGGCGGCGAGCGGCCCTTCCCCGGTCGCCTCGCCCAGGGACTGCGCGGCCAGACCGAAGGACCCCGGGCTGCAGTCGATGAACACCGGCCGCGCACCGAGGGCCGTCACGGCCAAGCCGGTCATCGACGGCCCCAGAGCCGAGACACCGACCCGGGCGCCCGGACGGACCCCCACCGCGTACAGGGCGCTGATCAAGGCCGTGGTGCCGCTGGAGACGCACAGCGTGTACGCGGCGCCGACGAGGGCGCCCAGCCGTTCTTCGAGAGCGCGGACGGCTTCCGCGTTGCCCGTCCCGCCTGCGGCGATCGCGTCGTCGAGGTACGCGGCGGTCATGCCGTCCATGCCAGGCCCTCCACGGCCAGCAGGGTGTCGAACGCCTCGTAGACGGGCAGCAGGTCCTCCAGGCGCGCCAGCCGGTGTGCCGTCCCTCCGTGCAGGAGGTCGCGGAAGGCGGCCAGTTCGGGACCGTATCCGGCCTGCGCGTAACCGTCGGAGCCGGGGGAGCGGCGCCAGAGCACGCGGACGCCCGGGTACTCGGCGACCTGCGGGTCGCCGCCGCTGGGACGCAGCTGGAGTTCGGACAGGTCCCGCAGGTGGAACATGTCCCCGCGCGAGGTGGTGACGTGGACGGAGTGGTAGAAGGCGGCGGCACAGCTGCCGAACAGCACCTCCTGCCGCGTTCCCGTCCGGCGGTCGGTGGAGACCATGGAGCACAGCCGCCCCCGGTCCACCGAGATCATCTGTCCGGTGGTGCCGCTGGTGCCGGGCATCAGCATCTGGGCCAGGTCGATGGCGTGGATGCCCTGGGCGGCGAAGAGACTGGCTTCCAGGGAGAGCCCGGGGCTGAAGCTGGTCACGGGTTTACGGGCGACGTGTTCGACCCGCACGCAGGTGGCGGTGCCGTAGGTGCCGGATCCGAGGGCTTCGACGAGTTTGAGGACGCCTTCGGCCCATCGGTAGTTCATGCCGACGCAGCACACGCCGTCGGACTCCTGCGCGAGACCGACCAGGGAGCGCAGGCCGCTGAGGTCGGGGGCCGGCGGCTTCTCGACGAAGGTCTGGAGCCCGGCCTTGAGCGCCCAGGCGGTGTGCGCGGCCTGCTCGGTGACGGGAAGCGCGATGAGGGCGGTGTCGAAGGTGCTGCTGTCGACCTGGTCGGCCGTCGCGTACACCTGGGGGATCATCCATTGCGCGGCGAGCCGGCCGGCGCGCGCGGCGTCCTGGTCGACGAGGCCGGACAGCGGGATGCCGGCCGAGCAGGCGGCGGGCAGCAGGGTGTCGCCGCCGTGACTGCCCGCTCCTATGAGTAGTGAACGCATGACACTCCGTAAGTGATGGTGTGCATGGGCATGACAGGATGGTGTGGAGGTGGCCGTTCATGTGCTGTGACGGGGTGCGCGCGGGGGTGCGGGGACGGCCGGGGAAGGTGCCGGGGTCAGCTGTCGGTGTCGGGGAGGATCAGCTGCTGCACGGCGGGCCGGGGCGGCTGTTCGCGAAGACCGAGCGGGTCCGAGGGGCGTTGGCGCCGCCGTGAGGTCCACCAGGTTCCGACGGCGTCGGCCTGCCGGCGGTAGGCGTCCACGCCGTAGGCGTGGCCGAGGCGGGCGATCTCCTCGTTGAGTATCACGGCGAAGCCCTCGATGGCGGTGACCTCGGCGGGCCTCAGCGGCCTGATGCTGCGGTAGCCGGCCAGGAGGTCCGCGGCCCGTGCCTGCCGGTAGTGGGCCCGGCTGTCGCGGTGGACGAAGAAGCCGGTCGCCAGGAGCTTGGCGAGATCGAAGACCGGCGGGGCGTACATCAGTTTGTCGAAGTCGATGAAGCCGAACCCGCCGCCGCTGGTGCCGGCCACGACGTTGTCCCAGTGCATGTCCCCGTGGATGGGCTGGGGCCGTAGGGACGCCTGGTTGTGGGCCAGTTGCGGCAGGATGCGGTCCCGCCACAGGTGCCGGGCCACATACCAGGGCGGCAGGTCCTGGTCGGAGGCGGGGATCGGGCCGCGTTCGAAGGAGAGCCGGCGGTCGGTGAAGTCGCCGGTGCCGGGCCGGGCCAGACCGGTGTGGAGCCGGGCGAGGTCCTGGCCGAGGCCGTAGGGGTTGCCCCGGTCCGCGCCGCCCTTGCCGATCCACGTGCACACGTGCACGGTCCGCGGCCCGTCGGCGGTGGTGATCGTGCCGACGGCCAGGGTCCGAGGACACTCGGCATCCGTCACGCCGTCGACCAGGGCGGCGATCCGCCGGATGAGGGGCTCCGGTTTGGGTGTCAGCCGCACGGCGACGTCCGGCAGCGACGGCGACGGCGAGAGACCCCGCCACACCGCGGCCATCGTGCCGCCGGCCACTGGCTCGAAGCGGTGGCCCGACGGCTGCCAGGTCCGCCTCGCGCACGCCAGAGCGTCGCCCAGCAGCCGTTCGCTTTCCTCGGCCGACACAGTCGTTCATCCCTCCTGCCCCCTTACCGGGGCGTCTTGGCCGGCGCCTGCTGGCCGTGCCGAAGGTGTCCGTACAGAGCCGGCCAGAACGCCAGCCCTTCCACGGGCCAGGATGCCAGCACTCCGGCGACCCGCCGGCCGCGGCCCATCGCGCTCTGCTGACGCGTCGTGGCCGCCAGAGCGGGAACCGCCGGATAGGCCGCCAATGCTGCCATCGCGGCGAGACCGGCCGCAGAGCTTCGGCCGCGAATCACCCGGCGCACTTCGGCCACAATTCCCGCAGTCACCACCGCTGTACTCAGCCCCCACGTCACGGGAATGGCGAGGTGACGGGCCCGCAGCACACGGACGTCGTTGTCCGGAAGCCGCACGAGACCCTGGCGGCGGCACCAGTCCACGGTGACCCCGAAGTTGAGGAGGCCCCGCAGCCAGGCGGTCTGCTGCACAACGAGATCACGACCCGTGCGGGGGACCTCGGCCACGTCCCGGTTGACCAGCAGCCCGATGGGCTCGCCCGCCAGGCGGGCCACCCAGCCCAGCAGGAGACCGTCGGCATAGGCGTACCGCGGGAACCCCCCGATCCGCTGGAGGAAGTCCGCGCGGACGAACTCTCCGTGTCCGAACGTCGAGAACGGAGAGGTCCGCGCCCACAGGGAGCCGCCGTCGAGCCCTCGCTCGTTGCGGGCGACGTAGTGTGACAGAGTCCACCAGGTCTGCAGCACCGCATTGCCTGCCGCCACCGCCCCGGTGCCCTCCCGCTCCGGCACGACGTAGTCGACCAGCTGCTGGAAGACACGCACCTGGGGCCCGGCGCCGATCGCCGTCCGCAGTTCCCCGAATGTGTCCGGGTGCGGCCGGGAGTCGGCGTTGTAGACGCCGATCCACAGCCTTTCGTCCCCGTCCGGCCCGAACCGCTCCCGCGCCCAGCCGACGGCCATGTCCAGCTGCGCGGCACGGTAGGGGCAGACCTCCTCACAGTGCAGGAGGACCAGGTTTTCGTGAGCTGCGCCGCCCGGGGCCAGGAGCTCCCGGAGCAGCGTGTGCGTGGTCGCGCCGCCGGGTGCCGTCTCCTTGGCGGTCGTCACGAGCACCACCGCATCGACATCCTTCGCCCGCAGAACCTCCCGCCAGAACCGGACCGTCGCCTCGGCGAGCGCGGTCTCCTCGTACATCGGCACGACACACACCACCCGCGCGCCGCCGGGGGCGCCGGTCCCGGATGCTGCGGGAGCCTCGCTGGGGACGGCGCGGAGGCTACGGCGGACCTGCCGCGACTCCAGGACCCGCCGTACGGTCAGGCAGGCCGCCAGCACGCCGGCCGCCGACGACACTCGCGAGGAGCGCACACGCGTATCCGATCCCATGGACAATCTCCTGACAGGTCAGTACGGCCACCACCCGGACGGGGGGGCCTGCGATCCGGCGCCGCCGGTGGACGGCGTTGTGCCACATGAGATTCACCGCGACCGCGGCACCGACCGCCGAAGGGGAGTCCTCCCGGTACCGGCGGTGCCACCACAGCAGGGCACGGGCCCGCCCGCTGCGCCAGCAGCGCAGCATGTACTGCCGGAAGTCACCGGGGTGATCATGGTGGATGGCCATGTACGGGCTGAGCACCGCCCGCCGCCGCAGCAGAAGGCGACGCCCGAGTTCCACGTCGCTGTAGGCGGGCAGCAGCACGTCGAAGCGCGTGCCGTCCAGGAACACCGCGCGCCGGTATGCGCAGTTCCCGCCGTTCACGTACGGGGCACCGATCACGTCCCCAGCCCTGGACGCCGGGGTTTGGGTGTACCAGGCGCCGAAGGTCTCGAAGTAGTAGATCTGGTCGCGCAGCCGGCTGTAGAGGTTCGAGGGTGCGGTTCCGATCACCCGTCCGCCGAACGCGTCCTTCCCGGGGTATTCGCGGCTCATCCGCAACAGCTCGTCCAGCCAGGCCGACGCGGGCACGCAGTCGTCGTCGAGGAAGGCCAGCAGATCGCCCCGGCTCGCGGCGATCCCCCTGTTGCGGGCACGGGCGATGCCCTGGCGCTGCGGCAGGACGATGACGCGGAGATCCGGATCATCGCCGGTCAGCCAGCCGTAGCGGGGGCAGCCGTCGAGGACGAGGACGATCTCGTACACGCATCCGGCCGCCGCGAACTGCTCCCGCAGGGCCCGCACCAGACGCTCGCATCCGGTGTCGCGGGCGGTGGCCACGATGACACTGACCGCGATGTCCGGCGTCTGTGGCGGGTGCGCCGTCATGACACCAGGCCCGTCGACTCCAGGAGGTCCCGCAGATCCTTCGCTGTACTGAAGACGTGGCCGGTCATGCCTAGATGAACCCCCGCCGCCACCCAGGAGGCGGTGTCATCGACATACAGTGCCCGCTCCAGAGCGAACTCCGCCACCCGGGCGGCCTCACGGAAGCACCGCGGGTCCGGCTTGACCAGCCCCATCCGGGCCGAGCACAGAACCCGGTCCGCGAGCTCGGCCACGCCGTGGAAGGCCAGGTCGTCGAAGAGCCGGGCGGTCGCGTTGGAGAGGAGGACGACGCGGGCGCCGCTCCCCCTGGACTTCTTCAGAAGCGCCACCACCTCCGCTTCCAGCTCACCGTGATACGAGAGCCAGTCCTCTACCGCAGCCTCTCCCACCAGGCCGGCCACCGACCGCTTCCAGTCCGCGTAGGTGATCTCACCAGCCATGGCCCGGCGGCCGGCGGAAGACTTCAGGGCGGCGGTCAGGAGCGATCCGCGCGCCAGACCGTGCCGCGCTTCGATCTGCCGTGCGACGTCCGTGCCGAATCTGATGATGACGCCGCCCACGTCACAGACGACGGTGTCCAAAGCATCCGGTTTCACGAAGAGCCCTCCCTCCGGCCGGGCAGCCGCCCGGCGCGCTCGGGTCATCGGTACGGGAGAACGCCTGCGGGACGGCCAACGGCCCTTCCTGCGGGCGGCCTGTCTCGAATGAGCTGCCTGCTGCCAGCAGGACACCTCATGGCACTGTGGCCCGGATAGGGCGCGTGCTGTGGCGGTTCGGCGAGGCCCAGTGGCACGTTGTGGCGCGCTGTGGCGCGGAGCGCAGACACCCCGCGCCACCGGCGCCCTGAGCGCAGGCGGACCGTACGCCGGGCGGCCCGCGAGACACGGGGGCGCGGTGGTCACCTGACCGGCGACCGGACAGCCGCCGCAGCGCTCCAGGGCCGGATCAGCACGCATCGGGTACCCCGGCGCCACCTTCACCCAGGAGGGCCTCACGAAGGCGAGGGTCGTCGAGCGAACCGACCGACAGGTGGCAGGGGAAGCCCGAGGCGGCACGGTGCGGCACGCCGATGACGCAGAGTCCCGCGGCGACGGCTGCCGCAGCGCCCGTGGCGGAGTCTTCGAGAGCCCAGGTACCGGCCGGATCCGAGGCGAGCGCCGCGCAGGCGGCCAGGTAGACGTCCGGCTGTGGCTTGGGGGCGGCGACCATGTCCCCGCCGATGACGACGATGTCCGACAGGTCGAAGAAGCGGCGCAGATGTGCCTCGACGACGTCGGCCGGCGCGTTGGAGGCCACGGCAACCGGTCGGGCGCCGGTCAACTCGGCAACCAGCTCAACGGCACCGGGCATGGGGGCGATGACCTCATCGACGTGGCTGCGCATCAGGCCGAGGGCTCGGGCGGCCAGCGCGGAGGCGCAGGCCGGACGGCGCAACCGCTCGGCCAGGAACCGGCCGACCGCAGTGAGATCACGCCCTCTGAGACGGTCCCTGTCGGCCTGGGTGAGGGCGACACCGTACTGGGCGAAGACCGCGTCGTACGCAAGATCCCACGCCTTCTCCGTGGTGACCAGAAGCCCGTCGCAGTCGAGAACGACGGCGGCACCGGGCCCGGGTACGGTGCCCTGAACATGGTGGTTCATCAGCTCGGCCCCCCTCTCAGACTGCCGAACCGGATACGGCGCAGGACGGTGAAGACGCCGTGCTGGCGCGCACCGCATTCCGGCGGACGGATTGTGGGTTATCGGATACGGGCGGATTCCTGTGCCTGCCGCAGATCGTGCACGAAGTCCAGGAACTCCAGGACGCTGGTCCGGCCCGGGTAACTGCGGCCTAACGTGCGGCCGAGGTGCTCGGCCCGGCTGACGATGGCGTGGACGAGACGGTCGCCGCCGAGCGCAGCGAAGCCGACGCTCACGGCCTCGTCCGGCTCCCCCAGAGCGGCCTGCGACAGCGCGAGATCAAGTTCGGCCACGGCCAGGCGGGTGGGAGCGACGGCCGGAGCCTTCAGCGAGCGGTAGCGGGCGATCGATTCCCGTGCTGCGGACCGCGCTTCACGGGGGCGGTCCAGCCAGAGATACGACGAGGCGTTGAAGGAGCTGATCTGGGCCTTGTCGGGTCTGAACAGACCGCTCCAGCACGATGCCAGGCCCGAACCGAGAGCCTCGGCGCGCCGCGCCGCCTCGGTGAAACCGTCAGCGTTTCCCAGGAGGGCTTGCGCACGGGCGACCTGCGCGGTGAGACGGACGGCCGCGTCGCCCGAACGCGGAGCTGCGGCCAGGCCGCGCGTCGCTGCCGTCAGCGCATCCAGGGGACGGCCGTCGTACAGCGCCTCGGTGGCGAGAACATCCTCCGCCCACGCGATCACTTCCGGCGAATCGGCTTGCTGACCGTGCGCGGTCGCGTCCGCCGACCACGCCTCCACGGCCCGACGGTCCCCTCTGTCGTGTGACAGCCAGGCGAGGACGACGGACTGCATTCCCGCGCACCGGGCGATCTCGCGGCCTTCGCGGAGGGTGTGCCGCCGGTGATGGAGCAGCGCGTGGGCCCGCTGCCTCTGCCGCATCACCTCCTCCCACAGCACCTCCGGCCGGTGTGTCGGATAGGCTGCGGACACCTCGGCGACACCCGATTGAAGACCGTCGATCTCCGAAGGCGAAAGCTCAGTGGAAACGACACGGCGAGAGAAATCTGCCGCCACATCGACGATTCCGACAGACTCGGCCCCAAACAGAGGATCGAGCGAGAACCCCAGGTCGGCCACAGTTACGGTGCACCCGAGCAGACGCGAGACCGTCTGCGCAAGAAAGTCCGGAATCGGATGCCTAGGTATCTGCCCGTCATTGATCCAGTGCCCTATGCGGGTCCGGTCAGGCCGGAGATCGGAACGGCCGTTCGACTCGGCGGTCGCCCACAACTCACGCGTGAATGCGGCGTAGCTCAATCCGGTTCGATGAACCCACCGCCACAATCGCTCGTTCCGGCGAGCAGGGGCCGATTCTTCCCTCATGAGTGTTTCTCAACCATGCATCGGGCCATCGTGAATCCTTCGAGGAGAGGGAGAAGCCGCGCGGACTGTCGGCGGAATCTCAACCGTTACTGTCTGCTTCTGGATGCGCCTTTGGTGTTCTCACGCCCGTCGGCAACCGCCTGATCGCAGAGCGGTGAGCGAGCGCCATGGATCACCGATGGGACGGCATGGCCAGTCCAGGCACCATTCGTGGATTCTTCGGACGGACGGGCGCCGAACCATCCGGCAGGTGGACTTCTACCGCACCACATCCCAGGCGACAGCAGAGGCCGCTGCCTGGCACCATTCGGCCCTCGGCGGGCAGGATGAGGCGACGGTGAGGGGCACTCACTCACGTCCTCACCCAACTCCCGGAAAGGAGCGGCGTCTTGGAGAGCGGGGAGCGTGGCAGGTTCGCGGCGGAACTCACGCACTGGCGCACCGTGCGCGGGCTGTCCAAACGTGGTCTCGCGGCCCGGCTCAGCATCGACGCCTCGTACGTCAGCCACCTCGAAGCCGGCCGCGAACGCGGCAGCGCCACCCTCGCCCGCAGCGCCGACGCCGAACTCGACGCCGGAGGGGCGCTCTGGCGGGCATGGCAGAGCAACGGCGACTCCCTGTCGTCGGCCGCCGAACCGTCCGAGTCCTCCTCCGGGGCCGGGCTGGTGGTCCTGGAGGACGACGCCGCGCTCACCTTCGACGGCAGCCACTACCACCTGCGGATGCGGCGCCTGCTGCGCAACGATGCGAGCGAGCCCGTCACCCGCTACCTCGTCCGCATCGCCGTGGACCGTCACCCCGACGATCCCGAGCGGTCCAACGCCCTGTACCGGCGCACCCCGCTCACGTGGGAGGAACTCGCTCTCGAAGCCCGGTGCGGTGACGAACCGATGGGCTGGACGGTCAAGCATGACCGGGACGCGTTCAAAGAGGTCTGGCTCCAGTTCCACAACCCGACCCGCCGCTTCCCCCTCTACCCGGGCCAGAGCGCGGAGATCACCTACTCCTACACCGTCGGCGCGGACAAGTGGGGGTCGTGGTTCCAGCGCGCCGTCCGTCTCCCCACCCAGCGCCTGTCCGTGCAGCTCGCCTTCCCGGCCGGGAGTGAACCGGAGGTCTGGGGCACCGAGACCTCCCTCAGCGCCGACGCCGTCCCTCTGCGTACTCCGCCCCGGCGTACCGGACAGGACGACCGGACGGTGTTCACCTGGACCACCCTGGACCCGCCCCTGCACGCCCGTTTCCGCCTCGAATGGCGCCTGAAGACCGGCCCCGACACGAAAGAGAACGTCCCCGTGAGCACCCTCTCCGCGAGCCAGGCCATGGCGAACGCCGGCATCGTCCAGGACGGCGCCCCTCTCCTGGCCCGCCCCGCCCGGTCCTTCGACCTTCCCGCCGAGGCGGACGAGGCCCAGCACGTCGTCGGAGAACTCCTCGCCGCCATCGAGCGGGTACGTCAACTGCACACGTTCGGCAAGGGGATGGGGATCGCGGCCCCGCAGATCGGCATCGACCGCCGCGCCGCCGTCGTACTTCCTCCAGATCCCGGCGCCGAGCCCCTGGTCCTGCTCAACGCCAGGATCGAGGAGTCCTCCGCCGAGGAGGACGAGCAGTTCGAGGGCTGTCTGTCCTTCTTCGACGTCCGTGGTGTCGTCCCCCGGCCGTTGAGCATCGTCGTCGCCCACACCGACCCCGACGGGACGACTAGGCTGTCCCGGTTCTCCCGGGGGACGGCCCGTCTCGTCGCCCACGAGGTCGACCACCTCGACGGCATTCTCTATAGGGAGCGCATGCGGCCGGGTGTCCTTCCGATTCCTGTGGAGGAGTACCGGGGAACCGGCACACGGTGGACGTACAGCTGACCCGACGGAACCCTCGCGACGGGGTGCGGTACGGCGGCCGACGACAGGTTGACCACCGGTGAGGCCCTCACCGGTGGTGAGCCATCGGTATCGGCCGGCCTGGGGCGCGAGGCCGGGCGGAAGATCCCCGGCAGTGGGGAGGCGGCCGACGCGGGGTGTCGTGGAGGAGGCGGTGCGGAAGCCGACGTCGTCGTCGCCGAGAGCTACGAGATCATGCGAACCGCTACAGAGCTGCCCGGCCGTTTCGGATACGACCGTGCCGAACATCGCCTGCACGTCGCCGAAGCCCACCTCACCCTCGAATGCTTCGACTGCGCCGCCGCCCCGCCCGAGACCCCCGGATGGGCGGCGGCCACCCTCGTCCTCGCTGAAGCCCGTGACGCCCCTGAACAGGCAGCCACCCGGGCCCTCGGCGTCCTCGACCTCATCCCCCCGGCCCGGCTGCGCGCCACCGCCCGCACCCGCCTGGCCCGCCTCGAACGCCTCCTCGACGACTCGGCCGCTCCTGCGGCGACCGAACTCGCCCAGCGCCTGCGTGCCCTTCCCGCACCGATCCGCACCGACGGCACCGTCGCCTAGCTGCTGCGGCGCATCGGGACGCTCAACGCCTGAGAGGAGACTGTGCGTGCCGTAGTGGTCGAGCACGAGATGCAGCTCGACGGGGCCCAGGATGCTCTCGATCCAGGTCTCCAGCGAGGGCAGGGGCGACGGCGGGATGATCACTGGCTGTACGGGGTGGGTCGTCACGCTGGTTCCCCCGCTTCTGTGAGGAGGGGGATGAAATCGGTGTCGTAGGCGGCGAGTTGTTGCCGGGGGTCGGTGCAGGAGCCAAAGCGGTGGGCTTGCCGGGTGAGGGAGAACAGCAGGTTCTCCGTGATGGTGAGGATGCGGTCGAAGGATGTGTGGGGCATGGGAGTGGTCATGTGGCGGACACTTGTGCTGCGGTGTGCGGATGGGTGAGAAGGCGGGCGATGGCGGCGGATATCGGCAGGCCGGGGAGTTCTTTCTGGAGCCAGTCGTAGTTCCCGGCCGGGTTGAGGTCGACCAGCCACCAGCGGCCGTCGGGGTCCACGATCAGGTCCACCGCGGCGTAGACGAGGCGGCAGGCATTCATGAGTTCGCCCATGCCGGTGCGTACGGGGTCCGGGATCTCGGCGTGGGAGTAGGCCAGTGCCCCGTAGTCGGCCCGGAAATCTCTGCGCGCCGCATCGCTGTGTGCGTCGATCCGCGCGGCGTACATCTCGGTTCCGACGACGATCAGACGGATCTCGTGGGCTTTCTCGACGGTGTGCTGGAGCTGGTGGGCTCCTGCTGCGATCGAGCTGTCGATCTGGGTGGCCTGGACGGGGCTGGTGTAGAAGGAGCTGTGGTGGCTGCCGTGGAGGATCTCGGGGGTCACCAGTGATTTGCAGACGGCTCCGGACGGGCTGTCGGAGACGAAGCCCGCAGCTTGTCGGGGCGTGTTGCCGATCCAGGTGGCGGGCACGTGCAGTCCGCACCGTGCGGCCTGTACGAGGGCATGGGCCTTGAGCTGGGCGGCCAGGGTGGCCGCAGGGTGGTTGACGTGGAGACAGTCGAGGGAGGCGAGCACCCCGACCATCCCGGCGGTCGTCTCCTTCTGCACCCACTGTGCCTGGGCGTCCGACAGGCCGTCCGCGACAATGCGGGGCTTTCCCGGATGCCACCACAGGACCGCTCCGATGTCTTCCAGTGCCACTGTCCGTCCGTGCGCGCGCAGCGTGCCGCTCCATCCGCGCTCGTGCAGGACCGCGTCCAGGTCCACCCGCTCGGGGAAATCGGCCAGGTCGAACCTGACCACGGGCGTGTCCAGTTCGGCGAGCGCCAGCACGATCCGGTCGGCCGTGACGTTCGTGGGCTCGGTGACCACGCAGACCGGGCGCGCACACCCGGTCTGCGCGAAGGCCGCTGTTACCACAGCAGGGACCTGATGCCGGCGGGAGCGGGGATCACGTCCATCAGCTCGGCCTCGGAGGCCGTCGATATGCCTCCGCTGGTCCTGCTCTGGCTGTAGGCGGTAGCGGCGCGGGGGGTGCCGTCGGCCAGGACGGTCACCTGCCGATCGGTGCTGAAGTGCTCTCCGGGTGCCGGTGCCGGGGCGGGTGCTTCGGCGGGTTCGGTGAACAGGCGGAGAGCGAACACGGTGTGCTGTTTCATGAGTGTCCCTTTGCGGTGTGGTGGGCCGGTCAGCTGTGCTGGGGCGTGTGGTTGCGGGTGTCCGAGGCGGCGGTGAGCCGGGCCGCCCAGGTGTCAGGGGCGGTGATCTCCTCGGCGGTGGGCGGCAGGGAGGCGTCGGTCCAGACCTGGTTGACCACGTCGGTGCCGGTCGCCTCGACAGCCTGTGTGATGAGCCGGAGCCCTTGGACGCAGTGGGTGCCGGCACGGCTGAGCCCGGTGATGTCGGTGATCGCCTTGTGGAGCCGGAAGCGCCGGGACGGCCTGGCGTGCTCGGCGGCGTCGACCGGTGCGCCGTAGAGGCGGGTGGTGATTTCCCGGTCGGCCCAGTAGGCGTGTCCTTCCACGACGGCCGGTCCGGCGTGGGGAGCGCGTCCCCGGCGTTCGGCGAACAGGGTCTCCGCCCACACGCCGGCGCGGGCTGCGAGCTGGGCGTGGTGGACGAGCTCGTGCGCGACGATCTGGGTCAGGCACTGCGGGCTGGTGTCCATTCCGGCGTGCTGGAGGGTACGGGGCGCGATCACGGTCTCGGCCTGGCCGTCGGCGGCCTCCCTGGTCACCCCGGCCATCAGCGGCCAGAGAAGGACGGGGACGATGCCGCCGATCTTCAGCGCGCGGCGTATCTGGGTGATCTCCTTGGGCGTCAACTCCAGATCGGCGTCGGCGATGTCCCGGGTCATGATGCGCTCGACGTTGTGCCGGAAGGCAGTACGCCATTCCTTCGGCGTGATCAGGCGGAAGCGGACGTCCGGCGGGACGGCGAGGCCCGTCGTCTGGGTCACGACAGGCGCGGCGGTATGCAGGACGGCGGAGATCTGCTCGGCGAGGTCGGGGTGGCGGCGGGTCTCGTCGAGCACGGTGAAGCGGATCACGTTTCCTGGTGTTCCTGTCGGGTGGGTGGTCTTGGAGTGGGAGTGAGGCTCGGTGACAAGCGGGATGGAGGCGGCTTCGGCAGGTTGAGGGCGCAGCCGTGCCAGGCGGTCAGAAGAGGCAGGCGGTGAAGGACGGGTCAGGGGGCGGGGGCGCCGGTCGTGGCCTCCGTTGTGCGCGGGCGGCGGATGCGGTCGGTGAGGACGGCGTCGAGGACGACCGGCTTGTGGTCGGAGGCCCGGCCGGTCTCGTGGGTGCGGTAGGAGCGGACGGCGAGGTTGTGGACGAGGACGTGGTCGAGGCGCATGGGGGTGGGCTCGTTCTCGTAGTAGTGGCCCACCGTTGCGGCCCGGGGCTGACCGGTGAGGGTTTCCGGGTCCTGCCAGCCGGAGTTCAGCAGGACCTGGCAGGCGCGGGTGTCGGCGTCCCCGAAGGTGCCGTCGGGTAGTACGAGGCGGTAGCGGGACTGGAGATTCCGGGGGACGTCGCTCCAGTCGATGACGTCGTCGGGGTGGGGGCAGTTGAGGTCGCCCAGGAGCAGGGCCCGGTCGGGTTCGCCGGGGAAAGGGCCGGCGTAGTCGGTCATCCATCCGGCTTCGGCGAGGCGGGTTGTGCCGTCCGTCCAGCTCAGATGGGTGGCCAGGACGTTGAGGTCACCGCTGCCGTCGGACGGGGCGCCGTGAGGGCGTAACCGGGCCTTGATCAGGGCGTGGTGGAAGATCTCGGCGCCGCGCAGCCGGACCTCGACCAGGGAGAACCGGGCGGGGTTGTGCAGGAGCATCGTGTGGTTGCGGCCGTCGCCGACCCGGGAGAGCGTCATCGCGGTAATGGCCAGGCCGAGTTCGGCCGCGACCATCTCGGCGCGGTCCTTCTCGTCCCAGCGGGTGCATTCCTGGAGCGCGAGGATGTCAGGCCCGAGGTCGGCGAGGTACCCGACCTGGGCGTCGAGCCGTACCTCGCCGGCTCCGTCGAGCCCGCCGTTGAGCAGGTTCCAGCTGACCGCACGGAACGGGAGGCCGGCCGGGGACAACGAGGCGGAAGCGGTGGGCGCGGTGGGCGAGGAGAGAGTGCTGCCGGGCGCGGTGGTCTTGGTGTTCATGCCCTGTCCTGGAAGGGAAGCGGGGAGCGGACGTCTCCCGCGAGGGGCGGGGAGTGCCTCTCGCGGGAGACGGCGGGTCAGCGGCTGCTGAGGCCGTAGGGAGCCAGGGGCCCGACGGTGCGGCGCTGGGCCTCGATGAACTTGCTTCGGCTGTAGACGACTTCGACGGCCTTGTGGTCGGAGAAGTCGACGTCGTGGACGATGACGTCGATGACCGCGGTGACCGTCCAGGGGTCGTTGTAGTGACGGTCGATGCGGCGTGGTCCTCCCTGTTCCTGGGACGAGGCGGCGTGGCCGGCGGTGGGGTCGAGGGCGTGGGGGAGGCCGAGGGTGTGGGCGGCGTAGCGGGCGGGGTCGTGCAGGCCGCAGGCCAGGAGGGTCTCGTCGAGGTAGGTGCAGCTGGTGCGGGAGCCGTCCGGGCTCGCGTTGCTGCGGTGGACCCTGTGGGGCCGGTCGGTGACGCCGGGGCTGGACCAGTCGATGTGCGCGACGGTCTCCCCGTCGGCCAGCGGGTACTCGTTCGCGTCCCCGCCGCCGATGAACGCGCTGCCGGTCTTCATCTTGTCGGCGAAGGCGGTGATCTCGTCGGCCTCCCGCTCGCGTCCCCGGGGCGAGTTGAAAGCAGCGTGCCAGCTGAGGAGGACGATGTCGCGGGGGACCTCGGGGAGGCGGACGATCACGTTGGTGGGCGGGGTGCGCCAGACCCCGGCGGGGTGGTCGTACTGGCGGACGACCTCGAAGACCGAGGTGTTGACGAACAGGCCGGTGGGGTTGCGGCCGAAGCCAGGCATGCCGAGGAAGCCGCGCATGCCGAGGGCGGTCTCGGCGGCGTGCAAGCGGCGGTGGCCGTCGTCACGGCTGTAGGTCAGCTCCTGGCGCAGGAGGACGTCCGACCGGCGTTCGGCGAGGAAGTCGTGGGCGTCGTGCCAGCGCTTCGGGAGCCGGCCGTTCTCGGCACGGCCGCCGTCGTGTTCCAGGTTGAAGGTGACCACTTTGATCACGGGTTCGCCGTACGGGTTACTCACGGGTTCTCCTCGGAGTTCGGGTGACGACAGTGCGCGGGCGAGAGGGGGTGTCAGAGGAGGCGGGCGATGCCGCCGTGGATGTCTGTGGGCTTCGGACGGGTGCCGGGGGCGGGGCGCCACAGGGACACGGGGCCGATGCCGGGGTCCAGAGGGTGCAAGTCCTCGTAGAACAAGCTGAGTTGGTCGGGGGTGCGGAGGGTGTAGGGGGTGGTGCCGGTGGCGTTGTGGTCGTGCTGGGCGCGGGCGAGGTCGGGGCTGGTGTCGACGGCGTCGTAGTGCACGAGGAAGCTGCCGTCCGGCAGGGCGTCGAGCAGGTGGCGGACGATGGCGAGGGCCTGGGTGTCGTCGGGGAGGTGGCCGAGGACGGCCAGGAGCAGCAGGGCAACCGGCTGGCCGAAGTCGAGGAGGGCGTGGGCGGCGTCGAGGATCGCCTCCGGGGCGCGGAGGTCGGCGTCGATGCAACCGACGGCGCCGTCGGGGGTGCCGGGGCACAGGGCGCGGAGGTGGGTGGTGACGTGGGGGTCGTGGTCGGCGTACATGATCCGGGCGTGCGGGGTGATGTGCTGGGCGATGGCGTGGGTGCTGCTGTGGGTGGGCAGGCCGGGGCCGATGTCGAGGAACTGGCGCACTCCCAGCTCGGCGGTGAGGTGGGTGACCGCGCGGACGTGGAAGGCGCGCGCGTCGTGGACCATCGCCGTGATCTGCGGCGCGGCGAGCTTGTAGGCGTCGCCGGCGGCGCGGTCGATCTCGTAGTTGTCCTTGCCGTCGGCCCAGTGGTTCCAGACGCGGGCGGAGGACGGTGTGGTGCTGTCGATGAGCATGGGTGTTCCGGTCGGGGACGGCGGGGTGGGCGGGGGTTCGCCGGGTGGGTCGGTGGGTGTGGTGCGGGCGGCGAGGAGGTGGCGGGCGGTTTCGCGGCTGCCGGGGGCGGTCCAGGTGCCGTAGGGGCCTTTGGTGGTGAGCAGGCCCTCGTCGGTCAGCAGGCCGACGGCCGTGCGGACGACGTGGACGGACTCGGGGAGCTGGCGGGCAAGGGTCTTCTGCGAGGGCAGGCGCCCGGCGACGTAGGCGTCGTCGGCGATCCGGGCGATGAGTGTCCAGCGGACGGCTTCGGCGCGGGCCCGGTGGGTGCCGGGCAGGGGCCAGTGCTCGATGCGCCCGTCGACGGTGACCTCGGCGACCAGGCCCTGCACGGTGTCGGGGCCGAGGACGACGGTGCCGCGGGGCGGTATGGACAACAGCAGGCGGTCAGCCGCGAGCCGGGGAACCACGTGGTGGACGGCCCACAGGCGGGTGCCCAGCTCGGTGGCGAGTTTCTCCGGCAGCGGCAGGGGGCTGCCGGCGGGATAGACGCCGGCAGCGATCCGCCCGCGCAGGGCGGCCAGGGTGTAGTCGGTCCAGTTGTCGTAGCCGTTGGGGACGTCCGGTGCCCGGCGTAGTCCGCCGTGGGGGCGCGGGATGTTCTCCAGGGTGAGGACGAGCTGGACGACGCGCCGGGAGTAGCCGCTGCGGGCGCGGATGCGGTCGATCGTGCCGCCGTCGCGGTAGGCGTTCGCGATTGCGGTCCTCACCCGGCGATCGGCCACCTGGGCGGCGGTGCCCGCGGGGCGGACCGCCGGCAGGTTCTCCAGATGCCGGTGCCACGCAGGCTGGGACGGCGGCGGAGCCGGGGCTGCGAGGCTGGCGGTTGTCGTTGTGGTGGTCATCTTCTCTCGCCGGTGAAGGGTTGGCGGTGGGGTGGACGCGATGGTGGTGGGTCTTGCGTGACGCGTCAGGCGGCGGGCCGGATGCGGGCTGCGGAACGCCTCACGGGATGTGCCCAGGGGCAGGGCGCTGCCCGGACCGGCACGTGCGTAGGCAGCGCGCCGGGGGGCCATGCCGAGCGGGCCGACCGAGCGTTGTCACAGGCGCAGGACGGTTCCCTTGCGGGAGGAAGGGCCTCCTGCCGGGGAGTCCTGGGTGCCGCCCGTCCCGCTGTCGTCCGCGCCGGGTGCGGGTTCGGCGTGCAGATGGGCGAGGGCCTTGTGGAGTTTGCCGTTGACTTCCTCGGTGAGGTCTTCGCCGTCTGCGGTGACCATGCGGACCGGATCGATGGCCGCCGGTCGCGCGCTCTCGCGCCCGTTGCGCCGAAGCGGCTCGAACAGCAGGTGCACCGTGGCCTTCACGGAGGTGAGAACCAGAACGTATCTGTTCTGGCGGTCCCGGCCGGTGGAGAGGACGACGCCGGGTCTGCTGACCAGCCGTCGGCGGGCGAGGACCAGGGTTTCCCGCATGACGGCGGGCAGAGCCTCCTCACCGCACGGGACGATGTCGGGGAGTGCGAACGTTCCGTCGCTGTTCAGCCTCTCGCGCAATGCGTTGTACTTGCCCCAGACATCTGGGCACTTCTGGCGTGTCCCGTCGAGCAGCAGACGACGGCCGGACTGCTGCCATCCTCGGCTGCCGTGCTGATAGACGGCCTCGACCCGCAAGGTGCCGGACACATGGCTGACGCGGATGACGGCCGGCGACTCGTACTCGACGAGAGGGGCGCTCCCGGTGCGCCGGGCCATCGCGTCGGCCTCACGCCGCACGAGGACGGGAACGGACTTCGTCCCGGATCGGAGGTCGGGAACGGGGGACATGAACATCCTTCGTTGAGGTGTGTCAGGAGAGAGGGCACCGCCGGTTCGGCGGTGGACTCCGGGGAGGCGTGAAGCCCCTTTATGTCTCCAGACCGCCGACTGCCCAGAGACATAAAGGGAGTTGGGGTGGCCCCGCCGCCGCGCCCGGGGGGACCGGTTGAACGGCCCGGCGGCGGGGCTGGGGGCCCGCGCACGGCGATGGGGGTCCACGGGGTGCCGTGCGCGGGAGTTCAGGCGGCGGTGGTCAGGGGCGGGTGGTGACGGAGACGGTCGGCGAAGAGCTGCGACCACTGCGGCCGACGCTGGTCGGGTGGGGTGGTTTCGTCTTCGACGGCGGCTTGGGCGAGGCGCAGGCGCTGGATCTCGCCGGTGCCGGCGGGGGCGTAGGTGGTCTGGATGTCCTGCCAGATCCGGGCCAGCGGGTGGCCGGCGTGCAGGGCGTGGGCGCCGTGGAGTTCGAGGGCGGTGCGCCCGGATTCGGCGGCGAGTTCGTGGCCGACGAACTTGGCGGTGATGAGCTGCTGGTCGCAGGGCAGCCCGCGGTCGAGGAGGTGGGCGGCGTGATACAGGAGCAGGCGGGCGACGCCTGCGTTGGCGGTGATGCGGCCGAGGCGGTCCTGGACGACGCCGAGATCGGCGAGAGTGGCGCCGTGGCGGGGGCGGGCCGCGGTGTGGCGCACGGCGAGGGAGACCGCTGTTTCGTGCAGGCCGAGGTCGAGCGCGGCCAGGTTGGGGCGGCCGTAGAGGATGCTGCTCGACTGGGCGACGGCGTAGCCCTCACCGACCTTGCCGAGGCGCTGGTCGTCGGGGACGCGGACGCTGTCGAGGCGGATCTCGCCGAAGGAGAAGCCGTGCAGACCCAGCGCGGGCCGGTGCGCCGCCAGGGTCACGCCGCGCGTGGTGGCGGGGACGACGAACGCGGTCAGCGCCTGCGAGGTCCGTACGCCGGGGTCGGCGGTGCGGGCGACGACGATGTGGAGGTCGGCGATGTGGGAGTTGCCGACGGCTGTCTTGACGCCGGTCAGCATCCAGCCGCTTTTCGTGCGTTCGGCGGTGGTCTGGATGCCGCCGAGGTGGCCGCCGTGGTCGGGTTCGGTGACCGCGATCGACGGCAGCGCCCGCATCTCGGACACGGCCAGCAGGAGCTGTGTGGTGCGCCGCCTGCCGCTGTAGTAGTGGTGGAGGGCGCCGATGGGGATGAGGCTCGCCTGGAGGATCGCGGCAGCGGCGGCGCTGACCCGTGCGAGGCGGTGGACGAGGATGACCCGGGCGACGTGCCCGGCCTGCATACCGCCGATGTCCTCGGGCAGCGTGACCCCGAACCAGCCCTGGTCGGCCAGGAGCCGGGGGATCTCCCGCTCGACCATGGTGGGGTCGGTGTCCGCGCGGGCGGCCCGGGGGGCGATTTCGGCGGCGGCGAACGCGTCGGCGTGCTCCCACAGGCGGCGGTGGGTGTTGGTGAGGAACGGGTCGAGCGCGGTGGGCGGGCTGTCGGGCACGGCGGGGATCTCCCTCTCCTGGGCGGCGGCCGGAGGCGTACGAGGCGGTGGCGCGAAACGCGGGCGGGGGTGGCGGTCAGTCGACAGATGCGCGGGAGGTGATCGCTTCCAGGACCTCCGCGCCGATGGCGATGACGATGTCGCGCAGGCGTACGGCGTCGCTCATCGGCCGTTCCTCGGGGTCGATGACGCAGACCGTGCCCAGGACGATGCCGCTCGCCGCGTGCTGCAACTGCGTGCCGAAGTACGAGGAGATCCCGACGGACTCCGCGACGTAGTTGGCGCTGAAGCTGGGGCGGGCGTGGACGTTCGGGAGCGGCAGCGCCTTCTTGCGGTCCATGACGTAGGGGCACCAGCCGTGGTCGGTGCTCATGGTCCGTCCGACCACCGGGTAACCGCTGCCGGGCGGGGGCTGGTGCAGCCCGATGAAGTTCTGCTTCTCCAGGACGATGTTGACGAACCCGTACGCCATGCCGGTCCGGTGGGCCAGGACGGTCGCGAAGTCGTCGAAGAAGGGGTGACCGTCGAGGGGCAGGCCGAGCTGCTCGACGAGGGCGGTGCGTTCCCGCAGGGCGGCCCGGCGGGCTTCGCTGCCCAGGACGATGCCGTCGGGGGCGAGGGGCTGGCGGGGCAGTTGGAGGACTCCGGGCTCGGGGCCCTGTGGCGACGGCGGGTGGTGCTGGGGGTGGTGGTTCATCAGGTGTCCAGAGGGGAGAGGGGGCCGGGGCGCCGGCGGGTGGCGTGGTCGACGAGGGTGAGCAGGACCGAGGCGACGGAGCCACGCTCGCGGGCGTCGCAGGCCACGACGGGGACGTCGGCGCCGACGCCGAGGGCGTCTTTGACGTCGTCGAGGTCGTGGGGGTGGGCGTCGGGGAACATGTTGACGGCGACGACGAAGGGCAGCCGGTTGTACTCGGCGAAGGTGATGACGTCGAAGCTGTCGGCCAGGCGGCGGGTGTCGGCCAGGACGACCGCGCCGACCGCGCCGCGCGCCAGTTCGTCCCACAGTTCCTTGAACCGGTCCTGGCCGGTCATCCCGAACAGGAACAGTTGCAGGCGCGCGTCGAGGGTGAGGCGGCCGAAGTCGAGACCGACCGTGGTGGTCGTCTTCTGGGGGACGCCGTGCAGGCTGTCGGCGTGCGTGCTCGCCACGGTCATCGTCTCCTCGGTGAGCAGCGGCTCGATCTCGCTGACCGCCCCGACGGCGGTCGTCTTGCCGACGCCGAACCCGCCGCCGATCACGATCTTCAGCCGCCGGACACCGTCCGCCACCGCTGAGGCGGCCGGGGTGTGCGGGGCGTTGACGGCCATGGCGGTCACCCGGCCTGGCGCAGCAGGGAGCGGGCATCGGGGAACTTCCGCTTCAGACCGGCCAGGAGCGCGGCCAGCATCTCGGCGTCCGGCCTCTCGTCGTCATCGCCGTAGGGGCGTGCGGCGTGCAGGGCCAGGACGTGGTGGTCGATCAGGTCCGAGACGACCACCTTCACGGAGGTGGCCGGGCGCCGCAGTGTGCCGGCCAGCTCGGCGACGGAGCGGGGGCCGTAGCGGCACAGCGCCACGATCCGCTCGTGGACCGGGGGCAGACCGGCCGCCTGGGCGGCCGGGCCGGGGCCCAGCACGGTGTCCAGGGCGAGCGGGCGGCCTGGCCGGGTCCGGCCTCCGGTGACCTCGTAGGTGCGCACGAAGACGGTGTCCTCCTCGCCGGACAGCACCACCGCCCCGGGTACGGGGTGCCGCCGGGAGACGGCGTTCACCGGCCGCCTCCGTCGGCGGTGCGGACCTCGACCGTCATGTAGGAGGAGAACCGGTCGACGAGCCGTCCCATCTCCAGGCCGACCGTGCGCAGGATCGCGGCCGGTTCGGTGAGCACGCACAGCACCGTGTCCACCGTGCGGCCGTTGAACGCCTCCGTGCGGCCGGTGGACTGGATGAGGAAGCAGGCGTCGGAGCGTTCGATCAGGACCTGGTCGGGGTGCGCACCGCCCCCGGGACCGGGGATGGCGGTGGCCGTGGAGGCGAGCGCGGACACGGCGGCGGCGAGGCGGTCGGGCCAGTCTCCCTTCAGGTCGCTGTGCAGGAGGGAGAGGCCGTCGCGGGACAGCAGGATCGCGTGCGTCACGCCGGGCGTCTGATCGACGAACGTGTCCAGCAGCCACGCCATCTCCCCGGCCGGGGTGCCGGCGTCGGGCTTCCCGGCGAACGTGTTCGTCGTAGGCATGTCAGAGGTGGTCATCGTGGAATCACTCCGTACGGGGTGTCAGGAAGAAAGAAGGAGAGGGGGGATGAGCGGGAGTCAGGCAGGCGGAACGGAGGGCCCCGGGACGGGCGGTCCGGCGCGGGTGCTGTCGCGCCCGGCCCGCTGCCCGGCACGGAAATCGGCGAACCGTCCCGGATCGGAAGGGCGCCTCGGCGGCGCCAGCGTGGGGCGGACCGGCGGCGGAGCCGGTATCCGGCGCGGAAGCTCCGGCACCCCGCCGTCCTTCCGGGCGCCACCGGCCGCCTGTTGCGCGGTCCCCGGGCTCCTGCGCGGTCCCGGACCGGACACCGCCCTGGGTACGGCCGGGGCCTGGACAGGGGCGGGGGCCGGAACGTTCGGGGAGGTGAGAGGGGCGACCCGCAGGAGCAGGTGCGCGGGAACACCCACCAGCGCCATGGTCCCGCCGCCGGTGTTCTCCACCAGCCGGACCGTCAGATGATGCTGCCGGGCGATCGTCGCCACCGTCACGAGCCCGAACCGGCCGTCCCGCACCAACCGTGCCAGATCCGCCTCGTACGGGAAGGCCAGCAGCCGGTTCAACTGGGCCCGCCGCGCCGACGGCATCGGCAGGCCCTGGTCCGTCACCCGGATCGTCAGCCCGCCCGCCGCCTCCATCACCGACACTCGCACCCGCGTCGCCGGGTCCGAGCACTCCAGGCCGTTCTCGATCAGCTCCGCCAGCAGGTGCATCACATCCGGCCCGGCCTGCTTGGGCAGCGCGAACCCGATCCCGGCCTCGCCCGCCTCCACCGAAACCCGCCGGTAGTGCTCCACCTCGCAGACCGCACCGTGCAGAACGGTCGCCACCCGCACCGCCTCGGTCGCCCGCCGCAACGATGCACCGCCCAGGATCGCGCTGCTCTCCACCCGCCGCCGCAGCCGCGTCGCCAGGTGGTCGATCCGGTAGATGCGGTCCAGGAGTTCCGGGTCGTCCGTCTCCTTCTCCAGATCGCTCAAAGCCCGCAGCATCCGGTCCATCAACGGGTGCTGGCGCTGCGGAAGCCCCCGCAGGAGTTCCACGACCACCGAGGACCGCGACGACTCCTCCACATCGAGCAGCGCCACGACGCACTGCAACTTCAAGTCCGCCAGCACCTCCAGCACCTCCGCCAGCGCACCCTCCGCCGCCACCGGCACCGTCTCCTCGGGAACCGGCGGACGCACCCCCCGCAGCAGCTCCTCCGCCGACCACCGCACCGCCTTCTCCACAGCCTGCGCGGCAGCCACCACCCGCTCCCCCTCCACCTCATGCGCCTTCTCCCACCGGCCCCTGACCGCACCGGCCCCCGCACGCGCCAGCCACTCCCCGGCCACGACGGCGGCCACCAGCCCGCCCGCCGCACCGGCCAGCCCCGCAGCCGACGGCGACGCCAGCCACCCGCCGGCGAAAGCAACTCCCGGCATCAGCACGGCCGTTGACTGCGCCAGCAGCACCGCCGCACGGAAACGGCCGAGCACGAACCGGTCCGGCTCGGGCCGCCGACGGGCGTGGGCGGCCGGACGGGAAGACGTGTGGGTGAACATGATCAGGCTTCCTCGGCGGAGACGGATACGGACGTGACAGCGAGGGACGGGTGGTCGGCGGGGAGGCGGGGAAGGCGGACCGAGACCGTGTCACCCGCTCCGTCGGGCTGCGGGTGGCAGACGATCTCGCCGCCCAACTCCCGCAGCCACACGGCTGCGGCTTCCGGGACACACGCCTCCCTGGGCGGGGGAGTTCCGAGCCGGGAGCCCGACATCGATACGGTCAAAGCCCCGTCGGTATCCACCGATACAACCGGCGCGACCGGTCCTCGCTCACCCCGCTCCCCGGCCCTGCTCGCCAGCTCTAGGACAGCCAGGACCCCGGCTAGCGGATACCGAGCCCACTCCACGCTGGCCAGGCCCTGACATGCGTCCAACCACTCCGCCGCGTCCCTGGGCGACGGCGTCGCCCGGTACTGGAGACGTCTCAGAGAAAGCAGGTCCTGCTCAGTGAGGTACTCGCCCGGCGACACCACCCCACCCGCCTCGGTCACCGCGATGAACGCTGAATGCGCCTCGAACCAGCCCAGTTGCTCCGCGACCTCACCAAGGTGGGAACTGATCACGGAGAGCGTCGGTACCACGACGCCGTCAGCACGACCGGAACCGATCTCCCGCCGCACCGCACCCCACGCCGGGCGGGCCGCACAGGTGCTCCAGCCGTAGTCGTCCGCGAACACCCGTCCGAGCCGCCAGTCCCGCTCCTCGACGAAGAGGCGAGCCTCCTCCAACCGCTCCGGGTTCCGCGCACACACCGTCGGCATGTACAGGCACACCTGCGGCACATGCCCGAGTTCCCTGATCTGCGCGGAGACCGAGCTCCGTAAACCTTGGTGGGCAGCAGCCAAGCGCCGAACAGGAAGAACTTCGAAGCAATCAGGAGCAGTTGTTAGCGCTCGCTCGAAAACGCTCCCTTGCTCTCGGGCTACCCGGTTTCCGGCGTATGGGGTGGCGATGTGACGCAATGCGGGCCTCGGCTTAGTCGGGGGAGCACGTCACGCCGCAAGGGCTACGCGCCCTCAGGACGGCAGGGGACGGCAACTCAACGAGCGATCAGTCACCGTTGTGCTCGCAAGCTCACAGCATGTCGCCCGATAGCCCCTAGCATGCTCCTAACGAACCTCAGTGCGCAATATCGAGCACTGTTCTCTCGAAAGGATTGAACGTATGCCCGATCGTCGACCTCTCCCTGTGGATGACACAATGCTCCCCATGACTCAGAAGAAGCTCCCTCCGCCTCTGATGCGGCGCCTTGTGGGCAGCTTGCTGCGCGACTACCGCGAACGGGCCGGTCTGGAGCCGGGCGTGGCCGCCAAGCGAATCGGCTGGGACTCCACGCGGCAGGGCCGTATCGAGCGAGGCACCTATCGGGTCTCCGCCGAGGACATCCGCAAGATGCTGAAGGCTTACGGCATCGAGGACGAGGAAGCGGTCCATGAGATGTCCGCAGCCTCCAACGAGCCACCGCGATCTGGCTGGTGGGCTTCCTACATGGGTCGCATCTCAGACGCACTCCTCGACTTCATCGTCCTGGAGTCGAGGTCGACGAAGATTCAGGTACAGCACCCCGCGATCATTCCTGGCCTGCTCCAAGCGCCGGGATACGTCCGGGAGATCTTCAACAACCCACTCCACCCGGACAACCGAGAACTGTCAGGCATGCTGAGCGCCGTCCGCATGGCTCGGCAGGAAGTCCTCTACCGCCCCGGAGCTCCGGTCCAACTGCACGCGCTGATCTCCGAGGCGGCTCTCCTGCACCGCTTCCCGAACAACCCAACCGTGATGAAAGATCAGTTGCGCAAACTGGCTGAGGACACGCAACGGCCGAACATCACCATCCAGATCGTCCCGTCGGACGTTCCTGCCTACACGGCAGCGAACAACCAGGCCATGACCATCATGAGCTTCCGCCACCCATGGCCCACGACCGTTTCCATCGACGACTCCCTCGGCGGCAGCCTGTTGGACGACTCAATCCGAGTGAACGCCCTGTCGGTCATGTTCGACGCCATCGCTGACCTCGCACTTCCCGCGGATCAGTCGCGGGATCTCATCAACAGCCATCTTGAGGAAAGGTTCTGATGACCGCTTACGCTCACACCGCCGACGAGGCCGGCATGATCTGGCGCAAGTCGTCCTACAGCGGTGGGGACCAAGCGCAGTGTGTGGAGGTCGCCGAGACCGCTGCCCCCGCCGTCCATGTCCGGGACTCCAAGGTCTCTGGCGGGACGTCGCTGACTTTTGCCCCGACCAGCTTTGCCGCGTTCACGCGCTACGTCTCAGGGGTCGACGCCTGATTCCACTCGCCAGGAACAAGAACAGGCCCGCTTCCCCTCACATCCGACGTGTGGGGAAGCGGGCCGTCTCGTACAGCCGTACCCATGAGGTAGGCGGAGCGTACCCTTCGTGATCGACGGCTGGAAGACGGCAACCCCGCAGGAGTAACGCGCGACTGGACGCCTTTGGGACTCGTGATGCGAGTTGTGGCAGGTCATCGACCATCACTTTTGACATGCCGCCCACTACGCTGCGGCGTCGCGCAGGCGGCGAGTACATCGATCCGATCATCCCCGCCGACAGGCGCAAGGGGCCCACGAGGGGGCACGGACCCAAGCAGCAGTCAGGCCCTCCTCCGCGCCTTACACGATCGACTCCCAAGTTGCGAGTGAGCCCCTGGCATACCCGGGGGCCTGTCCAGGAGTGTCAGGAACCGATCTCCCGGCGGGAGAACAGGGATGCTGCCCTGAAGGCCGTGAGACCAGCGATTGCGGCGGCCGGGACCTGATGGGTGCCGAGGTACGTCAGGCTCGTAGTGGTCGTGGTTCTTCTCTCGCTCATTGCGTACGCCACAGGCGGGCGCGGGCTCAAGGCCGTGGACTGGGGCGCTGGCACATTCTTAGAATCGATGACGCTCATCCTGAGCATGCTCACGATCTTGCTGTCTTGGAGGAGCGCATCACCCGCCGCATTGGGTGCTGGGACGGCCCCAGCCTCGCTGGGGTCCGTCCCAGCACAGGCGGCACCGGCCACTCCGAAAGGAATCTTGGGGCCGATGTCATCAGAACGCTGCCCTCGTGGCCCTTCAGCATGAACGGTCGCCGCTCGTGTACCTGAGCCCTCAACGGCCGCACAGTGAAAGGGAGGTGGGCCGTGGAGGTCGCTGGCATCGTGGCGTTGGTACTCCTACTGCTGGTCCCGAGTTTGAGCAAGCTCTTGGACAGCGTGGCGTACCGGATCCGGGCGCGAGGCAAGGCCGAAATCATCCGCGCCGAGCGTGACAGCGAGTCCCTGGCGGGCGCGCCGTCCGGCGAGGAGAAGCGAGCAAAGCGCGAGAAGGGCAGAACGCGGTGACTCAGCCGGAGGCGGTGACCGCCGATTCGCTGGCGCACGTGTTTGCGCAGTACCAGGGCGAGTTGACGCGTAAGGCTGGCACACTTCTCGGTGCCGCTGGTGTGCCGAATTCGGTGGCGGATGCCGACGACATCGTCAGCAGCGCTTTCGCCACGGCACTGCGGAACCCGGGCGCTGTGCGGCAGCCGCGCGCCTACCTGCACAAGTTGATCCGCACTGAGGTCGTGCACCTGGCTACGCGCCTTGGGGAGCACCGCCGCCTGGACGAGAAGCGAGATGCTGATCCGCTGTGCCGACTGGCCCCGGATGTCGCTGACTTCAGCGCGCTGGTTGACAACCGGGACGCGGTATACCGGGCGGCTCAGGGCCTGTCGAACCCGCAGCGCACCGCGGTGTGGGCTACCCATGCCCTGGGCTACACCCGGGCCGAGGCAGCCGTCCTGATGGACAAGCATCCTGGCACGGTTGCGCGGCATTGCTCGCGCGCCCTGATCCTGCTGCGTGCTGCGATTGCCACCGTCATCGCGGGCATTCTGACCTCTATCAGCCTCGCGGTCGGCGGCGTGCTCCAGCGCACGGCGCCCGCAGGCGACCCGCACAGACGCCCGGCACTGCCGTCGATGCCGGAGTGGCTGATGTGGCCAACATGGCCGAGGTTGGAGGTGCTCCCGGCGTTCCTCCTGATCCTCTACGGTGTGAGCTGGCTGGTCGTGGCTGTTCGCGTGCGTAGCCGCCAACGGGTGCCAGCCCGCCTCCGCCAGCCTCAACCAGTAGCTCCCGTGGGCCCACCGGCAGCCCGTGGGTAGTGGTGACGTTATCCACTAGACAACGTCGCCATACCCTGACGGGCCGTCAGTAGCTGTTGCGCCGACCACGCCGCCATACCCAGAGCACTCCGATAGCGGCGATCCCGAGGGCTTCGAACGCGGCGTTCGTGCCGCCCGGGGCGCTGGAGATCTTTGACGCGGCGAGGAGTCCGGAGGTGATGAGGAGGTATGGCAGGAGGAAGAGGACGGTGCGGCCGAGACGAATGGGGTTCATGAGTCAAGTATCCGTTTTTGTCGGCTAGTTGGCCAGCATGATGGCCTGTGCTCGTCGGCTGATTGCCCGTACTGCTGATTCACGCTCGGGGAACGAGATCTCCCCGAGGAACGCGATCATGTATGGGGCGGATTCCTCCGCTTCGGCGGGTGGAAGCTGTATCCAGCAGCCCAGTGCGTTGCCGACGGCGCGAACGGTGGTGCTGTGCCTGGGGCCGAGGTGGAGGTGCCATGCTCGGGCCATGAAGATCCAGATCTGAAGGCAGCGTCGGACGTCGTGGTCGAGCCATGCGATGTCGCCGCGTACGAGGCCGGTGGCCAGGGTGTAGAGGTGGCTGGGGTCGAATTCCGAGGACAGTTCGGCGAGCAGCTTGTCGGCGTCGAGGGCGGCCTGGGTGAAGAGGTTCTTGTTGGCGGTTGTGCAGATGGCCATCAGCCGGGTGCGGTAGGGCTCGGGGAGCGGTTCGTACGGTCGCGCGGGTGGTACGGGGTCCACGAAGTGCTGCGGAGGTGCCGTGGGGGCGGCTCGCGGTGGGCCCGGTGAGTGGGGAGCCGGGTGGCTGGTGCCGTCGGTGTTGACTTGGACGGAGGTTGTGTACTGGGCCTGCTCGTCGTGGATGACGGCGTGGACCGGTGTTTCCAGCGCGGCGGCCTCCAGGTGGAGGTGCGCCAGGACCGCTTCGTTGAGTGACGCGCCGGGCGGCGGAGCGAAATACTCCTCGCCGATGAAGCAGATCCCGTCGGGTGTGATCCGGACCTGCACCGTGTCCGGAGACGTGCCTTCACTCACTGCTGGTTCACCTTCTTGTCCGGGAGGAGAGGGAGGGTGCTGATGCCGCCGGCGCTCGGGAAACTCGGCTCGGCCCAACCGCGATAGCGCAGGCGCCAGGTGCCGTCGGTGAGTTCTTTGCGTGAGACGATGGCGATCTTGCCCTGGCGGCGGTAGTCGTCCTTGATGTCGTTGCTGGCCACCTGGTCGCGGCCCAGGTAGAGGGCGACGTGTCCCGCGTCGCTGCCCGTGTCGTAGAACAGCAGTGCCCCTGCGGGCGGTGACATGTCGCCAGGGTGCGCGAGGCCGGCGTCCACGAGCCGGTTCCAGTGCACATTGGCTGTGGCCGACCCGGAGGAGCCCCAGCCGTACGCCTGGGCCACGAAGTTGTCACAGAGGTGGTACCAGCCGGTTTCGCCGACTTCGTTGCGGGCGCTCGCGATGGCCTGGGCGGCGGTGCGCGGGTTCTTGGATTTAAAGGTGGCCCTGGGGTCTTCGCCGCCGGACGCGGCGGGGTCGTCGCAGCCTGCACCGATCGAGGTGACGGCGTGGGTTCCCCAGGTCTTGGCGACGAGCGTACCGGCTGCGGACTCCCACTTGGCGTACTCGTCGCGATGCTGCTCGGCGGGGCGCTGGACCGTGGCGGCGACTTTGGTGAGGGACTTCTGCTGCCAGTTGCCGACCTTGACGAGCCGGTCGTAGAACGTGCCGGCCGCGTGGACGGGGTCGGTGAGTTCTCTGACCGTGCCCCAGCCCTGTGAGGGTCTCTGCTGGAAGAGGCCCACGCTGTCGGCGTCGCCGTGCCGCAGGTTGTCGAGGGTGCTCTCCTGCATGGCGACGGCCACGGCGATTACCGCGGCGCGCGGCGCCAGGTTCCTGGTGCGGGCGACGTCAGTGATGGTGGCGGCGTTGCGTACCTGACGGGTCGTCCAGGTGGCATTGTTCTGCTCGCCCTCCGGGCGCAGAGGAACCGTCACCTGCGGGCGTTCGGTTTCTTGTATGCCGTCGAACAGGGGTTTCTTCCCCTCCGGACCGGCCCCGCTCTCCCCGTTCCCGACCGGCTGAAGGCCGTTCTGGCAGGTGTTGACGTTGGCCTGGACGGTGGCCCCGCCGATCATGAGGACGCAGAGCGAGAGCACTGAGACACCGGCAGCCGTGACGCCGACGGCGGCCTTGCCGAGCCCTTTCATCCCCGCCCCACAATCATAAACATATGTTAATGACTAAAGGTCAGTGAACCTCATGTCCGGCGGAAGAGCCAGTGGTTCTCGGTGTTCCGTCGGGGCTCCGGATCCCTCGCGGCGCGTCGGAAGTGCCCGTCGGGTGTCGCCCGAACGGTGGTGTCCGGAGGTGCTCCCGCCTCGCCGGCGGCGGTCGACTGAATGCTCTACAGGCTATTTGAACTGTGGATATGTGAAGTGCGGGCGGGCTGGCTCGACCCCTCGACTTTCACCCGCCGGGTCACTCGTTCCCCGCTACGGGACCTGCGTGTGGTGTCGGAGGGTGGGTGCTTCCGTGTCTGTCAAAACATAAACGCTTGTTGTCAAGTTTACGTGTATGTACCTTTCGACATTATGGCTCAGGTCCGGATTGAGCTTCATGTCGAGAGCGGGAGGGGGTCGGGGATGCCTGTTGCGCAACACTTTGTGCTACTTGCGGCGAGTGGTGACATCGGCTCTCTCGTCAACGGCTTGTCTCCGGACTGGGGCCCGTTCGGGAAACTGGGAGCGACCGGACGGACGGTGATCCAGATCCTCATGGCGGGCGTCGTCCTGGTCCTGCTGGGGCGCGCGCTCCTCGGCGCCGTGAACATGAAGATCGGCGAGGGGCAGCAGGACTACGCCCAGGTGAGCAAGGGCAAGAAAGAACTCGCGGGCAGCATCGTCGGTGTGTTCATCGTCGCCTCGATCGGGACGATTTTCACGATCGTGTACGGGATGGGCATCTGATGGCCCGCCCGGAGCCCCGCAGTAAGGGCACCCGAGTGCTGGTCGGTGAGACGCCGGCCGAACCTCAGCGCGGCAGGCCCTGGTGGCGGGGGATGGCCGTCACCGGTGTGGTCTTCCTCGTGCTGGTCTTCCTCGCGCTGGTCCTGGGCATCTCCGGAAACGGACGCTCCGGGGGGAACGGCTCGTCAGGCGGCCGGGAACGGACCGCACCGCAGGAGAGGGTCACTGCGGGCGGGGACGCCGGGAGCACCGTGAAGAAACTGGTCGACGGTGTCCCGGTCGGCTATGTCCGCAATCAGGCGGGCGCCGTCCAGGCCGCGGTGAACTACCAGGTGGCCCGGTCCGCCGCCGTGTACTTCACCGACACAACGGCCCGGCACGCGACGCTCGCCGCGATGATGACCCGTGAAGCTCTGGAGCGCCAGACGCGCAACGACGACAACGCGATGCGCCAGGTCCTCGCCGCGCTGGGCGTCACGAGCGGCAACAGGGATCAACTGGTCGCGCGCGGTGCGGCGATGGGCACCCGGGTCACCACATACACCGACCAGGTGGCCACCGTCGATGTGTGGATGACCGGCCTGATCGGTGTCACGGACACCAATGCACCGCTGCCCGTGTCCGCGTCGTGGACGACCTACACGCTGACCCTGCAGTGGCAGTCCCGTGACTGGAAGCTGTCCGCGGTCACGTCGGTCGACGGCCCGACTCCTCTGGACACGGGCAGCGACAGCCCCACCGGCGTCGACGAGTTCCGCACGGCAGATCGGGAGTTCAATGCGCCCCCGTATGTCGGCTGAGACCCAGTACCGGGTGCGTACCCGGCTCGTCTGGATGGCGGGTCTGACCGCCACGCTCACCCTCATGCTCGCCCCCCAGGCCCGGGCGAACGACTTCTCCGACTGGTCATGCGCCAACATCCCGTTCGCGGACCGGGTCTGCAAGGTCGTCGAGAAGACGAACCAGGCCATCGCGTTCGGGGTCGACCCGCTGGGGTACATCGCTCAGTTCTTCAACAACGCCGTGACGAGCCTTTTCACCCAGATGATGAAGGCTCTCGGGTCCACCACGCGGGTCGACTGGCAGGATCCCGGCTTCCTGCGGACGTACACGATGAGTTTCGCCGCCTCCACGGTGCTGACGGTGATCCTGTGGCTGATCGGCGTGGCCAAGAGAGCGATCCAGGGCGTGCACCCGGTGCAGGCCCTCGGGGAGGCGGTCGGTTTCCTGCTCATGGCGGTGATGGTCTCGGCCTTCGCGCCGCTGGCGGTCGCCTACACCGTGCGGCTCTTCGACGAGGCGGCGGAGGCGATGTTCAAGCCGGTGGCCGGGGATGCCGCCGACATGGTGGTGACGGTGACGACCGCGATGCTCGGGCTGATGGCGATCCCCGGCGGTGCCGTGATCGTGATCTTCTTCAGCCTGGCGCTGCTGGGCGCGGTGGCCGGTGTGTGGCTGGAGCTCGTCGTCCGCAACGCCCTGATCCTGTGCGGGCTGGTGTTCGGCCCGACCGTTTATTCCGGCCTGGTGGACCGTGATCTGTGGGGGCACACCAAACGCTGGTGCGGGGTGATGCTGGCGGTGATCGCCTCGAAGTACGTGACGTTCACCGTCCTGGCGCTGGCGACGGGCATGCTGGCATCCGACAGCCCCGAGCCGAGCCTGGCGCAGTCCTTCGCGACCGTGTTCACCGCGATGGCGCTGCTGTTCCTCGCCACCTACATGCCCTTCCAGCTCTCGAAGTTCCTCCCCGCGTTCGGTGACGAACTGCGTGACATGTACGCCGCTCGCGACGATCTCAAGGGCCGGGCGAAGAACGCCGGGAGCCAGGTGGGCGACTCCTACGGCGAACTGAAGTCACGTATGGGCGGCGACGGGGGCAGCCGCGGTGGGTCCGGCGGCGGGGGAGAGGCCGATGCCGCCGACGGCGACGCCTTGAGCGGTGGAGCGGCCGAGTCGGGAGCGGCCGAAGGGGCTGCTGCTGCGACCGGAGTGGGGGCGGCGGCCGTGGCGGTGAAGAAGGGGGTCGACAAGGCCAAGGACGAAGCCGGGGCCGCGGTCGAACGCGGCGTCGACGGGGCGAGCGCAGGGATGGACGCCGACGGCTCTCCGGCTGCCTCGCCGCCGGGCGAAGCACCCGACGGCGGCGGCCACCCTCCGGGCGTAGACCTGCCGGGCGTCCGGAGTTCCCCTGACGCCCCGCCGGCGGGCGAGGCGACGGCCGGCCCGCAGCCGCCGGATCCGGACGTCCCGACGTCCTGGCCGCCGAGGGAGCCCCCGGATCTCCCGCCACCGCCCCCACCGGCCGACGAAATGCGCTGATACCTGTCCCGACGCACGCCCAGGAGCAGTTGTGGCCCGTACCTTCACCTACCCGCGGCCGAGGCCGCGCGGCCTGCTCGGACGCAGGCTCGAAGCCGATGAACAGCTGGTCCTGGGGGCCGGCCTTGTCGGCGGACTCGTCACCGCCTGGATACTCGGCGGCATCCTGCTGAAGATCATCGGTTTCCTGCTGATCGCGGGCACCTGCGCCTGGGCCACTCTGGCGCCGTACAGGGGGCGCACCTACGTCCGCTGGTTCGAGATCAGCCGTACCTACAGGAAACTGCTGCGGGACGGCTCGCTGCTGTACAGGTCACGGACGCCGCACGCGGGCCGGTACGCCGACGGCCGCCGCGTGCCGGTCGATGTCCCGGCCGGCGTTCCCCGGAACATGCAGTGGATCAGTGCGCGGACCGCGTTCGGCGAGATCGCGATCGTCCTCCAGCCGGACGAGCAGACGTTCACGGCAGCCGTCGAGGTCGAGGGACAGCGCGATTTCGGCAGCCTCGACCTCGACGACAAGGAAGCGCTGATCCGGGCCTACGAGCACCTGCTGAAGATCACCGCCGACGGTGGCGGGAGGATCCGCCGCCTCCAGTGGATCAGCAGAGTCATCCCCACCGACCCCAACGCCCATGCCCGGGACGCGGCCGAACGCCGCGACGACAGCAGCCCGGCGTGGCTGCACCAGTCCTACGACGACCTGATCCGCCGTGTCGCGGTCACCGCGGAGGACAGGCGGCTGCTCCTCGTGGTGGGCATCCCCTACACCCCCGATCTGGTCGCCGAGGCCCGCCGCTACAACACCCTCCACGAGGGCTACGCGGTCACGCTCGGACAGGAGATCGAGAGCTTCATCCGGAGCCTGGGACGCGGACAACTGCGCCACGTCCGCAACCTCGACGAATCCGGGCTCGCCTCCTACCTGCACCACGCCTACGACCCCGGCCACTGGATCGACGACACCACCGGCATGGACCGGGCCACCTGCTGGCCCGCCGTCCTCGACGCCCGCAACAAGCAGTACATGGCCTCCCGCAGCTGGGAGACCACTGAGGACGCCTGGTACTCGAAGACGGCCTGGATCAAGGAACTTCCCGTCCTCCCGGCCGGCATCAACTTCCTCGCACCCGTCCTGCTCTACCTCCAGGACATTATCCTGTCGGTGTCCGTGGTCATGGACCTCGTCAGCACGGACCAGGCGATCACCGACGCCATGGCGGACGCCACGAACGAACTGGGCCAGGCCGACAGGAAGGCCGGACGGATCGAGGACCCGCGGGAACAGAAAGCCCAGAGCGCCTCGATCGGCACCATGCGTGACATCGCCGACGGGGCGGCGGGCGTACGGCTCGCCGCCTGGATCACCGTCACGTCACCCACCCCCGACGCCCTGCGCCGTGACGCCGACACCGTCCGGGCCGGCGCCACCCGCGCCGGACTGCGCCTGGAGTGGTGCGACACCGAGCACCACCGTGCCTTCGCCAACACCCTGCCCTTCACCGCCGGACTGCTGAAGGAAGGGCGGCGCTGATGCTGGAGATGCTGCGGCGCCAGACACAGACCCGGCGACGGGCCGTCCGCTCGACCACCAGCCATGCCTGTGGCCTCTACCCCGCGATCGGCGGGGCCGGCATGGACCCCCGCGGCGTGATCATCGGCCGGGAGGCGTACAGCGGCAAGGCGTACATCTACGACCCCTTCATCCTCTACAACCCGCAGGCCCGCATCCGCCTCGCCAGCGGGCACGCGCTGATCCTCGGCAAATCCGGCTACGGCAAATCCGCGCTGGAGAAGACCTACGTCCTGCGCCAACTGCGCTTCCGCGACCGCCATTTCGCGGTTCTCGACGCGCAGGGCGAGGACGGCACCGGCGAATGGGACGGCATCGCACGGCAGGTGGGCATCACACCGGTCCGGCTCGTCTACGGTGCGGGCGCAGCCGGCCACGGCGTACGGATCAACCCGCTCGACGAGCGGATCCCCGCCGAGCACCAGTTCAAAGTGCTCGTGTCGATGATGGAGATCCTCGCCGGCGCCCTCACCTCGCAGACCAAGTTCGCCCTGGCTGAGGCCCACCGGACGGCCGCCGCCGCAGCCCGCGGACAGCAGCGTGCGGCGGTCCTCTCTGACGTCCTGGACGCGCTCACTGCCCCGGGGCCGGCCCTGCTCGGACAGCAGCCGGTCACCCCGCAGGAACTGATGGAGTGGGGCCAGCCGGCCGCGCTGGCCCTGGACTCGCTGTGCAACCCCAGCCGTGACCTGGCGGGCATGTTCGACGGCCCGACGACCCAGGGGATCGACCTGGACGCCCGGCTGATCGTCTTCGACCTGACGAAACTACCGCGCGAGGGCGAGGCCATGCCGCTGCTGATGGCGGTCATCGGACCCTGGCTGCGGTTCGGATGGATCAAGCCCGACGACCGCATCAAACGGACCCTCATCGTCGAGGAAGCCTGGCACGTCCTCTCCCACCGCCCGGTGGCACGCCTGTTCGAGGAACTGGTCCGCTACGGCAGACGCCTGGGCCTGTCCTTCTGGGCGGTGCTGCACCACCTCGGAGACCTGCTCCTGGAAGAGGCCCCGGAGGCGGCGGCCATCCTGAAACTCACCGCGACCCGGGTCCTATACCACATGGATCGGGACGAGGCCGAGGCCACCGCCGACTACCTGGGCCTGACCGACTGGGCGCGCAAGGCCCTCGCGGACGGCTCCAACGTGTGCGCGCCGGGACGGGCCATCTGGCAGGTGGGCTCACGGATCAACCTGGTCGAACATATCCGCACCCCGCTGGAGATCCGCCTGACGGACACCAACCTCCGGATGGCGGAAGTCTCTGTGGGTCGGCGGGACGCGGCGGCTGCACCGATGATACGTCTCCACAAGGGGGCGGCGACATGATGCCGAGAGCCGCCGCTCCGAGGACGGCGGCCCGCCTGCGTGTGGGCCGCGATGTCCTGTGGATCGTCCCGCTGGCCGCGGGGTTCGTCCTCACCGTGCTGGTGTGGCTGACCGCGTTCCTGTCCGGCATCCCGGCCCGCGGGCGTCCGGCGTCCGTCGGCTGGGACTTTGAGGGCCGCACCACCGTCGCCGTCCTGCACCATCCCCAGGATCCCGCAGCGGCCTGGCCGCCGGGCGCGGGTGTGGGCGGCCCGTTCGTGTTCTGGCCCACCTTCCTCCTCGTGCTCGCAGCGGCGGTCTGGGGGACATGGAGGACGTACCGGTGGTGGAAGCACCGGGGCGCCGACGGCGCCGACGGGATGGCCACCCGGGCGCAGCTGGAGAAGGCCATGGGCGAGAAGCAGGCCCTGTCCCGTGCCGGGTCCCTGCGCCCCGCGCTCGCCGGAGGCGACAAGGCGGTCACCATCCGGGATGTCGCTGTCCACATCGGCAGCGCCGACCCCTCGGAGATCCGTCTGTGGATCGTCATCGAGGAGTCGGTGATCATGGTGGCGCCGCCCCGCGAGGGAAAGACGTCGCAGATCATCCTCCCGGAGATCCTCGAATTCCGTGGAACGGTCCTCGCCACCAGCAGCAAGACGGACGTCCTCTACGACACCGCGCTTCTGCGGGAGGAACACGGCCCGGTCTGGGTCCTGGACCCTACGGGGCTGTCCGGCTGGCCCAACCAACTGCGCTGGCCGCTGACCGCGGGATGCGAGGAGTACCAGGTCGCGCGCAAGCGCGCCGAGACCCTCGCGGCCACCACCAAGAGCGAAGAGGGGACGAAGAACGGGGGCTATTTCGTGCTCAACGCGAAAACCCTCATCACCTGCTGGCTGCACGCCGCGGCCCTGCACGGGCGCCCGGTTCTCGACGTGCTCGCCTGGGCGACGGACCCGGACAACCGCGAGGCTGTCGACCTTCTGGCGGCGAAGGGCAAGCACCTGCTCGCCGCCGCGCTCGCCGGCCAGCACGCGGCGGCCGTGGAGGAACGGTCCGCCACCTGGAGAACCGCGGAGCAGAGTTTCATCGCGCTCTACGACGAGAACGTCGCCGCGATCTTCGCCCCCGAGGCGGACGCGGAGGTCTTCGACATCGAAACGTATCTCCGGCAGTCCGGAACGCTGTACCTGATCGGTGAGGAAGAAGAAGGCTCAGCGCTGGCCCCGTTGAACGCGGCCTTCGCCAAAGCCATGTTCGACACGGCCAAGAGGATCGCCGCCCGCAGTCCCAACGGGCGCCTTCCGGTTCCGCTCGGCTGTTTCATGGACGAGATCGCGAATGTGGCGCCTCTGCCGGAGATACCGAGCCTGATGAGCGTCAGCGGCTCGCAGAACATCTTCATCATGGCCGTCCTCCAGAGCTATGCCCAGGCCGAGGAACGCTGGGGCGCCCTGGGCGTACGGAAGATGATGGCGAGCGGCACCGTGAAGATCTTCCTGGGCGGGATCAGCGATCCCGAGGAACTGAAGGCGTACAGCGCGCTCGCGGGCGAATTCGACGAGGACGTGGCGACCGTCTCCGACGACGGGGACCGGGTGTCGGTGTCGACGTCCGTCCGCCGCCGGGCCGTCGTGGAGCCGGCCGCGATCAGGATGATCCCGGAACGCGGCGGGATGGTGTTCCATCGCCGGACCCCCGCCACCCTCGTGAAGTTCGTTCGCGCACATGAAGGACCGCGCGCGCAGGAGATCAAGGACGCCGCCCGCAGGGCGCACGAGATGGTCGACGCCCGCGTCCCCCTGGGGAAACCGGGAGGCGGCGATGGCTAGCGGTTTCGAGGACATCTTCGCCGAACTCACCAACATCAACGCCGAACAGGTGCTGCTCAGCGAGCGCGTCAAACTCCTGGAGGAGCAGTTCTCCGACGGCGGCCCCGGCGGCGGGGACGCGGATGCAGAGAAACAGCGTCCCGCCGGCGAGCCGGTGCGGTGGCACGAACTCGACCCCGGGCAACACGCAGAGCTCTGGCCGCAGTTCGTGGCCTGGGTGATCTGGGCGGCCGACCGCTACGAGTTGACCACCGATCAGCTGCCGCGCCAGTGCTGGTGGAAACACGGCGCGGTCGTCGAGGAACTCACCGCCCTGTGGACCTCGCACGAGTCGGCGTACGCGAGCGGGGAGGACGGCGGATCAGCCCCCTACCTGTGGCAGGACGCCGTGGCCCGCGCCCTGGAACGCATGGGCCGGTTCTGGCTCGGCGCCTGCCGCAACGGCCAGCACAAGCAACGGCACCGCGACGCCCACTGGGGCGGCGACGCGGACTATCTCGCCCTGCTCCTGGCGGCCGAAGGACCCGACCCCGACGGACGCCCTTGCGATGACGAGTGATCAGACTGAGGAGACAACGATGGCCATGAACCGGTACGGCGTGGAAGCCCGCACCTACTGGAGGCGGTGGCTGCCGAAGCGCTACACCGCACTGCCCGACCCGGTCGCCTTCTTCACCCACCTCGGCGAGCAGGTCGAGCAACAGGTGGGCGACCTGTGGGACCAGCTCGTGCTCAAGGACGAAGCCCCCGACGGCGAATCGCACGAGCAGCGTGTCGGGCGGCTGGGCCTTCTCAAAGCCCAGGCGGAGCACGAGGTCCTCTCCGAGGTCGTGCGGCTGACCCCCGAGTCCGGTACCAACCACGCCGACGAGGACGAGGGACTGGAGAGCGACGCGCAGTTCCAGGCCCGCAAGCGCCGCACCGAGGCACGCACCGAGTGGCTGAGCGCCACCGCTGACGCGCTCATCGACGGCACCACCACGCTCCACGACCTCGACGACGAGCAACTGCGACAGGTCCTGGACTACATGACGCCGTCCTTCCTGCGCCTGTTCGGCACCTCCGTCGAGGACCTGCGCACCCGGGGGCGCGACGTGTAGCGGACCACCTCGCCCCGAACACCCGACGTCCTGACGCAGTGGTGGTGACAGCCGTGTACCGAACGCCCCGTCAACTCCCCGAACTCGACGCACAAACGGCAGACGAAGCGCTCATCTACCGCGCCTCGACGCCTCTGGACGCCGGCCCCTGGCAGTACCGCCTGTACGCCATCGGCCCGGACGGTCCCGAGGCGGCAGCCACCGAGCGCGGAAAGTTCCTGCTGGTCCGGATCGACGAGAACGAGGCTGTCCACGAGGTGGCCGGCCCCCGGACGCTCCGTCACCAGCAGTGGGGAGAGCAACTGCTCGACCGCCTGTGGGAGGCACTGGACAACGGCGAACTCCCCGTCGAGGACACCGACATCGATATTGAGGCGCTTGCAGCAGTCGAGCAGCGCATCGTCGGCGAAGCCGTCAGCGGTCCGGAACCCACGCAGGAGCAGACAACACGCCCGGTCAGGACCGCCGCGCCGGATTCGCCGGACAACCCGGCGGACGATCCAGAACGCTCCGTGAGCGATGTGCCGCGAAGCACGGGGGACTTCGCACCAGGTGACATCGTCTGGCACCTCGACGAGGACTCCGTCCAGGACGGCGAGGAAGAGCCGCTGGAGGCGGTCTTCGTCCGGCCGTCCGACGAGAGCCCGGATGCCCTCCTGGTCCAGGACACGGACGCAGACGACGAGCCTTACCTCATCCGCCTGGACATGGTCGTCGCGCGCGAACGCCCCACGGCCCCACAGGCCCCGGAAGCGGTCCGCTTCCGACCGCGCGGCCAGGACGACCTCGCCCCGTCGGGCCGTGTCACCCGCATCCGTGCGAACATCTCGGCACTGCGCGCCCTTCACACCCTCCGGGACGAACAGCGGCCGGCGACACCCGCCGAACAGGCGGTGCTCGCCCGCTGGAGTTCCTGGGGCGCCGTTCCGGAGATCTTCGACCCGCGCAAGCGCGAGTTCGCCGGCCTCCGAAGCGAACTGCGCAGCCTCCTGACCGAACAGGAGTGGTACGCGGCCGAGGCGACCACCCGCAACGCGCACTTCACGGACGCCGCGCTGGTAGAGCCGATCTGGCAGGCGCTGAAAGACCTCGGGTTCGAGGAGGGCCGGCTCCTGGAACCGGGCTGCGGCAGCGGCAACTTCCTGGCCTTCGCCCCGGAGACGGCACAGATGACCGGCGTCGAACTCGACCCGGTCACCGCCGAGATAGCCGCAGCGCTCTACCCGGACGCGGAGGTCCGGGCGGAGTCCTTCGTCGATACGCGTTACCCCGAGGGCTACTTCGACGGGGCCATCGGGAACGTCCCGTTCGACGAGGTCGCGCTCACCGACCCGGTCCACAACCCGCTCCGGTTGCCCACACACAACCACTTCATCGTCAAGGCACTGGAGATGGTCCGGCCGGGTGGCCTCGTGGCTGTGGTGACCAGCCGCTTCACCCTGGACTCGATGGGCAAGACCTCCCGGTTGGAGATCTCCGACCGGGCGGACCTGGTCGGCGCGGTCCGGCTGCCCGCCGGTGCCCACCGCAGAGCGGCCGGCACCAATGCCGTGAGCGACCTGCTCATCCTGCGGCGACGCGACGGCCAGGCCGCCGACACCCTCCCGGAGTGGCTGGGCCTCGCCCCCGTGCAGGTCGACGCGGAGACCAAGGTTCTGGTCAACAGGTATTTCGCCAAGCATCCCGAACGCGTGCTCGGCACGCTCAGCGTGACCAGCACCCAGTACGGCCGCGAGGACATCACCGTCCGTCCGGACACCGGCACCCCCCTTGCCGAAGCCCTGAGCGACGTTCTGGCGACGATCACCCGGCAGGCCCGCGAATCCGGTCTGGCCATGAGCGCCTCGCCCGACGCACTCCAGCGAGCCGAGGTCGAGCGCCGTGCCGAGCGGATGCGCGGGGCCGAGGAGATGTTCGGCGAGGAACTGAGCCGCTTCGAGGGCACTCTCCTGGACCAGAACGACGGAACGTTCCTCCAGCTGGTCGGTGGTGAACTCACCGATCGGCCCGTCTTCAGGAACTCCGTGGAGGAACTGCGTTCCCTCCTCGGCCTCCGTGACACCTACGTCGAACTGCTCAGCGCCGAGTCGTCGGGCGACGACGAACGGGCCACGACGCTGCGCCAGCAGCTCAACGAACGCTACGACGCGCATGCCGGGCAGTACGGCTTCCTCAACCGGCGCGACCCCCGCCGTGACCGCCGGTCGGCCCACGGCTGTTTCCGTACCGATCCGTACGCGGCAGGCGTCTACGCGCTGGAAATCTACGACAGGGAAGCGGACACCGCGAAGAAGAGCCAGATCTTCACACGCGCGGTCAGCACCCCCACGCCCGAACAGCATTCTGCCGACACCCCGCACGACGCGCTGGCCATCAGCCTCAACACCTACGGGGAGATCCGCCTCCACGAGATCTCCCGCCTGCTCGGCATCGACTCCCTCGACGAGACACGGGACGTCCTGGGCGAACTCGTCTACAACGAACCTGGCTCCCAACGTCTCGTCCCCGCGGCGGAGTACCTGAGCGGCAATGTCCGCCAGAAGATCGAGCAGGTCGAGATGATCCTGCGGATGGTTTCGGACGAGTCCCGCAGCCGGCACCCCTTCCAGGCGAACCTTGCCGCGCTGCGCCGGGTCCTTCCGCCGGACAAGCAGCCCGGGGACATTGAGGATATCCAGTTCGGTGCCACCTGGGTCCAGCCCAAGTTCTACGAACTGTTCCTGCGCCAGCTCCTCCAGACCAGGTACCTGTCGGTGATCCGTACCTCGGGAGCGGACTGGGAGATACAGACACGCCCGAGCGTGCGCAAGTCCCGCGCGGCGACCAAGGTCTACGGCACCGCGCGGCGCAACGCGGTCGAGCTCGCGGAGCGCCTGCTGCGCCGGGCCTCCCTGGTCGTGCATCCGCCCAAGCTCGGTGAGGACGCCTCGGCAGAGAGCATCGTTGACGCCAAGCGCTGGGCGGCCGAGCAGACCGAGCAGACCATCGCCAAGGCGGACGAGATGAGCCGCCTGTTCGCCGACTGGCTCTGGCAGGATCCCGAGCGGTCGGCGGAGTGCCTCGCCGACTACAACCGCCTCTACAACTCCTACGTCCCGTACGAGGGCGACGGCAGCCACCTGACCTTCCCCGGTCTGTCGGACGTGATCACACCTCGCCCGCACCAGCGCGCCGGCGTGGCCCGGGCTCTGTCCGAGCCCGGAGGGAGTTTCTTCGACTACGAAGTCGGCTTCGGCAAGACGCTGACCATCGCCATGACGCTGATGGAGATGAAGCGCCTGCGGATGGTCAACAAGCCGTGCGTCGTGGTGAAGAACGCCACGGTCAACGACTTCCGCAACGACTTCCTCAAGGCGTACCCGGGCGCCAGGGTCCTCGCGATCGACAGCAGCGAGTTCACGAAGGAGACCGCAGCCGCCTACGTCGCCCAGATCGCCAACGGCGACTGGGACGCGGTCATCCTGCCGCAGTCCCTGTTCAAGCGGATACCGATGTCAGGACGGGGGCAGGAGCAGTTCGTCGCCGACCAGACGGCCGAATACCGCGCACGGATCCACCAGGTGCTGACCGGCAAGGAGGAAGTCCTGCCGCCGGGGAACAACCCCGGTGGGGACCCGCTTGTCGCGGAAGCCCTGGGCACGGTTGCCGCGATCAGCGGAGTGAGCGGCGCTTCTCCCTCCAGGGACACCGTGAAGAAACTTCAGGGTGACCTCAAGCGCCATACCCAGCGGGCTGAGAAAAACCTGGTGAAGCAGACCGCGACCGGGATCAGCTGGGAACAGACCGGTATCGATTTCATCGCTGTCGACGAGGTGCAGGACTTCGCCAACGGCGAGGTCGGCGCCAACAACAGCGAACTCGCGCTGGCCGTATCGGCCCAGGCGAAAGACCTGAAAGTCAAGATACGGACCATGGAAAAAGCCTATGGTCCCAAGGTGGCTCTGGGGTCCACGGGAACCCCATTCCCGAACGCCATGCCGCAATCATTCGTCATGTTCGACTACTTCCGCAGGGATCTCCTCGTAGCCGCTGAGATAGAAGCGTTTTCCTCCTTCCAGGCCCAGTACCTCATGGACCGTATTTCCCCGGAGATATCTCCGGAGGGAATTCCTCGGATGAAGGAGAGGATAGGAGCTTTCCGCAATGCGCGTTCGTTTCACATGCTGTGGAAAGCGATGGCCGATGTCAAGACGTCGGCCGAGATACAGCTGCCTGTCCCGAAACGCATCAGCACGACCGAGGTCGTTGACGCGACCCACGCCGACCGTGAGTACATGGAAGAAATCGCCGACCGTGCGGAAGTCGTGCGGGGCGGTGAGATCGATGCGGCGCTGGACAACCTGCTGAAGATCTCCAACGACGGTCGGCTCGCCGCCATGGATCTACGGATGGTCGGCCGGACACCCGACGGCCCGGGGAAGATCGACGCCGCCGCCGACAGGATCTTCCAGATCCACCAGGCGTACAAGGACCGTGCGTACACCGATCGTGAAGGTGTCCCCAGCGCGCTTCCGGGGGCGCTCCAGATGGTCTTCGCGGACCGCGGCACCCCGTCCGACGAGAATCGCAAAGCCGGGAAGTTCATCGCCTACGACTACCTGAAGGACCTGCTCGTCGAGCGGGGCATCCCCGCAGACCAGATCCGCTTCGCCCAGGAGGCCAGGAACGCCGAGGAGAAGGAGGCGCTGTGGGCCGCCTGCCGCCGGGGCCAGGTCGCAGTCGTCATCGGATCCACCGACACCATGGGCGTCGGCGTCAACATCCAGGACAGGGCCATCGCGCTGCACCATCTGGACTGCCCCTGGCGCCCCAGCGACGTCACCCAGCGCGAGGGCCGGATCGTCCGCCAGTTCAACCAGCACTTCGGACAGAACGTTCCGGTCCAGATTCTCCGCTGGGTGAAGGAGGGGTCCTTCGACTCTTTCATGTGGCAGACGGTGGAGAGGAAGGCCCGGTTCATCGACCAGGTCCGCACCGGCCGGGACCTGGAGGAACAGGACCAGGCCCTGGACGGCGACCTGGGCAAGGACTATCTCGAATTCGGTGAGATCAAGGCCATCGCCACGGGCAACCCTCTGCTGCTGAAGAAGATGCAGGCCGAGGAGGAAGTCCGTCAGCTGGATGCGGCTTTCACGAACTGGAAGCGGACGCACCAGCACCTGCGCAACGTCGTCGAGACCGGGGACGAGACCCTGGCGAAGGCCCAGGAGAACGCCGACCTCGTCGGGCGGGCGGTACAGGCCCGCACGGAGACCAAGGGCGACTCCTTCCGGATGGAACTGCCCAACGGGAAGACCGTCACGAAGCGGCAGAACGCCGCCGTCGCTCTTCGTACCCGACTGGCTCTGATGCAGCGGCAGATGCAGGGCGCTGACACCAGCGCGTGGGAGCACGTGGCGACGCTCGGCGGCCAGGAGTTCCACGCCCGGATCAACGCCTTCCACGACTACCTCCACGTCACCATCCGCGGTCTGGGGGACATTCCCCAGAGCACGTTCACGGTGTCCGACGTCAACGCCGTTCTCAGCGACGGCAAGCCGCCCCTCGGACTGGTCACCCGGATGGAGAACCAGGCCGAGAAACTCGACGGTCTGCACACAACGCTGCTCGCCGTCGTCGACGAGCTCAAACAGGAGATCGACCGCGCTCAGAGACTCGTGGGCCAGCCCTTCACCAAGGCCGACAAACTGCGCAGGGCGCGCGCGGACCTGGCCCAGCTCGAAGCGGAGATCGCTGTCCAGGCCGGCAGCAGGCCAGGAGAAGAGCCCGCGGACGACAGCTCCGCAGGCTCCCGGCAGCAGGACAACGGGGCTGCCGAAGCCGACGAACTCCTCCAGGCGTTCCATGACTGGAGCGGCACATCGATCATCGCCACGTGGCGTCTGGTGCCGGACCGGCCCGGCGGCTCCGCCGAGGACGCCCAGCGCCGCCTCGTCGAAGCGGCCGGCGACGCACTCATCCAGGAGATCAGACAGCGGCGGCAAACAGCCCAGGAAGGAGACACGCCAGGCTTTTACGGACTTCCGCAGAGCCAGGCACTGCTGGACGCGGCGACCGCCTACCTCAACGTACTGGCCACCGTGTCCGATGACGACCTTCGCGACAAGGCCCAGGAAGCGACCCGGGAACTCATCCACGGCATCAGGGCCTATCTCACGGATGCGGCCGACCACGTGCCCGCCGGGCCGGATCACCCCGGCGCGGCGGAAGACAGTGCGCCGAGCGCTGAGCCGATGCCCGCGCAGACCCGTCCGGGACAGGAGCCGCAGCCGGCGGCCGGCAGTCCGGCCACGGTCGGGGCGGGTCCTCACCGCCGGATCGCGGAGCCGTACGCTGACCGGGCCGACTACTGGAGCGCCGAACAGAGCACCCTGGACACGTACCGCTCATGGGCCGAGGCGTTCGGCTCCCGTCTCGATGACGGCAGCATCCAGGAACAGGCCCTCGCCCGTGCGGCGCAGCAGGTGCTCTCCGAAAGCCTTCAGAGCCGGCACAGCCGGCTCCTGGGCTTCAGGACATTCGTGAAGTGGGAAACCGGGCAGGCCCTTGCCGAGGCGGCCCGCGCGGTCGGCGATCAGTGGGACCGCGAGCAGCGCGGTCATCAGGCAGTGAGCCGTACCTCGGAGATGCACGCGGCTGTCCGCGACCATTTCGCCCGCTACCGGGCCACCACGGAGGACCCGCAGAGCGCCACGTTCCTTCAATGGGCCAGAACCCAGGAGCCGGTCAGTACTGATACCGAGGCGCTGGAGTTCGTTCCGGGCCTGTCACTGTTCGGCGAGTACACAGTGACGGGCCCGGACGGCATGAGGACCGAACCCGCGAGCGGAGCGGACCTGGCGGCAGGCATCGCTCAACTCATCGCCGACAACGTCGCGGTGGAGGAGACCGACGGCGGTCTCACGCTGATTGCCCCCAACGGCCTGCGCTTCGACATCTCGCCCAGTGCGGAACCCGTCGTGGAGCAAGGCGGCGCCGACGGACCGGAAACCCTGCCGGGCGAAGAAGATCCCGTACTGGCGCAGCTCATCGCCCACGACATGGCGGCGATGGCCGGTGGCGGCTGGACGGAGGTGGTGCCGCACTTCGGGAGCCAGCAGGAGGCCACTGACGAGCGGCACCGAGTAGAGAGCGCCTACGAGAGGTGGGCCGCCACCCAGACGGCCCTGCCGATGGTGGTCGACGCCCAGGAAGAACTGGCGGGTGAAGAGTCCGGAGTCACCAACCCCGCTGGCTACGTCGCGTCGTGGCATCACCGCAGCCGCTTGGCATTCAGTACCGCGGGTCCCACGGGCGGGCGCATGGTCGTCGAACAGTTCGAGGGCCTGGCGCAGGCCGCTCGCCGCGCGGACTCCCATCTGGCCGAAGAGGGTTCGTACGCCTCCGAGTCGGACCGGGCACTCCTGCTCCAACTGGCGCACCTCGCCGCCCGGTACGCGCAGCGCCTGGCGGCCACCCTGGACTTTCTTGCCGAGCAGCGCGCCCAGGACACCCCGACCGCAGCACGCATGCACGAGGTGCGGGCGCTGGAGAGCGCCATGGAGTACCTCGCCGACCAGGGCGCCGCCTTCCACATGGGCAAGGGCCGCAGCTCGTACACCGATCGCGAAGCCGTCGGTGCCCTCATACGAGGAGAACTGCTGGACGGCTTCCGCAAGTTGGCCGAACTTCCGCCGGAGAAACAGAACCTCGACGCCGACGCGCGTGTCCTGTATGGGCATATCCGGGGCATCCCTCTCTATGTCGGCTGGCACAGCCTCGGCAGTCCCCAGGCCCAGGCGGTGCTGGGGTTCGATCAGCTGTCCTTGCTGGAACAGGACGCGTTCACCGCCGCCGAGTTGGAAGCCTTGACGCCGTCTGACCTGATGGACCGTATCGAGGGCAGGCTGTCCCTCGATGCTCTGGGCGCCATCCGTGACCGGGAGCTGGCTGAGATTCAAGCTCTTCTTGTCACCGACGCACAGGGCCATGCCGCTGTTTCGGCCGAGACGCAAACAGCGCAGCAGCCCGGTGCGGGCATCGAAACCTCCGCCGAGGACGAGGAAACTCCGTCTCCAACGGTCCTGGAGGAGTCGGACACGCCACTGCATACGTCCGCAGGACCGGAGATGAGCTCGAAGCAGGTCGTTCAGGACACACCTGGCACCAGCCGTGTTGCGGCGCAGAACCTTGCGGTGCTGCTCGGCCTGTATACCGACCCCGGTGAACTCGTCGCCGGCCGTGAACTCGTGCGGGAAACGGTCGTGCAGCTCCTGGAAGCGGCACATCAGCAGACGGACACCGTCAAGGGGAAAGGCGTCGCGAGCCTTGTCAAGGACGTGTCTGAAGCCGGCGATGCCCTCGCAGCCGCGCCGCAGGTCTCTCCTGCCGAGATATTCCCGCTCTACGACCGTCTGGCCCTGGCCGCTTCCCGTCTCGCCGACGGCACCGACGGCGACCTTGCTCAGAAGGCCCACGCTCTCGTCCAGCGTGCCGAGCGGCACCTCGGACGCCTGCACGCGACGGGGCAAGACCTCTTCGACGTGCTCCTCGACGCATCCGCGCTCGACACCGGTTCGTTGGCCGTGATCGCCCGGAACGACCCCCTGAAAGAACGTCCTGCCCCGTACACCGACAGCTCGCACCTGAACTTCGCGCGCCAGATCATCTTCGAGACGTACGACCGCTGGCCCCAGGTGTACAGCAGTGCCGGCGGGGAATTCAGCGACCGGCTGCGCGGCGCCATGTGGGAGATCCGCCAGACCAGCGACCGGGCAGTCGGCACCGCGCTGCCGGACTGGATGAACGTGGTCTCCTTCGCGCTGGCGGCGGTGGCGGAAGCCGACGAACCGGCGAGCCGCAGCGTCCTGCGTGATGTCGCGCAGCGTTCCTACCAGCACCACCAGAGCCTCGCGTCCTTCCAACTCGCTGCCGAGCAAGCACAGCCGTACGACAACGAACGGTCCTACACGGACGGCGCGGACGCGGTATCAGACGCCTGGGACGCCTGGACGGCCACGCCCACCGCCACGTACCTCGTGCGGCGAGAGAAAACAGACACGTCGCTGGACGCCCCGCAGGCCCACCAGCTCAGCGCACAGGAAGAAATACGCGAGGCCCTCTACGCGGCCGACTGGGCGCAGACGGACGACGGCAGTCTCGACGAGGTCACCCGGCGCGCGACGAAAGCAGCTCACACTGCGTACGCGCTCGTGCTCAGCCTCGGGGAGAACAGCTACCGGGACCGCGGCGATGCCGGTGTCCTCACCCGGCTGGTGCGGACCTGTTACGAGCACGCCGCGGCCTGCCGCGTCACCGCCGGTCGCCCGGAGTCGGTCTTCGCCGTGCGCGTTCAGCTGAGCAAACGCCAGGATCGGCTGAAGGCCGCGTGGCCAGACATCACACCCGGAGCTTCCCAGACGGAGCCGCCGGCGGCGCAGCCTTCCGGCACCGCGGCCCTGGAGATCGAACACGACTACCGTGGAACCTTCGTTCGAGGCGTGAGTGACGACGCGGGCGATGTCTCGGTGCGCTCGGCACTACAGCGCCACGACTTCGTCCTCTCCAAGGACGGAACCTTCTGGCACCTGCCCCGGCGCATGGCGCTGACCCACCGAGACGTCCATGTCCGGAAGCTGATCGACAACCTGAGCCGTCTGGGCCGTCCGCATCGGATGGCCGACGCGTCGCCGGACCAGGAACAGCCTGAGATCACCATTCCCGCCGGTGAACCGTACACATCCAAGGAGGAGGCCAGCCAGGACTTCGAAGAGATCTTCGGGGCCCTGTGGCGGATGCAGGACACCCCCGCCGGGCGACGGCTGATCACCAGAGGCCAGGACGCCCGCCCGGACGGTGCTGCGGTGTGGATTGCCATGGAGGAACTGCGACAAGGCCCGGTCGGCAGCAACGCCGACCCCTTCGTGCACCCGAAGGACGACATCGTCAGCCGCAGCACCGAACTCGCCCGGGCTGCCCTGACCCTTGCCCGGAACCTCGAAGAGGAGCGCTACCGCGCCCCTGTCGCCCTGCCGCACTTCCGGACCATGACGCAGTACGCCACGCTCCTGGCCTCGCGCGTCACCGCCACCGCGGCGCAGGACGGGCTGTGGGAAGAAGTCTTCGCCACACCAGCGGCCACGCCGGGCCGTGATGGAGGAGCCGGCACGGCTGTTCCCGGCACCGGACCCGCCGCAGCAGCGGAGGAGAAAGCACCAGAGTCCGCTGACCCCTCCGGGGCTCGGGGGGCCGCAGACCTGAACGGCCCCGGGGACGCGATCGATCCTCTCGTCGCGGGCCACTACGGCGATGAGGAACTGCGGGCAGCCGTCGACCGCCTCCAGCACCTCTACCAGCAAGCAGTCCACATACTTCCCGACTGGCACCGGCCCGATGTACCCCCAGAATCGTCCGGTGACGAGGAAGCGTGGTACCGGGGTCCCGGCCGTATCGAAATTCCGGAGGGGTTCGTTCCGTACGCGGATGACGGAGCTGTCCTCAAGACCGGTGACGTCATCCGCAAGGGATACCGGAGAAGGCTGGAATCCAAGAAGCTGTCGTACAAGACCGTCAGGATCACCGGTGACCGGGATCCGGGCGACGGTTATTACAGGGCCGCACCGGGCACACGTGTTCACCCAGGGGAAGTCGTCGCCGTACCCGCGGACTCCCGGCTCCTCACAGGAGCGGAAGAAGACCGCTACACGGTCCGAGGCGCCTTCTGGGACCGGTGGAAAAGCGCCGAAGTAGCCGCAGATGCCAGCAGTCGAGGCGAGCTGCCGCTGCCGGAGACCATCGACGCGTACCGGCAGGCATTCATCGCCAGCGGCGCCCTTTCACGCATCCTGGAAAATACCTCTGTACCCGAAGAAGCCGGGATTCTGCTGGAACGGCTGAGGAAAGAGACCGAACACCACATCGTCCGGCTCACACTCACGCACCGGGTGACAGAGGAGAAAGCGGAGAACGAGCAGCACCGACGGGACCAGGAACGGGAACCGCAGACGGACGAGAGCACAACGGTCGAGCACGTGACGGGGTCCCCGGAGCAGGCGGAACGACCTGCCCAGGTGTCAGACACGACCGCAGCGCGACCCGGCCACGCCACTGACGCAGGCGTCGTCCCACAGGACGGCACAACGACGAGTGAGCCCTCGGAACCCTCCGCCGTGAGCGAGCCCCGGACGGCCGCCACGTCGCGAAACAGCAGCACCGCCGACCCTCCGGAACAGACCGGACCCGACACCCGTCTGACACAGCAGCAGCTCGACGGGCTGCCTCACCACGACGGCCACCCCACCGACGCCGGCCTGGCCGTCCTTACGACGCTCGCCTTCCGTGACGGGCACGTCAAGGACGCCCTGCTCCTCCTACGGTCCGTCGAGCCAGGCGAGATGGCAGGGCAGGCACCCATCGTCCTAGGCGCGCAGATCGTCGCACCGAACGAGCTGGTGTCCACCAGCCTCGACGGGCGATACACCCCGGCTGACCTCCTGGCCATGCCCGACTCCCGAGTACTGCCGCTCACGAGCCCGATTCCCTGGACGGAAGTCGAGAACCTGGCCGGGCTCCCGTACGAGGAGGCATTGCGGCGGCTGCCTGTGACCAGCGCGGACGAGGGCACCCGGCACCAGCCGCCGGCGCCCGCTCCGCCCTCGGGCACCGTCCCCGATGATCAGGAAGGCCCTGCGCAGAAGCAGACCTCCGCCGCGGCGGCAGCCGTCCCGGGGCGGCCTGCCGCCGAAGGACCGCGGAACGCCGATCCCTCCCCGCCCGGACTCACGGATGATGCCGCACGGCTGCGGGAGCTGGCCGGTGCCTTCGGGGACCGCGTCGCCATCGGGCACATCGGCCCCGGCGGCCCCGCGCGAGCGGAGGAAGCCGCACCGGCCCCGGCGCCGGAGGAACCCGCGCCTGCGCCGCCGTCCCCGGCCGACGAGCAGCAGGAGGAGAGCATGACCGGGACCGAGCCCGAGACTGCGTCCGAAGGACCCTGGACGAGCCGGATCAAGATCGTCAGCGATGCCATCGGCACCTACGTCACCGGAACGACCGGCGCCCCCGAGGAGAACGCGCTTCGGGACCTGCTGAAGCGGGACCGGAACTTCAAGTACGAGAAGGACAAGAGCCGTTGGCGCTACAACGGCATGCGCGGGCAGAAGGAGCAAGTGCTGGGGGAAATCCGGGCTTTCCTCGCGGCCAGGGACGAGCAGGAGAGCGCGGTCGTGAGCGCCGCCGCCGGCAAGTACCCGCCCACGGCTCAGCAGCAGGCGATCATCACCGCAGCGGTAGAAGGCAAGAACGTTGCTGTGCAGGCGCTCGCGGGTACCGGGAAAACCTCCACGCTGGTGATGATCGCCGCGCAGATGCCGTCGCGCCGCATCGCCTACATCGCCTTCAACAAGGCCATCGCCGATGAAGCGGGCCGGAAGTTCGGCCGGAACGTCACCGCCCGCACCAGTCACTCCTTCGCTATACAAGACCTGCGCAACACCCCTTACCGGCACAAAGTATCCATCGCCGGGCCGCGCAACAGCGGAGCCCGCCGCCCCAGGGACGTCGCGGCTGCGCTCGGCATCACCGCCGAGATACGTGTCGCCGACGGCGAAGGAAGCCTTCAGCGCGTCGGTCCCGAGGAGATCGCCAAGGTCGTGATGGGGGCGATCCGCCGCTACCGGCAGAGCGCCGATGCCGAGATCGGACGCCAGCACCTCGGAGAGAAGTGGGCGCACGGCCCCGTTGGCCGCACGTTGCTGGGGTACGCCCGCAGCGCCTGGGCGGACATCGCGGATCCGAACAGCAACAAGATTGTCTTCACTCATGACGACTACCTCAAGATCTGGGCCCTGACGAACCCGAGGCTGCCGTTCGACACGATCTTCTTCGACGAGGCGCAGGACATCAACATGGTGCTGAAGAAGGTGATTCAGGACCAGGACGGTCAGGTCATCGTCGTCGGCGACAGCAATCAGGCGATCTACGAATTCCGGGGCGCCGTCGACGCTCTGAAGGACTGGCCGGCCGACGTGGTGCTGCCTCTGACGCAGAGCTGGCGTTTCGGCCCCGCCGTCGCCGAGGTGGGCAACGCGTTCCTCGGCCTCCTCGGATCCGACCTCCGGCTGGAAGGCTCGCCTGTCCTCGACACGACCCTGGGCAGTGTCGAGGAACCCGATGCGATCCTGACCCACACCAACGTGGGCGCCGTCTCCGCGGTTTTCGCGGGTTTCGAGGCGGGCAAGCGCGTGGCGCTCGTCGGCGGCGGCGAGGACATCGAGGACATCGCCCGGGCTGCCCGGGATCTCCAGCAGGGCCGCCGCACCAAGCATCCGGAACTGTCGGCTTTCGAGAACTGGAACGAGGTCAAGGAGTACGCCGAGTCCGACGAGAACGCGCAGACCCTTCAGACGTTCGTCCGGCTCGTCGACCGTTACACCCCCCAGGGCCTGCTCAACATGATCCGCGACCTGGTTCCCGAGGAAGCGCGCGATGAGGAGACCCGGCCCGAGCTCGTCGTCTCCACCGCCCACAAATCCAAGGGCCGCGAATGGGACCAGGTGCAGATCTGGACCGACTTCCCCCAGCCCAAGGAAGACAGCCAGACCGGCGAACTCCTCCTGCCCCCGGTGGACAAGATACGGCTGGCCTATGTGGCGGCGACCCGGGCCAAGAAGCGTCTCGATATCGGTTCCCTCGGCTGGTACCAGTCCCTCGCCCTTCTCACGGACACGCCCCAGTCCGGGAACACACCAGTCCCGGCACCCGTACAGAGCGCCCCCGCGCCGGCCGCCGCCGCTGCCCGGACCCCCGCAGTCCCCGAGGCGCCCCGCTCCGCCGAAGTCACGCCGCCTGCCGCAGCTCCGGGGGAACAGCCGGAGCACGCGGCCACCGGGTCGACAGACGAGAAGACCACCACCCCGGTCTCCTCGCCCGCGGCTCCCGCGCCGGCCGACGGCGCCGAGGACACAGCGCCGACCGACGCTCCGCCCGCCTCACAGACGGAGGCCGTCATGGAAGGGAGCCCGGAGCCGGTCACCCCCGCCTTCGAGAACTCAGGTGGACCGCCGCCTGGCGCCGACCAGCCGTCCCTCTTCCCGGGAGTTGAGGGCGACACGCCCGGCGACGAGCCGACGGCGGCCCCTGCCGCCGCACAGGGCACCCAACCCGCGCCCCTGCCCTGGGACGATCAGAAGATCAAAAAGCGCGGCATCGCGGGAATCCGCCGCGGACAAGAGAAGGAGATACCCAATCTCGCCCGGGACCTGCGCGAGGCCCTCGGCGACAACCAGGTCCGCGACGTCTGGGAACGGGACAACCCCTGGGCCCAGTTCGAGGAGAACCTCCGGCACACCCAACGCGAGCTTACGCCGCCGGACTCTGCCCTGAACACACTGGTCACCGAGGCCGCCGAACGGCTTCGTACGCAGATAGACCTTCTCGCGGCCGAGGCATCCGGTGTCTTCGAGACGCTGATCCAGGCCCGTGCCGGCGACGTGGACCAGCTGGCCGAACTCGAAGCGCAGCTCGCCGAGGCGCACCGTCTGCCCGAACTCACCGATCCCCTGGCACGCCAGGCCCTGATCCTGTGCCTGGAGGCCGTCGACGGCATCGAGCGCGCCGCGCGCCGCCGCAAACTCCGCGCAGGCGTCGCGCGGGATGCCCTCGACCAGGTCATGGGACTCGCCGGCACCTCGTACAGTCCCGACGGCCAGCAGCTGTGGCCGAACATCGACGCGGCCCTGGCCCCGGTCAAGGTGCAGGTGGACAAGGCCCGCGAGCGCATCGCCGAGCTGTCCAACCCAGTGCTCACCGAGGAGTACGCCCGCTTGCGCGCGCTGATCGCCTCCCACGGCGAGAAGACCGCGGGGCCGAACGGGACCGAGGACACCCCGGTATCGGCTGCCGCAACCGCAACCGCAACCGCAACCGCAAACAGCGCGGGAGCGCCTGGCGCTCCGGCCGAAGGACAGGAGCACGCGCCGGAGCCACTGGGCGACCGGGACATCGGGGCTGCACTGAGCAGAATGAGCTCATGGGACTTCGGGCAACTGGTGTTCGAGCTGGACCAGAAGAAGAGGAAGACCCCGCAGCTGTACGAAGCATGGTTTCGCCTGCCCTCGGAACCCGGGTACAACGAGGCAGGCGCCGAGTTCGCGAGCGCCTTCTCCAGCAGCGGCGCTGTCGAGATCGAGATCAAGGCCGCCACCGACACGGCACAGGCCGTCCGGGCCGGGAAGCTGACCCTGGCCAAGATCATCGCGTGGCTGCGTCCGGCTCTGCCGCCGGAACGACGTGACCTGCTCGCGGTGGCGTGGCGGACCAAGAACGCCATGTCCCGCAGCGAGCAAGGGTTCTCCGTCATCGGTGAGTCAGGCCGCTGGGAAGAGGCCGACAAGGAACTGCAGCGCATCCTTAGCGACACCCACGCGACGGTGATCAAGGAAGCGCTGGACGCCCACCTCGCGGGTACGGCGGAGCAGCGCGTCGCGCGCATCAAAGCCGCCGAGAAGTGGGAACGAGACCGGACGCTGATGTTCGACCTCGGCGGGCCGGACGAGTCCGCCGCCGACATCGCCGCACTGGAGCGGGTGGCAGCGCTCAGGGCCGTCCTGCCCGGCCGGCGCAATGGCGCCTGCCGCCTGAGCGAGGTCGCACCGGGCGACTGCTTCACGGACGTGTCCGACGAGCGCCTGCCGTTCCTCGTACGAGAACAACCCGTCATCACCTACAGCGGCGAAGTGACCCTCGTGGGAGAGCTTGTCGGCGGGCCGGGAGACCTGCGGCCGTACACGTGGGAGACCGGAGGTCACCCCGACGATCATGTCGAGCCGCTCCTGCTTCCGAAGTCGCTGGCCGGCCTCATCGACCACCCCGCCGACACACCCCGCACTCCCGCTTTCGCTCCCGCACCCGCGACGGCCCGCGACCCGCTCCCCGAGGCGAACACCCGCGCGGGAACGGCGCCGGAAACCGGACCGCTCTCCACCGCAGCGGACTCCACGGCCCCGCCCGAAGGAACTTCCCGGACCCGCGGGCAGCAGCCCGGGACACCGGCGCCGACCGGAGCCGGCGCGGACACCAGGGCGAGGCGTCTGCCGTACGAGACCCAGAAAGCCTTCCTGGACGACCTCTGGGCCACGGAGAACAGCTACGACGCCTGGGCCGGCTCGGCCACGGGCCGGGCGCTGCTGTCGGAGGCCCGGGAACTCCAGGAGGAGACCGGTGTCACGGAAGCCAACGAAGCGGCCCGCATCCAGACGGCCACCCGTCGTGCCCTCCTCGCGGCCGACGCCACACACTGTGTCGCCGACGCCGTCCTCGACGGCTGCCGGGACCTGCACACGACCGTCGCCGAAGCCGGGCGGTCGCTGGCGGCACGCACGGCGTTCACCTCCGAGGAAGACCGGCGCCTGCTCCTCGCGCTCCACACCCGGGCGCAGGAACTGCTGGCCCGCCTGGAGGCCACCGCAGACCCGCAGGCCCTGCTCGACAGCGAACACGACGGGGCCCGGCTGCTGTCCCGCTTCAAAGAGACGCGCCGGCCCCAACCCCCAGGCACCGACCGGCCTGACACCGCGCCGGAGCCCGCACAACGGCCTGCCCAGCAACCGTCGCCCGCGCCCTCCGTACCGAATCCGCAGAGTGCCGCCGCCGGGGGCAAGGGGACGGGACGCGGGCCGGCCGGTCCGGAAACAGCGACCGTGTCCGTCGGCCTGCCGCAGGAAGGCAACAGCCCGGAAGCCGTTCCCGCGACCGGCACCGCGCAGACCGAGGTGCCCTCGTCCGGTGAACCGCCGGCAGACCACGACACGTTCCCCGGGGACACCATCGGCGACGGCATGGGCGTCAACGGCGGCATGACCGCCGGCGTCCGGCAGGAGCCCGACCCGGACGGGAGCGGTCGTAGCCGCACCAGCGAACAGGACGAGCCGGTGTCCGCCGAAGACCTCGCCGCGCTGGAAGTCGACCAGGAGTACGAGGCGCTGATCGAGGAGGAACGCATGGCTGAGGCCGCATCCGGCACGGGTGCTGTCCCGGGGCAGGACGACTTCGACCGGCACTTCGAGGACATTGTTGCCCTTCTGCGCGCCACCGAACACATGGCGCAGGGCCCCGTACCCCCGCCGCGTCCTCGGCTCAGCGCCGAGGACGAACTGCGGCTGCGGGAACAGTACGCCGCCACCCGGCGGGCACTGTCCGGGATCCTCACCAGCATCGACGCGGACCCGGTCCTGCCGACGGCCGAGGACCCGGCGGTCGAGGCCGGTGACGCCGCTGCTCTTGCGGCGGCCATGAGCAACGCCGAAACGGAGGCGGGCTCCTACTGGGGCACCCCTGAATGGACGATGATCCGCTCGATCAGCCAGGCCGGACAGCAATTGCGGGGAGCCGTCCGGGAAGCGTTGCTGACCTACGCGGAGACAACCCTCCGCGATATCCGCGCGCACGGTGTCAACCGGACGATCGACGCCCGCACGGCGCGGGCCGTCTCCCACGGGGCAAGGCGTCTGGCGGGCCGCCTGGAACGGTCGGGACAGCGTGATTCGCGTGCCTGGCGGGCGGTATGGGGTCTCCACCGGGCCGCCGCGACCCGCGCGGACCGGCTGACCGGACTGCTGCCCGCCGCTCAGCGCATCGATCTGGCCGACCAACTGGGCCGCGCCTGGCACTGGTTCACCGAACGGGTCACCGCGCGGCGCCACGACCAGGCCGACAGCACGGCCGGTGACGGCCAGGACAGCCGTATGCGCGTGATGCTGGCGAACAGCGTCGAGTCGATCCGCCGCCTCTACGGTGCGGTCTCGGAGCGGCTCGGGGACCTGGCGGAGCATCCGGTATGGCGCCGGATCTCAGCCGTGTGGGCCGGTGCGCGCAACGCTGCCGACAAGGCGAAGCTCGGCACGGGCCGTTTCATGGCGGACCTTCAGACCCTCGGCATCGGGCGGACCCTGTGGGTCCGCACCCTGGAGATCATCTCCGCAGGCGCCCGGACGCTGACCGGCCGGCTGGCCGAGAAAGGCCGCCGCGGCGGCCTGCGGTGGAACCTCCTGCGTGTCCTGCGGCATGCCGCCGAAGACCACATAGCGCACCTCCACGGTCATCTGCCCGAAGGTATGAGCACCCCCCTCGGCACCTACGAGTCCGCTGTCGATGACGCGCCCGAAAACACGCCGGCAAGGGGCGAGGAGACCGCGCCGAAGCAACCCGCACCGGAGGGACGCTCCCCGGAAGGCGCCGGACCCACAGCGTCGGACGGAAGCCCGGCGGCAGCTGCGGACCGGTCCCGCGCTGTCGTGCTGGACGTGGCGGCGCAGGAATACACGATGGCGATGGACCTGCGCTACAGCCACCGCATGCCGCTCGCCGAGGCCGAAGCACTGCTGGCGCGCATGGAAGAACTCGGTGTCGTCGGGCCCCAGGACGAACGAGGCATCCGGCAGGTCCGGGTCACGCCCGGCGAGGCTGCGGACCTTCTCGACGCGGGCCCGGCGGCCGAGGACGCCGCGCCGCGATGGCAGCCGGTCGGCGACGCCCTGACCCGGGCCTGGTTCGAGGAGGTCCGCACCGCAGTGCGCCGCGATGTCCGGCCCGGTCGTGGCCTGTCCCGCCGCGACTTGATGAACCTGCTCGACCAGGAGAACGCGCGTCCGGGAAACCGGACGGCCGCCGGACAGCGCGCGAACGAGTGCGTGGATCTCTTCCTTCAGGGCCGGGGAGACGAGGTGCCGCAGCACCTGGCGGGCGAGGGCTACGTCTACGACCGGGGCGAGTCGAAACGGGAAGGCTGGACGCTCAGGGAGACCCTGCACTCGCCGACGCCTGCCGGCGGGAATCCGGAGGCCGAGAGCGAACCGGAAGCCGCTGCCGGGCTGGTACTGCCGCGTCGGCGCCGCACGACGCCGGCGGACGGCCCGTCGAAGATCGAGAGAGCGGCGGCAGGGCGGCAGCGTCAGCCTTCCCGCGAAGAAGACAACAAGGCGACGGTGACCTCGAACACGTTCGCGGATCAGGCGCAGCGGATGCAGGCGCGTGCTGATTTCGTCCGGGCCGCCGCGACCAGCCCGGGGGAGGAACGGGCCGCGGACGTCTTGCAGACGATCGCCGCGAAGTCCCGGGCCGCTTCCGAGCGGATCGCCGTAGGGGCACCCGCCCAGGGACAGCCGCTTTCTCCGCAGACCGGGCTGACCGCCGAGGCGTTCCTCGCGGCGCTGCGCACCACCGCCCAGGCCCGGGGAGCACAGATTCCCGACGACCTGCTCACCAGCGCGATGGACGCGGCCCGCGAGGCGGTCGCAGCGGCCACCCAGCGTCCCGGGGGCTCCACCGCCGCACCACGCCCCACCGCCAAGCCGGTGCCGCGCCCGACGCGTAAAGGGGCACCGCGCCCGACTCCCAAAGCGGTGCCACGCGCGTTCGGCAAGGCACAGGCAGAACAGGAGCAGGCCGAGCACCGACCGCACGGGCCGGGGAACGCCCCGGGCGGCGTCGGCCGGAGGTAGGGCGTGACGATGCCCGGGGCCCAGCGCAGTGGGAGATCAGGAAGAGGGATAGACCGCGACCACGTCGCGGCTGCGGAAGACGCCATGGCCGTCCGCCGCCACGTAGAGCGGAACCTCGGACGCTGCGGGCAGTGCCGTCACCGTGCCGGTCCGCAGGCTGACGCGAGCCGGGACGCGTCCGGGGGCGTTGGTCCCGTCCTGGGAGATCGGCAGCCGCCCGTACAGGGAGGCGGCTTCCGTGCCGTCGTCGGTGTGCACGATGCCGTAGGCCGTGCCGTCGTCGGCCACGGCGGTCAGGTCGATGCCCCGGGCGTCGGCGCTGCTGGTGAAGCAGTGCCCGCGGCCGGTCGTGAGGTCGAAACCGGCCTGTCCGGAGACAAGGAAAGCACCGTTCGGCGAGAGACGGGTGGAGGACTGGGCGGACCCGGGCTCAAGAGTGAGCGCGTCGGCAGATGTGCAGCCGACCTGCGCTTCGATCCTGCCCGTCGCGAGATCGTGCACCGCCAGGGTGGTTGTCCGCGTACGGGAGAGCGCGGGCAGGTCGGCCTGTGTGCCACCGGTCTGCCAGGCGGCCACCAGGTAGCGCGAGGTGACCGCGAGCGGGATGCCGGCGCGCATGCCGCTGGGGGCGACGCTGCCGCTGGTCCAGGCGTCACCGACCTGGAACCCGTACACGCACGAGGCTGCGGCCGGAGCCCACTGCCCGCAGCCGTCCTGCTGCTGGAAGGCGGACACGACACCCCGGGCGGTGGCGAAGGCGGGCGAGGACCCGACGGCACAGGACCCCGCGCCGCAGCCGGAAACCGTCATCTCCTTCGACCGCACGGTGCGCTCGGCCCCCGTCCCGGCGTCGATCACGACGGCCTCATCGTGCACACCGTCGGTCACCGGGCCGACCAGAAAACCGGAGTCGGTGGCCGTGAAGGAGAACGCGGTGTCGTCCGGGGGCGTCAGGTCGAGGTGACGGCCGGCGGTCGCCGCGCCGACGGAGTCCGCCGCGAGGACGTCGACCGTGACCGTACGGCGCGACACGCCGAGGCCGCTGCCGCCGGTCCTGCCCTGACGGGCCACCAGCACCTTCTCACCGGCACTGGTCTCCTGGACGAAGACACCGGCTCGGGCACTCGTGAGAGACGTAGGAGTGAAGGTCCACACGGTCTTGCCACTGGGGAGAGAGAAGGCGCGCACGCGCGAGCCGTCGGCGGATGCCTGCACCACGAGACCGCTCCTGGGCGCAACGGTCACCAGAGGGAATCCGCTCGAACCCGCTTCGAAGTCGGAGACCTCAGGGTTCGCCGGTGCGCTCCATCCGCTCCCGGAGTCGAATCCGTCCGGAACCGGGAGCCGGACCGGCCCCGAGGCCCTGTGCGCCGCCGACGGGGACGGGCCGACTCCACCGCCCGAGGTACCGCCGCACCCGGCCAGCACGCCGAGGACGAGCCCGGCCACTCCCATCGCCACGACGCGATGCCCTCCACGGCGCGATCCGCCCGCCGGGGCCATGCCGGGGGCACCGGACGGCACAGGGGTAGAACAGTCGTTCATCGAGTCCTCCGCTCTCGGACGTGTATCGCGGCCTGCCGGCACCGCACCCCCACAACCTTATATACCCCTATGGGGTATGTCATCGTGGTGTTGGCGGCAGCCGGACGGCTTCTGCGCGGCGCGAAACCACTGACCGATGAGGGTAGGGACCGCGGGCGCGGACGGCAGACGATGCGACTGCAACTGGTCTGTCAATCCAGGTACTTGAGATATCGCGGAAGGAGAAACGGCTACATGGGCAGCACTCCCCGGCCCGATTTCGCGCGCGTGGCCCGCTTGCGGGGCGCGGAACAGGCAATGATCGACGAAGCGGCACGGCAAGGACTCATCCCCGAGGACATCGCCGGCGCGCTCACCGCGCCTGGCGTGAGCAGCCAACTGCTCTTCCGGCGGTTTGAAGCGGTCGAGGACCTCGACCTCCTGACAGGCCCGGCATCCGGTTTCGTGGACGTTCCGCGCGGTCTGGCCGACGGTGAGGTGCCCGAGCGTGTGAACCTCGATGACGGAAGGCAACGTGCCGCGCTGTACCGCGTGGTGCTGCTGCGTGGTACAGCGGCGGAGCAGGCGGCGCTGATCAACCGCGAAGCGTTGCTGAGCCTGTGGCCCCTCCGGCTGGCGCCGCCGGCCGTCACGCAGGTGTGGGAGTGCCGGTTCCCGGAGCTGAGGACATCGTGAACCCGGAGCACATGCTCGCGGTCGCCCGCATCGCGCTGTCCGTCTGCGGCCCGGACGGCTACTGCCTGTCCGGCTCGCTCGCCCTCGGCATCCACGGCGTCGGCGGGGCACGGCTCGCCGAGGACATCGACCTGTTCACGGAGCAGGTCCAGGAGACGTCCGTGCTGCGGACAGCGGTCATCGAGGCGCTCGCTGCCGAGGGCTACCGGATCCAGGAGATCCAGACCCGCGGTTTCCATCCGCTCGTGCGGTGCTATCAGTACAACGACCTGCTGTTCACTCACTCCGAGCACGGCGACGTAACCGTTCAACTGGCCCGCATGCCGCGCTTCTTCGAACCCTCCGTCGTCGAGGGCATGCCGGTCGCGGGCATCGGGGAACTGCTCTACGCCAAGCTGGAAACGATCGAACACCGCCTCGCCGCGAAGGACTTCGTCGACCTGTCCGTCCTGAGCCGGCACCTGAGCCGCAGCGATCTCGACTCCTACCTGGCCGACTACACCACCGGGATCGCGGAGCTACGGCAACTCCCCGAGACACAGGTGCGGGAAGCCGTCTATGTGAGGCTGGCCCAGGTCGCCGACATCCCGGACACAGCGTTCGCCCGCTACGGTCTGGACCCGGAGACCGTGACGCTCCTGCGCGCGGATCTCCTGGCGTGGGCGGACCGGATCGCACCGGCCGAGGCCAACCAGAGCCGCCTGGAGCCCCGCCTGGCAGCCGGACTGGAGATGCCCGGGCGGGCGGACATGCTCGACGCCCTGGCCCGGCTGATGCGCGCGGACTCCCTGGCTCTGCTGACCGACCCTCAGCTGAGCAGCCTGCGCGGTCAGGCCATGGAGATGACACTCACCGCAGCCGAGGGACTCAGCCGGACCGCTGAACCGCTCCCCGACGGTCCTCCGGCCCTCCCGGTCGGCGCCGAGGCGATGAGCCATACCCAGGCACTCATCGCAGAGGTGCAGCTCATCACGCTGGAAATCCAGCGGCGCACCCGGCTCACCGCCCGCCAGAGAGCGGAAGAAGCCGTTGTACGACGCGCCGTGGCCGCACAAATCGACGACAACCATCCTCCGCAGCATGAGGACGTCCGGAGGGCGCCGCAGGCGGATCGACGGCGCCGGCACACCGAGGCCGAGGAAGAACTCCGCCACCACCGCCCTGCGACCGGACCAGGCTACGGAGGAGCCCCGACATGACAGCCCCCGAAACCGGCGCACGACACGCCCGGCCGGGCCACCCCCGCCCGCCCGGCACGGGCAGCCCCCAGGCCGACGGCGCGAACAGGAGCAACCGGACCGACTTCGTACGGGTGGCCGACAAGTCGCTGCCGCTGGACACCCTTCGCGAGCACCCCGGTGACTATTCCGCTCTCTTCGCCCGCGCGCGGGCCGAAGTCGGACACGGTCAGTGTCTCTGCACGACACCGGCACTGCGGCTGGTGATCCGGTGCAGCCGCGCAGGCCGCGATCACCTGGCCGGCTGGCCGGGGGAAGGCGAACTCCACGAACCCAGCTGCGGTTTCCACAAACTCGCCTCGGAACTCACCGGCCGCGACGCCTACAGCACGGAAGCCATCCACGAAGGAGACGACGGCGTCGCGATCCGCTTCTCCGCCGCACTCGCACGCAAACTCAGCGCGCCGGAACCCGCAGCCTCCTCCGAACAGAACAACGGGCCCTCCCGCCGTGCCGTCGGCCTTCTCGGTCTTCTCCACTGGCTCTGGGAGGAAGCCCAGCTCACCGCATGGCATCCGCGCTGGCGCCGACGTACCTGGTGGGTCTGCCACGCGCGGCTGAGCGAGCAGATCGCCGGATGCTTCATCAACCACGAAGAACTGGCTCAGGCCCTGTACGTCGTGCCGCCCTTCCGGAAGGAGTACGCGCGCCGCAACACCGCCGTGTTCGAGACATTCCGGATCACCCGCCTGGCGCGACGCGGAGACACGCAGCGCCGCGGCCTCGTCCTCGGTGAGATCAGAGGCATCACAGCAACCCCGCACGGCATCCGGTACACGCTGGCCCACCACCACGGCTCCCTGTTCGCCACCGCGGCCCTCGACGAACGACTGCGCCGCTCCTACCGCCCGGCCTTCTCCAAGACCGCTGATGGACATGGCTCCCGCAGGATCGGCCTGTTCCTGGTCGAACTCAGCCCCAAAGGGAACGTCCGGGTGGTCGATATGGCCGCCATGCTGGTCAGCAATCTCTACATTCCAGCCGACTCCAGTCACGAAGTCGTCATGGCCAACGCTCTGACCGAAGCTGGCCGCGCCTATGTCAAACCCGTACGGTACGACGGCAGCGATCTAGTATTTCCCGACTTCGTTCTCACTGACACTCGTCCTCACTCCTATGTGGAGGTGTACGGAATCCAAGGCAGGGAGTCGTACGACCTGCGCAAGCGCGTGAAACAGGCCCACTACCAAAGCCGAGATGCCGGACTGATCGAATGGGAGGTGACGGAGGCGATTCCCGACGTTCACCACCGATGAACCCAACATCGAGATCGAGTATTCGACATCACCCACCAGTTTTATTGCAATCTTGGCTCCGGCCGGGAGTCGGCCTCGACACATGCCTGATCCGTAGATTCCCGTCCTCGTGGACCGGCTTACCAGGGATTCGGTGCCACCGTCCGCACCCCCACTGCCACCACCGCGACCTACCAGCAGTGCAACCGTGACCACACCCGACTCCGAACTCCGGGATAACGCGCCTTAGCCCGCCTCAAATCCTGGTGACTGCTCTGATGGAAACGCTGGTCGACCAACCGCATCGGTAGGGCCGTGCGTGGAAGCGATGCACACGCACTTGACCTGTCAGTGCTTAGGATGAAAGAGACTGAGTGCCGCCGAGGTGATTTCTTTCAGTCAGCCACTTTGGATGGTGGAGAATGTGGCCAGCTCCCAGAATTTGCTATTCGGTGGATTTTCCTTCCTGCTCAGGCGTTCGTCAACCTGGCGGTCTGTTTTCTTTTTGCGGGCATAATGCACGTTGTCGTTGTATGCTTCAGTTCTCCCCGTGCAGGCGTATCCCTTTTGCGCTCCACAATATGCGCAGGTGGCTGCATGTCGGATTCTCTTGATCTCTTCGGACAGTTTCTTGGAGTAGTGCTCTGGGCAGCCGTACAGGGCGGTGATTTCCTGGCAATGTTGTTGCCCGTCGGAATTGGGCCAGCCGCATCGGTCTTCCGGGCGCGGATCGTGCAGGGCGCAAGGCGATCCATCCGCGCGCCTCGGATAGGGGCAGCGCATTGAAATGACTGCTCCTGATGTCTTTGCCCGCACGGAGACTCCGAACAGACGTACTGTCATGCCCTTGGTCACCCATGTCACCGTCCCCTCGCCTTCCGGGGGAGTTCCCGGGCAGCGGGCGGTATCGGGATCGCTGCCGTCTGGCAGCGGCCATTCGGCATGTTCGGTGCAGGATTCCCCGGCTGCATTCACTTCGATCGGGCAGCCAGCGTATTTCTTGAAACGGTATCCGTAGCCGCACTGAGGACGCAGGATTCTGCGGAGGGTTTCCACGAAGGAGTCGGCTTGGGTGATGTCCGGTTCTTCGAGGGCACCCTTTCCGAGTTCGAGGAGGCGTGCGATGTCGGCCGCCATCTGTGCCGGCATGTGCACCCTATTGGGGACACCCTTGGTGAAGAGGGCGGCTGGGGGAGCGGGGTTTTTCGCCATACTCCCTCAACGAATGTCTCGAAAAAATAATTCGAGTCTCGGAAGAAGTTCACCCGGCTGACGGATCGCGAGATGCAGTCGTCTCGTCAACGAGGCGCGCTCCCTTGACCACTTCTGAGTGTTCCAGGGATGCGGATGCGTCGTGTCGCAGGTCAGCGCATGACCTCTTCGCCACGATCTGTTGCTGATCGCGAACACATCGGTTCGCGTGATGATGCCTACGTTCCGTGAAGGTCCATAATGGCGACTCCTCCTCCGACTCAGTCGACCCGCGTTCTGCGTCCGTCCTCTGGCTCACGCGTAGATCTTGGAACGCTGGAGCCACAGGTCTTCTCCCGCCTGCTGGAAAAGGCGTGCGCCGATCGACTACTGCCGTCCGGGCTGGCAGCTGAGGCGGCCGTCCGGGCTGGCGCCGGCCGACTGGGAGTGAAAGAACTCCGCATGCTCCTCCTCCAGGTGCCGCAGTTCGCGTCGGCACACACGGTGATGGCTTCCGCCTGGGTAACGGTCAAAGCGCGTCCCGAGATCGCTACCTCGGTCCTTCACTCGTACGCGCAGGATGCCGGGTGTCCGACCGCGTTCGTCGTCCGGGACGTGCAGTCTGCGGGCTCAGAGGTTTTCAGCGCGCAGGCGGGCTGGCGTCGTTCCGGGAACTTCGCCCATGGCGCCACGGTCACGCGGACGAACAGGAAGGCGGCCCACCAGTACGCGGCCGTGAGCCTGCTCGGTCATATGAGTGGGCTGGAACCGGTCGAGCAGTCCGACGTCGAGCAGGGCTGGGTGCCCGCGGCCCGGTACTCGGCCGTCTCGGCTCCTGCCCAGGCCCGCGACCAGTCGTTTGCCGCTCGGTTGCAGCAGGCCCTGGAGCAGCGGCATGTGGCACCTGCTGTTGTGGCCGAAGTGACAACGCGTATCAGTGCCGGAGCGCTTCTTCCCCGCGATCTGCACGCCGTGTTGTTCCGGGCGGTGTCCCCTGCGTGGGGACCGGCGCGAAGGGCCGCGTTGCAGGCGGCTTGTGCGGAGACAGGGACTGCCGTGTCCGTACTGACGATCTATCAGTCGGTGCGTAACTATCCCAATCCGGTTTTCTCCGAGGAGGAGAAGAAGGGGGCCACTGGAGTATTCCGGTCTCGGGTGGAGTGTCTGATCGATGAGGAGACCATCACTCTTCTCGGTCCGTGGCGTTCCACCAGACGCCACGCGCGTGGGGCGGCGGCACACCGGGTGCTGGCCGATCTTGCCGACCTGCCCGTTCAGCCGTCGCATACCCAGGAAGGTGCTGGGTCCGCGCCAGGTGCGTCGGGTGAAAGCGACGGATCGGCCCCTGAGGACCAGCTCCGCTCGATGGAGGGAGCTGGCGTGCTCAGCGAGCTGACCTTCAAGGGCGAGCCCAGCATCACCGGGCTGGAGCCCTTGTTCGTGTGTGTCGCGGCCTGCGTGAGCCGAGGGCAACTGGTCTCTGGCACCGGACGCGCTCTCGGCCGGTCCAGCGCCCGCCAGGAGGCGGCCAGGGAACTGCTGAAAGCGTGGAAGAGCGCGATGAATCCGGCCGACGGCGTCCGGCGCGGCCGTGTCGTCGTGCCGGCGTTCCGGGGCAGAAATCCGTTGATGGTGCTCAACGAACTGAAGCAGACCAGCAAGATCACCAAGCTGAACGTCGAGGACCCCCAACTCGATCCTGCGGCAGGGTTCCGCGGCGCCGTCACGTGCCGGGTGGGCGGCGAGCGGCTTCGAACCGAGGGGACAGGGTCGACCAAGCGCGCAGCACAGCGACGCGCGGCGGCTGAGATGGTAGAACTGCTCGCCACCCCGGTGGACGCGCCCCCTTCAGCTGCCGCGTACACGCCGCTGGAAGGGGAACAAGCCGATCGTCTGCGCCACGGTCCTGCGGGGCCGGTCGCTGTCCGCAGCGAGGTCTACGCGGCCGTGGCAGCACTGACCGCGCTCCTGCAACAGGGCGCGGAGCTGACGATCGATGTGCAGGGCGCGGTCACTCGGTTCTTGGTCTACCGCCCGGACGGGCTGCCTGTGGAGGTGACGTGTCACAAGCCGATCCGGCCCTGCACGGTCACCCTCGTCCTGCCGGGGCAAGGCGCTGCGGTCGGTCCCCGGCAGGTGGAGTGCTGGCAGGTACCGGTCCGGGTGCTGGTGAACGCGCTTGCGGCTGAGCAGGACCGGGGGAAGGAGGCTCCTTCGGTCCAGGTATGGCGGCAGGTGCTCCGTCTGGGGCTGGAGGCTGTGGCCTGTGGCCGGGTGTATCCGTCGCTGGCCGAGGATGCCACGGATACGTGGAGGGTGGGTCCGCTCACCGGCGAGGAGAAGACCCGTGCCCGGCATCTGAGGCAGGCCATGGTGCCCCCGGCACACTGCGGTGCTGTCGCGGACACGAAGCCCTACCAGATGTGGGCTCCGCGCTTGATGGTCCGTGCGGGGCTCGACGCGGTTGCGGAAGCCATGCTCAGAGGGCCGGGCACGTCCGTGGTCCTGGGCAGCGGTCCGTTCACCGCGGCTGTGCCCCAGCAGCAACGCAACCCCTCCCTCGTGCAGTGGGCCGACGACTTCGAGGATGGCCGCTCGGCTGCCGAAGTACTGGAACTGGTGCTGTCGGTACACGCTCCGAAGAACGACAGCCCGAGCGACACCGAGCTGCTGTGGGCCGATCTGCGGGTGCGCCGGCCGGACTCCCCGGTTGCTCAGCAGAGGACATGGCAGCCTGTTGCTCAAGTGGCCACCGATGCTCAGCTTGTGGCCCTTGTCCGCCGCCGTATCCGCCGTACGGCATCGGCGTGGACACCCGCCGAGCGGCTGCTGGAACGGCAGGTCCCCGACAGGTTCACCCTCACAGCCGCAGAAGCCGTCCTGCTGCTGGGACGTACCGGACAGCAACTGGAACGGTTCGGGCTGAGGGTGGAGTGGCAACAACAGTGGACGGACCTCCTGCGCACCCGGGCTCTGGTAGGACGCCGGCCTCCGTGCCCGCCTTCCGCCGCACGGCCCAAGTTCACCTTCGATGATGTGCTGGACGGCAGGTGGCAGCTGTCCGTGAACGGACAGGACCTGTCCGACCGCGAGATGGACGATCTCGCTCGAACTCCCGTACCGCTGACCAAAGTCCGCGATTCATGGGTGCTTGTCGACGAGGAGACAGCCCAACGAGCCGCCGACCGGCAAATGCCCCCGATCCCCGCCGACGAGGCGCTGCGCGCTTCCCTCAGCGGTCAGATCAACATCGACGGCAAGACGTTCGCGTGCGAACCAGAAGAGTCCCTGGCCGACCTCGTGGAGTTCCTGCGCAACGGTTCCCGTACCGCCCCGGTAGCGACTCCTCCGGGACTCGAAGCCTCCATGCGCGACTACCAGCAACTCGGCCTGGCCTGGCTGGCCAACACCACCGACGCCGGCTTCGGGGCACTGCTGGCCGACGACATGGGCCTGGGCAAGTCACTGACCGCACTCGCCCTGCACCTGCACCGGCGAGACCAGGACCGCCAGACAGCAGGCCCGACGCTGACCGTCTGCCCTGCTTCCATGGTGATCAACTGGGAGCGGGAAGTGCACCGCTTCGCTCCCAGCGTGCCCACCGTGCGCTACCACGGGCCGGACCGCACCCTGGATGAAGCGACGCCCCGCTCCGTTGTGATCACGACCTACGAAACACTCCGCCGGGACATCGACATTCTCGTCCAGCAGCCCTTCGACATGGTCGTCGCCGACGAGGCCCAGATCATCAAGAACCACCGGACAGCGACGGCTCACGCCATGCGACGCCTCAAGCCCACGGTCCGGATCGCGCTTACCGGCACACCCGTGGAGAACAACCTCACCGAAGCCTGGTCAGTGATGGACTGGCTCAACCCGAACCTGTTCGGAACTCTGCGGACCTTCCGCGATCAGTTCGCCCGGCCGATCGAGGAAAACATCACCGACACCGACCTCACCACACGTCTGTCGGGCCTCCTCAAAGCATTCATGCTGCGCCGCCGGAAGGCCGACCCCGGAATCCTCCCCGAACTCCCACCGAAGATCGTCAGCCCACGGGTCGTCAGCCTCACCCTCGAACAGGCCGCCCTCTATCAGAAAGTCGCTGACGACACCCTCCGCGAAATCCGCTCGGCCGAGGGCGTTCATCGCAAGGGACTGCTGCTGACCCTCTTCAATGATCTTCAGCAGATCTGCAACGCACCCGCCCAGTACCTCGACGAACACCTTGACGGCGACTACGACCCGCAGCACGCGGCAGGACGTTCCGGCAAGATCGCCGCCCTGGACGATCTCCTTCCTGTGCTCTCCAGCCCTGACGAATCCACCCTGATCTTCACCCGCTACCGGACCATGGCCCGCCACCTCATCCGCCACCTGCGCGCACACGGCCTCGACCCGCTCTACTTCAGCGGAGACATCACAGCAGGCCGGGACCGTCAACGGCTGATCGACGACTTCCAGTCGAGTCCCGGCAAGACGATGGTCATGACCGTCAAAGCCGGCGGCAGCGGCCTGACCCTGACCCAAGCCAGCCATGTCGTGCTGTTCGACCGCCCCTGGAACCCCGCCAAGGAGAGCCAGGCCATCGACCGCGCACACAGGCTCGGCCAACGACGCACCGTAACCGTCCACCAGCTCATCACCGAGAACACCTTGGAGGACCGGGTCGACGAGCTGCTCCAGCACAAGCGCGCGCTGGCTGACGCCGTCCTTGCCGATGGGTACTCCGCACTGACCGAACTGACCGACGAACAGATCTGCGACCTGATCGCCCTGGGAGCACAACGATGAGCCGAAACGCATGGGCGGATGCCTGGGAGACAGCTCTGCGCACTGCCGTATCCGACGAGACCACACTGCTCGCCGGCCACAACGACCTCGTCGCGGGCGGCATCACCCATCTGGCCATCACTCCCGGCAAAGCCACCGCCATGGCAACAGCACGACACAGCAACGAGGAAGCGCACACCGTCATCACCCTCCCCGTACTCACGCACGAACAGGCAACCATCGTCCGCGCCGCCTCCTCCCACTGCGGCCACCACAAGGAACTACGCGCGGGCGGTCTTCCCGACTGCCTCGCCGACCCCGCCCACACCGGCAACGTCCCCGTCGCTCCGGCCTTCACCGAGATCGGCTTCGCCTGCACCTGCGGGACATCACCCTGCCGACACGCAGCAGCCCTTGCACACGCCGTCACCCGCCGACTGATCACGAACCCCGCAGAGTTCGCGGTCATCCGCGGCCTTCCCCTCCAGAAGCCGACAACCGAAACGGCCGATGCCGCTCCGGACCCCGAAGCCATCACCACCCGCACAGCCCCCAGAGGGAAGCGCCAGGTCCCCGCACACCATGTCTGGAGCTGGTACAGGGAATGCGCCGAGCTTCCCCCTGTACCCGACCACACCTCCGACCCCGTCGACCTCCCGACTCCCGCACCACCGTCATGGCCCCCACTCCCCGCACCCGCACCCGGCCAGGAACAACTTCACGCCCTCGTCAACGACGCAGCCGAACAAGCAAGAAACCACCTGCTCTCAGGGACAGCACTCGAATGCGCGTGGAACGACGACGCCATCCGGCTGGCCTCAACCATCCCCCAGGCCCGGCTCCCGGAGATCGCCGATCGACTCGGGCTCGACATCGCGCAGCTACGCGAACGACTCACCATGAAACGCACATGAACCTGTTCCATGCCGAACTGGGCGCCGTCCCTGCCACCACCTAACATGCGCGGATACCCTCTCGTTTGGCTAGGGCGGTGGCCCCACCCTCGTTCTCCTCCACTGCGATGAGTAGAGATCCGCAGGGCCGGACACCGCCAGGTCCGCGGACCTGGCATGCGAGCGCCCGTCGGTGGGAACGACTCTGTCCCGGGAGGCCGGTGCCGGGGTTCACGCTGCCGGGGTTCCCGGGGTGGAGTGACAGTGACCAAGATCTTTTCCCCACGTACGGCCAGCGGTTCCTCGCTCGCGGCCCCCACCGGCGGCCGGATACGCTCCCCGGGTCGCGAGCAACGGTCACACGGAGTGACGTACGTGAGGTCCCCTGCTGCTGTGCCTGATCGGCGCTCTCTTGGCGGCGTTGCAAGGGCAGACTGTTTCCCAAAGTCCAGACGTGTTACATGAGCCCCTGCAGGCGTAGGTGCTGACGCCCAGCTGAACGCGGCAGTTGACGGATAAACGTCCCGGTTGGCGGTCAGTGCCGCTACCGTCAGTGGCCACATTGGTGTGAGCGGAAGGGGACGTGGTGGCATTCAAGGGGGGCGCAACGGGGGCACCGAAGTACCCGACGCCCGAGGCGTTGTATCCAGATCTACCCCGCAAATCCGGTGCCGTGCCAGGCTTGCTGGTGCACCAGGGTGACTTGCTGCGTCGCTATGCAGCAGACAGCCACGTCGCTACCGCAGATCTTGCACTGGAGCTACCTACCGGCACTGGCAAGACAATCCCGGCGTTGGTGATCGCGGAATGGCGAAGGCGCACGCGCAAGGAGCGGGTGGTGTACGCCTGTCCGACGGAACAGCTGACCAAGCAGGTCGCGGCAGCGGCAGGCCGGGAGGGCATTCCGGCTGTGACTCTGACGGGCTCCCACACCGCATGGGACCCTTCGGACGATGCGCGTTATGTGTCGGGCAAGGCAGTCGCCATCACGACCTACACCACCGTGTTCAACAGCAGCCCGAAGCTTGCCCCACCCCAGCTCCTGATCTTTGATGACGCACACAACGGGGAGCAGTACGTCGCGAACCAGTACAGCGTCACCGTTGACCGGTGGGGCGGCGACTCACCGAATCCCGACCTCTACGTCGAGCTTCTGGAGATTCTGACCCCTGCCCTGGACGGCATAGTGGCCCAGCGGCTGCTCAAGCCCAAGGCCGAATCCGGTCATCACAACGCCGTCCAGTTCATCGTGCCCGCCCGTCACGACCAGATGCCCGAGCGGCTTTCCCGCACTTTGTCCCAGACCAGCTCACCATGGTATTTCCGCTACGCCATGATCCGGGATGTGCTGGCCTCGTGCCTCGTCTACGTCACACACAGCAGCATCCAGATTCGCCCGCTTATCCCGCCCACCCGCGAGAACACCTTGTTCTCTGAGGCTAGCCAGCGCCTGTACCTGTCGGCCACGCTGGGCGCGGCGGGCGAGCTTGAGCGTGCATTCGGGCGTACCGGCATCAAGCGGCTGGGCTTGCCCGAGACGGCGCCTGAGCCTCGTTCTGGCCGGCGGTTCTTCGTCTTTCCAGGTCTCCTCAACGGCGGCGACTCCAGTGAGCTGACCAAGGAGATCGTCAAGCTGGCCGGGAAAGCCCTCGTGCTAGCGCCGGACAGGACAACCGCTGTGCGTACTGCCGACAACGTCCGTCAACCGTCTTGGCCGCTGCTCACCATCGACGACGTCGCTCACGGGATGGGCCCGTTCGTCGCTCAGCAGAACGCGGTGTGTGCGCTGGCCAGCCGCTATGACGGCCTTGACCTGCCCGACCACGGCTGCCGTCTGGAGGTCATCGAGAACGTTCCCGATCGCGACCATCTGCAGGAGCGGTTCCTGTCGAGTCGGGTTCGCGCTGGCGCCGCTTTGTCAGAGCGGGTCCGCACCCGTGTCGTTCAAGGTGTCGGTCGCTGTACCCGTGGTTCGTCGGACTGGGCGGTCGTCGTCGTTCTCGGGGACCTTACCAAGTACCTGCTCCGCCAGGAGAATCTGACAGCTCTGTCGGCCGAACTGCAGGCTGAGATCAACTTCGGGGTGGAGAACAGCATCAATACCACTCAGGCCGAGATCTTGGAGAACGTGTCGGCCTTCCTGTCTCAGGAAACTGACGACACCTGGCGCGAGAGCGGTGAGCCGTTCGTCGCCCAGCTACGTGCCGAGGCCGTCCGCGAACTGCCAGATGGCAGCGAGATCCTCTTCTCCGCAGTTCCCACAGAGATCCAGGCGTGCGCACTCGCCGGGCAGGGTCGGTGGCAGGATGCCAGTGCTAAAGCCCAACAGGTCGCACAAGCGCTCTCCTTCGGCGGCGCCACCACCAAGGGATACCGCGGGTTCTGGCTCTACCTCGCCGGGATCTGGGCCTACCGCGCTGCCTCTGACGGTGCACCTGCTGCCAGCGGTGGTCTCGTGAATGCTCGTGCCCTGATTCGTCAGGCAGAGCAAACTGCCGAGGGCACATGGGCGAGGTACATGCCGCTCCTGCCCGCCATGGAGGCGCCTGCCCTGCCTGCCCATGACGACCAGGCCGTGGCTACTGCCATGAACCTCCTGCGGAAGATCACCCCCGGCCAACTCGACAAGCGCTTGGGGAACATGATCGAGGGGCTCAAGGAGACCGCGGCGTCGGCCTACGAGCCCGCCCTCACCCAGCTCGGGCTCTTTCTCGGCGCAGAAGCGAACAAGCCGTCCGGCACGGGCCGCTGCGACTCCACCTGGTGCTGGGGCAATCACCTGTGGGCCGTCGTCGAGGCAAAATCCGACCAGGAGCCTGACGGTGTAATGGCCCACAAGGACATCCGGCAGGTCAACGACCAACTCCGAATCCTCAAGAGCGACCGCAAACACAAGGTCATCCCGGACGGCAGTTTCACCGCCCTCATCTCCCCAAAGCCTGCCGTCGACCCGACAGGTGCCATCGGGGCCGAAGACCACGCCTACCTCGTCCATCCGGAAACCATCTGGGAGATTGGCCAAGACGTCCAACACGCCTGGGAGGAACTCCTCGCGGGTCGGACAGGCCGTGACGCCGCCGGGCTCACACCGTTGATCGCTACGACGTTCCAGCGCTACGGCCTCCTGCCTTCACAACTCCGCGAGCGCCTCACTGAGTACCCGATCGGTGCCGCCGGCACAGCCACTTCCTGAGTGAGGTCCTTGCACGTGATCAGCGGTCTGCTCGGATTCCCCGCCGAGCAGAGTGCTGCGTCGCAACGTCGTCAGGGTCGAGCTGAGAAGGTCACCGATCTGGTGGCCAGTTACCTCCCCATCAGATGGCCGCAAGCGGGGAGATCTGACTGGCCACCCACAGTGGAGGGGGATGCGTCGGGCTGGCAGTACTGGAGCAGTGCGGTACGCCCGATGGAGATCCGGTTGTCCCGGCGCATGGCGGTGAGGACGGTGATCGTGGCGGCGACGGGACGGAGGCAAGTGCTCAGGAAGGATCGGGGTGAGGGAGCGTCAACCTTCTTCGTGGTTCGTCCAGGGCTGCTCAGCGGCTGGTCTTCACCACGTGACCGGTCTGCCCGGACAGATCCCATCGCGGACTTTTTCACCATGTTTTTCGAGGCTGGTGTGCCTGAGACCTGCCGGGGATGGAGTCGGCCGTCCGGGAACGGCAGCCAGTGGCCGGACGCGACGGGGACCGTCGCCTTCAGTGGTTGAATGGCCGCCGACTGGTGTGGGGCGGATTCTGCTTCAAGACGTGAGTAGCGCTACGGCCTTGTACTGGCGACGAGTTCACCGGCGATGAAGGCGCGTATGGCTTCTTCGAGGATGGCTGTGTGCCGCTTGAGTTCGTGATTCTCCTGGACCAGGGGGTTGTCACGGTCGGGATGTGCCGCGAGGGCCTCGTCCATCTCGCGTAGGCGGAGTTCAAGTTCTGCCTGAGGTGTCTGGCTGGCGGCCACGGCCAGCCGGGCGGCCCGCCGGACGGCGAACTGCGCGAGGAGTTCCTGCTGCTGGTCCGTGAGTCCTGTGCCAGCGGTGGTGTTCTCGTCGTTCTCGTCCATTCGTTCTTCCTCCTTCACGCTCCCGGCGTCCTGCGTGGTCCCGGGGGAGAGCCGTGGCGCCGGTTGCTGTTCTGGTTGTCGTGTGCGGTGTCGGTCTTCCGACGGAGGACGGGGTCGTCCGCCGGTGTGCCTGGTGTGATGGGGGCGAGGCCGCGCCGGGCGCGTTCGGTGTCCCGGTGGCTGTGGATCTCGTCCAGGCGCTGCTGGATGCGGGAGCGCTGGAAGAGCGTCATGGCCTCGTGCAGTTCGGCCCACCGTTCGCGGTCTTCGGCCTCATCAGGAGTCTCTCCCAAAGGCTCGCCGGAGTCGATCTCGTTCAGCATCCGATAGACGGTGAGCGCTGCGACGAGTTGCTGCCACTGCTCCTGCTGGGCGTCGTCGTCCGCGTCGGGTGCGGGGATGTGCTCGACCCACTCCTCGACGGGTTCCTGAGCGTCCAGCGCCTGCCGCAGGGCGAGTTCGGCGAATGCCGCAGCGGCGGCCGATACAGCTTGCTGGTCGTCCGGCTTGGATATCCGGGCGTCGAGCAGCCGGTAGTGGATGTTCTCGGCGGTGCGGGCGGCGATTCGTGTCCCGCTTGACGGCTCGTCGGGGCGGCGCCGTGCGGCTGCGGACGCGCGGGCGCGTCGGCCGATGTCGGCGATGCGCCGCTGGAACACGGTCCAGGCATGGGCATCACGTGGATCGGCCGGCTGTTCCCCGAGACCGGGGACGTCGTCGGCCACGGAGCGCAGGGTGCGCCACACGTCGGTCACGGCCGCCGTGCGTTCCCAGTGTTCGCGGAGTTCCGTTCCCGCGAGGGGGACCGGGCCAAGGACCCGGGCCCACGGGGGCGGGGTCTCGGACAGGGCGCGTCCTGTCTGTGCCAGACGTTCGGAGAGAACGATGCGCCGTTCGACCAGATGCTGGCGCCAGCCCTCCGGGGTGTCGGTGTCCCGCACGGCGGCGGAGGGCGCGATCCAGTCGGGCAGCCGGCCGTTGAAGGTGGGGACCGGTGCCGGTGCGTGCGGGAGTTCGTCGCGCAGCCGCTGTTCGGCCCGAACCCTCGCGGCGATGAGCTGGGCGCGCTTGAGCCGTTCCCGGGCCGTGTCCTGGCGGTGGAGGTTGGCTGTGCGTTCGGCGCGGGTGGCGTCCACCGGCTGACGGGCGGTGTGGCTGGCGCCGTGGACGGGTTCGCGCTGCCAGTCCTCGCGCATCCGTTCGCGCGCGGGCATCTCCTTGCGCAGCCGCTGTTCGCGCCGCAGCAGGGCGTGTTCCCCGGCAGCAGCGCGTTCGGTGCCGTGGTCGCCGTCGTGCTGCGCGCGGCGGATCACGGCGCGAACTCGGGCGATGGCCGCGGAGAGTTCGGCCCGGGTGAGGTGACCGCCCGCGCGGTCGGGCCAGGCAGGATGGGGAAGCCCGTTCACGGTGACGGGCCGGGGCTGGCTGTCGACGGCGGCGTCCGCGCGCAGCAGTTCGTCCAGGGCGGTCTTGCGGTGCTGCTCGGCGCGCTCCAGGAGGCGCGCGAGGTGTTCTGCGCTGAGTGTCTTCAGCGGGCGGCTCCTGCCCGGCTCGCTCTCCCTGAGCGCGGCGCGTTCGGCTGCCTGCCGTCCGTCCCTGACACGGTGGTCGAGGCGCCAGGCCAGGACGGCAGCCGGGTCGTCCGCGTCCGCGAAGTCCCGCTCGCCGAAGGCGCTGTGGAGAAGCAGGCCGAGGTCCCAGCCTTCTGCCTCGGCGGCACGCAGCGACCGCTCGACGACCTCCCAGGCGTCCGCGGCGATGAACATCTCCGCCGAGGGACCCAGGACACGACGGGTGAGGCTCTGGAGACGCTGGCTGGTGGCGCGGGCGTAGACGTCGGTGTATTCGGCGACGAGCTGGCCGATATTGGAGGAGCGGTCCTGCTCGGTCTGGATCATCTCGTGGGCGGAGACGGATGCCTGACTGCTGCGGGCCACGGTGTCCAGCACATCACGCATGTTCTGCGCGTCGTCGGTGACGGCGTAGATGCGGTTGGAGAGGCTGCCGCGGGTCGCACCGACGTACGCGGCCTCGCGGGAGGTACGCGCGGTGACGAGGCCGTGGGCGGCCTCGACGGTGACACCCTGGGCGCGGTGGGTGGTGTACGCGTACCCGAGTTCGGCGTGCCGGCGCAGGTAGCCGTGGGCGAGGACGATCCGTCCGCCGTGGCCGGTGTGGCGGGCGTGGACGTTGCCGCGCCGGTCGATCCTCTCGACCCGCCACCGGTCGCCGTTCTTCACGTAGTCGCGGCCCCCGAGCAGGGAGAGCCGGCGCTGGTTCCGCCGGGTCACGATGATGTCGCCGACCGCGGCGTGGAGTTCGTCGCGCAACCCGGCGGTCCGGCTCAGGTCGAGCAGTCCGGAGGCGAGCTGGAGGGCCTGGGCCCGCAGGTTGAGTTCGCGGACCATCTCGGCGTCGTCGGCCACCATGAGCGCATCGAGACCGGCCTCGGTGTCGTACTGCCACCCGGCGAAAACGGCGTCGAGCATCTCCTCGCGGCTGCCGCCCGTAATCCGCCCCTGGTCCAGATGCCAGTGCCAGGCGTCGGCCGGGTCACCGTCGCGCAGGACGAGCGTCGCCTCGCCCTCGCCCTCGGTCCGGAACCGGTGCAGCTCTTCCAGCTCCACTACCCCGACCGTGCGCGCGAGTTCCCGCAGCACGCCTCCCGACTCGATCGCACCGAGCTGCGCGGGATCGCCGATGAGCCGGACCAGGGCACCGGCGGACTCCGCCTCGGCGACCACACGCGCGAGGTTGCGGGTACCCGCCATGCCCGCCTCGTCCACCACGATGACATCGCCCGGGCTCAGCTCGTACGGCTCCTCGGCGGTCCTGCGGCGTCTGCCGTCGCGCCGTCTCGGCACGCGGTGGACGATGCTGCCGTCGGTGAGCTGATCGCGCTGGGCGAGCCAGCCGTGCAGCGTGTACGCCGCGATGCCGAGGTCGGCTTCGATGACCTTCGCCGCGCGCGAGGAGGGGGCGAGCGGTATGAGCCGTCGACCGGCGGCGGCCACCGCGTCGCGGGCGAGCTGGAGTGCGGTGGTCTTGCCCGCACCGGCGGGGCCGATGCCGCCGACGACGAGCCGTTCGGAGCAGGCGATGGCCTGCGCGAGCCGGCGCTGTCCGGCATCCAGGGCATGGCCCTGGAAACGGTCGGCGACCTCTGCGAACCGGTCCTTGGCCAGGGTGGGGACCACCATGGTGCGCGCCGCGTTCAGGACCCGGTCCTCGGCCGCGAGGACCTCCCTGGAGGTGTACAGCACGGACTCGCGGCGCCGGTAGATGCTCGTGCCGTCGGCCCGCAGGAGCGGGGCGAACGGCCGGTGCAGGTCGGGCGGTGTGATGGTCAGCGACCCCTGTTCCAGGACACGCCGGGTGATCTGCTCGGCGAGCTGGTCGGCCGCCGTGCTGCGGCCCCGGGTGAGCCGTACGACGTGCCGCCGGGCCTCGGCAAGGACATGCCGCTCGCCCCACACCGCCCGTGCCTCGGACACCACGGCGAGGACGTCCTCGGCGGCCTGCGCCATGTCGATCGGGGCGGACTCCCCGCCGTCGTCACAGCCTGAGGACGCCTGTGCCTGCGCTGTGCGCACCAGAGCGTCGACGCGGTCGCGGCCGACTGCGGCGATGGCTCTCCTGCGCCAGGCCGCCCGCATCCGGGCCAGGGAGCGTCCCTGCTTCTTGGCTGGTCTGGTCTCCAGCGTGGCCTGCTGGATGAGCGCCATCCGGGCTGCGGTCCCCGGCTCCTTTCCGTGCTCCTGACGGTAGGCCCGCAGCAGCTCCTCCAGGTGCCTGCCGATGTCGCGCGTGCGCTGCGTGTGCGGCTCCAGGACGCCGCGGTCGAGGCCCCGGATTCCCATCACCGGGCGCTTGCCCGGCGTGACCTCCCGCTCCTCCGCCTCCAGCCCGAGACGCGCGCACACCGTCTCGACCACGACCTGGTTGTAGAACTCGGAGGCGGCGACCCCCATCGCGTACAGGAGTTTCCCGTCGATCGAACGCCACTTGCCGTCCGGGCTGCGGACCTTGTTCGCCACGACCAGGTGATGGTGCAGGAGAGGTTCTCCCAGCCGGTTGTCGTGGTGCCTGAAGAGGGTGGCGACCAAGCCGCCGCGCACGTCCTCCTGGGCCACTCCGTTGATGCCCGTGCGGGTGGCGAGCGCGTGCTCCTCGATCCAGCGGATCGTCTCGCGCACCGCTTCCTCGTCGCACTCCATTACGATCCGGCACACGTCATCGTCACCCAGGCCGAACAGTGCCTTGCCGATCTCCTCCGGAGAGCGTAGGACCAGGTCGTATGCGGCGACCGCCTGCTGTTTCGCGGCGGTGCTGGCGCTGATGTAGCGGGCGAGTTCCTCGGCATCCTTGGGGGAGCGGCCGAAGTCCTCGCGGAACGCGACGGCCCCGGCCCTGGAGCGTATCTTCCTGCGTTCCTCTGCGGTGGCCTGGGTTCCCTTGCGGGCTTCGAGAGCCTCGATCCCGTCCTGGATCGTCGCGGTGAGAGCGCCGGCGGTCTGCTCGTAGCGGTAGAAGCGCCGGCCCAGCCGCGCCCGGCGGGTGGCCTCGGCGGGCGAGAGCCCTTCTGCCACGGCCGCTTCGATGATCTCGTCGGCGTCCGGGTGCAGCCCCTCGCCGTACAGGGCTTCCATCTGCGTCTCGGTCACCGTTCCGGAGACGCCAAGTTCTGCGATCCCGCCGCCCACCCATACACCTGGAGGATTTCCCTCGGCCGTGTAGTAATCGACCAGGTCGCGGTCCAAGGAACGGTGGACATCTCCGGTGACGGTCTCACTCATGTAATAGCGGTAACCATCCCCGATCGAGAGCTTGTGGATGGTCATCATGCTCTCAGATTACCTAGTGTCATTGTGAATGCAAGAGCTTTGACGGAGGAGAAGGGATGTGCAGGGAAGGGGAGTTGGCGAGCGAGGAACGAGCCGAGCCGACGATCCGACCTGCACACCCCTTCTCCTCCGACCGCGAAGCGCTCTCGGTTTTCCGCAGGTCCGCTCTCCTGAGCGGACCTGCGGAAAACCCGCAGTTCGCGTTTTCCACAGGCAAGATCAACTTAATTCGATTGCCTCTGGATGCCTCTGGGAGGGTCATTCACGGAAGGGCCCCTCTTTCCCCTGGGGTGATGGGGTGTTCGTCGTCCACAATGAGCCGAAACCCATGTTTCAGGGGAGGCGAGTTCGATGGCTCAACGCAGGCCGAGGAAATCCGCGCGCGAGGTCGAGGCCCGTGAGAAAGTCCGCGCGCGCAGGGCCGCACACCGGCAGCGCGAGCAGCAGCTGGAGGACCTGGCGACCGACTACGAAGTCACCGTGCAGGAAATCAGGGACGTCACCGAGGCGGCCGAGGAGAGGATCGCCGCCTACACGGCCCGGCTGCGGGGCGAGGCGGAGACCTCGAAGCGGGAACTGCGGGAGAGGCAGGCCGCGAGCATCGGCCGGATGCTCGCGCTCGACGGTGCCCGTTCCGTCGCCGATCGGCTCGGCGAGCCAGTGGAGACCGTCCGGAAGGCCGCCTCCAGCACCGCCGGTGCCACGGAATCCGGGAAGCCGGAGCTCGGCCGGGCGACTGCACAGTCGGCCGGTCGGCCGTCGGCAACGGCCCAGCCTGTTACCGGCCCGGCCCCGTCCGGGAACATGACGACCACGGCCTCTCCCGGTCCTGGCCCGGCGGCGCTCTTGCCGTCCGGGCAGCGGGCGGCCGTGGCCGGAGAAGGGGAAAGGTGACCGGCGACAGGATGGCGGAGCGGCCGGTGGAGGACCTGGATCCCGAGTGGATCGGCCTCAGGCTGGAGGCGGAGGACGAGCAGGGGGTGAAGGTCGGCTTCCGGCTCGGCCGGTACGAGAAGTCGACCGTGGACGGCAAACCCGTGTGGCGGCTCTTCAGCGACCACCCCGCCTGGAGCGTCACCGTGTACGCGGGGGCCACGCTCCGCTGCGTCCCCCCGGAGCCGCCTCCCGAACGGCAGGCCCGCCATGACCCGCAGCAGCCGGTACCGGCCGTCCACCCAGCACCCCAGTACCCGGCATCGGCTCCGTCAGGCCCCGCAGTCCGCAGCCCCCAGTCCTGGGTGACCCAGCCTCCCCACCCGCATCCGTAGGAGCCGGCAGCGCCGACGTCGACATGGCGATGCCGCGGCCTTTGTGCCGACGTGAAGGACGTCGGTACAAAGGCCGCGGCATGGTGGCGGTGATCCGCCGGACGGGCGCGGCAGGGATCGGACGGCCGCGTGGATGATCTCGTCGGTCTTGTGCTGGTGAGGGAGTCGGGGCGGTGTCCGGAGCCGGACGGCGTCGTACGGGCTGATGTCAGCGGTGGCCCAGGATGCCCCGGGAGCGGCGGGGAACGCGGGCAGCGGGCGTGGACGCCGGTACGGGCGTGACGGCGGAGGGCTTTTCGGGTTCCGGCTCGCTGCGCGGGGCATGCCGTACGGGAGTGATGTAGTGGGGAAGGATGCGGGAGGCAGCGGCGGCGGCGTTCGCGTCGTCGGCGTACAGGTCGCGCTCCCAGAACTCCCAGGGCTTGCCGTGCTGTCGCTCGAAGGCGCCGAGGTAGCCGAGGTTCCCCCACCCGGAGCTCTGCGGGGCGTTCCGCTGGCACATCCACCCGTAGCCGTTCAGGTCGGCGGGATCGATCTCGGTGACGACGAGGTGGCCCCACGGGGAGTGGTAGATGACGTACTCTGCGGCTTCCCCGGGGGCGGGTCGGGGGTCGTGGGGAGCGAGGGCACGGAGCAGGTTCGCGGGCGGGTAGAAGTCGTGGCCGCGCAGTTGCCGCTGCGACTCGAACAGCGGCACGGCGGAGAGGGGATGGAAACGGGGAAGGCGCACGGGGGGTCCGTTCGGCGGCCGGCTTGCTGGCCGGGTCTCAGGCGTCGGCCTGGTCGTCGGGGTTCGGGTACTCGGAGCGAGGGTTGATCAGCAGCGCCTTGACGGCCTCCCGAAATAGGTACAGAGAAGCGGGGTCGGCGGTGAAGCCGAGTGACCGGTCGTACGCGGTACTCAGGGCATGCTCGATCTGGGCGAGGGTGAAGAGGGTGAAGAGGGTGCGGCGGGGCTGACCGTCGCCCGCGCCGGGGGCGTACGCGGGCAGTGGTGTGTAGCGGTCGGCGCGGGCCAGGCCGGCGGCGGGCCCCTCCGGGTGCAGGGGGCCGCGCGCGATCTGCCGGGCGTGGGTGTCGGTGGCGCGGAACCGTGCGTTGCCCCACGGCCGTTCGAGGGCCACGATCACGGCGCCGTCGTCGTCCCAGGCGAACGCGGGAGGGGTGGAGGCAACCTGGGCCATCCGCACGATCTGCTCGGCGAAGTGCTTCTTCGCCTCGGCCTCGGTGGCGCCGCGCCCCACCAGCGAAGCCAGTTTCACGCGCCATCCCTGGCCGTGCCGGAGCGGTCGGTGTACGGCGGTGCTGGGCAGTGCGATGGATACGGTCTCGTTCTCAGGGGAAGACATGAGGTCCTTACGTCGTAGGCGGGTTGGTTCTCGAAGGGCAACGCCGCCCCCGGGGCACTGCACTGCCCCGGGGGCGGCGCGTCTGCGCGTCCCGTTAGGAGAGGGACAGGCCGGCCGCCGTGAGGGCCGCTGCCGCGCCCAGCGCGCCGTTGCCTCGCGCGATGCCGACGATGTGGGGCCGGTGGGTCTCGTCCCACACGTACCAGCGGTCCCCACCGAGCTGCGGAGTCCACACCAGTTCGAGGATCCGTCCCGGGGTGGTGGAGCGCCACCAGCCGCGTCCGGTCTGCTTGAACGTCAGCCCGACGATGGCCGGGATCTGCGGCATCGGCCCGAACCGGCGTTCTTGCAGAGCCAGGTACTCGGGAGTGGGGACGATGGCGACTCGGGCGAGGGGGGTGGCGGCGTGTCCGTCGGGCAGCAGCCGCGCCCACGGCGCCCACTGCTCAGCTTCGCTCTCCCGCAGGGGGCAGGCCGTCCACCGTGCGCCGCGCGCGCAGGTGAATCCGTACTGCGTCAGGTGCCATCGGGCGGCCAGGAGCAGACCGGCTGTCATCGCGCCGGACGTGAGCGATCCGAGGTAGATGCCTTCCGGGTTGTTCTGCCGACCGGCGGCGCCGCGCTCGGTCAGCGGCTCGCGGTCGATCTGGTTGCCGCGTGCGTCGTACAGACGCAGCGATGCGCCGCCCGCGGCGGCCGGGTACGCCAGCCGGATCTCAGCCGTGACGGGCCGCATGGTCTCCTCGCTCTTGCGGATACGGTCAAAGGTGTCGGCCTCGGCCGAGCGTGCCTGGGGCGGCTCTCCGGCCCGGCCGCCAGGGACCTGGTGCGTGTCCGTCCGGCTCTCCTGCGAGGCGTCCGTCCCGTGCTCCCGGTCGGTGGCGACCGCGTTGATCGCCAGAGTGACGGCCTGCTTGCGGCTGGTGCTGTGCTCGCCGAGTTCCCGTCGCTCTGCGTCGACTTCGCGCACGATCCAGAACAGTGTCCCGTACGCGGGAACCTGGAACGCGGCGTAGGTGCTCTGGGGGAACTGCCGCCGGTTGATGGTCTCACCGGGGAGTGTGAACAGCCATCCGTCGACGCCGTACCCGCTGCCCTGGGGCCGCTTGCCGTTGGTGGGGGTGTAGCGGGTGTAGTGCGGCCTGACGGTCTCTCGGACGATGCTGCGGGCCGTGGTGGTCATGACAGGGTGTCCTCTCTCGTCGGAGGGGTGCCCGCTGTCTGCGAGCGGGGGGTGCCGGGGCGCGGCTGGCACGCCCCGGCACGGTGGTCAGACCTGTCGGTCAGTCGGCCTTGCGTAGTTCGCGGATGGCGTCGGCGACGCGGACGGCGAGGCTGCTGAGGCGGTCGGCGGAGCACACATCGAAGAGGTCCCTGCCGTCCCCCTCGGGGGACGTCTCGACGTGCAGGACTCCGCTGAGGGCCACACCGAGGGTGTAGCCGTGGCTCTCGCCGTCCGCCTGGAGGTAGCCGCGCACGCCCCACGCGCCGGAATCCGCGCACCACTTCTCACCGAGGAGATCGGCGGCGGCGCGGGCGATGTCGGAGATGGAGAAGGTGTACTCGGTTCCCGGGGCGGGGTGGTACTCGCCAGCCTCGTCACGAGCGAGAGAGCCGACGTACGCCTCCTCGTACGCCACGATGGCGTTCAGCACGACACGGCCCGCGATCCGGCGGTACTTGGGCCGAAGCTCCGACTGGGAGAAGCAGACGGCGCAGATCGCGTAGTGGACCTGGCAGGCGGTGTCGGCCCAGAGCGCGATGTGACTCTGGCGTTCCGCGTACTCCCGCATCGCGGTGAGATGCGTGGTGAGCAGAGGGGCGACACGTATGGGGAAGGCGGTGTAGGACCTGTGCGCGCTGAGCGCTTCGGCGGCGTGCGGGGCGGAGACGGTAAGCATGATGGTGGAAGTCCTTACGTTGTTGGTGGGTTGATTCCGGTCTGAAGCCGTGCGGTGCTAGGAAGCTGCTCAGTCCATGGACAGGGGCTTGCAGGGCTCGTTGTTCCGCCAGTCCTGCGTGACGTCCGTGCCGCCGCGCATGACGGTGATCGAGTAGCCGTAGGCGTGGAGCACGCCCGATTCGCGGGCGTCCTCCTCGCCGTGCTCCGCGATGTCACGCTTGACGGCGGCCGTGAGCTTCTCGAAGGCGGCGTCGTAGGAGTCGAACGACTCGATGTCGCCGTCCTCGCGCACGAGCCAGAACTCGGTCTGATCGGCGTCCTCGGACAAGAAGTACTCCCTGGTGTGTGGGGGTTCGAGGCCCTCGAAGTGCCCCGTTTCAACATAGGTAAATCTATCTTTTTGGGGTGGAGGGGTCAACGCTGAACAGGCGTCCGGCGGAGGTGGGTTCGCGCGGTTTCCGCCCTGCGTCCGGGAGTGGAGGAAGGCGGCAGCCCGTGGCGCCGCTCCCGGCCGCGGCGGCTGGTGTGCCCTGGTGTGGTGCCGGTGGATGCCCCCCCTGCCGTCCCGGCAGAAAAATAACGGGGCCCGGGCGGGAGGTGCGCAAGGCTGCGGCGAAGCCTGGCCTTGCGCACCTCCCGCCCGGGCCCCACGCTCGGTCGCCGGGATGCGAAGGAGTGAGTACCGACTGAGGGTGCCGCGGGGGGAGGGGAAGGTGGCCGGCGGGGTCAGGAGGGGGGAGGGAGGAAGTCGGCGACGGCCGTCGCGTCGTAGTACGGCGTATCGGCGACGCGGATGACGGGTGCGGGGGCGAACTTGCGCTTGAGGAGGGTCTTCACCCGGTCCCGGCGCTGTTCGAGTGTGAGGGGGGCGGCGGTCTCGGGGAGGTGCTCGGCGATCTGGCTGCGGGAGACCAGACCGAGCCCGGGGAGAACGTCCTGGGCCGCCTGGCGCAGATAGTGGCCCGCGAGGTCGGCACTGATGCCCAGATCCCGGGCCACTATGCGGGTGGGCAGGTCCTCGCCCTCGCTGATCGCGGTGCGCAGGCGCTCGGCCACGTCTGCGCGGCGGGTCTTCTGTATCCCGGACACTGCGGCGATCCCGGCGGGCCGGGGGCCGGTGTATCCGGGGCGTGTGGTGTCGTACCACAGGAACCAGTCGGACACCTCGCCGGCGTCGCGCATCCGGTCCCATTCGTCACGTGGAGGGAACGGGTGCTCGGGGTGGTCCCGGTAGCTGTCTGCGAGATTCTTCACGGCGCCTGGCGTCACGCCGCGAAGACGCGCGATGTCGGTCCAGCGCCACCGCTCGCCGGGCGTGCAGGGCATGCGACGGGGCTCCGCCGAGAGCCGGGGACCCGACGCCACCTCAGGCGTTCGTTCGTCGGGGCCGAAGAGCTGTATGCGCACCCACAGCGCGCCTTCATCGAGGGGGAAGAGCTGTACCCGCCGGGGCCCGGTCCGGGCGGTGGACGCGAACTCGGGGTCCGCGTCCAGCCAGTTGCGGACCGTCTTCTCGGAGACGCCGGCGAGGTGCGCGAAGTCCTTGCGGGTGAGCTCCTGGATGGTACTCCGCACCTGTGCCAGGCGTTGATCGAACTGTTCTCTGGTCGTGGTCATCGTGACTCATCCTGTCTCATGCAGGGGATGGCGGAGCCGGGTGGTCCCGGGGGAATCCCCCCCGGGACCACCCGGCTCACCTACACTCGCGACTGCGTACTGCCGAAGGGGGTTCTCCTTCTGGCGGTGTGGAAGGGGTCGGCGGCTTTGCCCGAGTCAGCACACTTCGGTGGTGCTGGTACGGACGTCGTCCGTGCCGTCGGCCCCGCTTGCGCCCCCGGAGGCATCGGTCGTTTCCTGGCGGGAGGCGAACCACTCGGCTACGGCCTTCGCGCACGCGGCGGCGTGCGCCATGAGGTTGAGTCCGGGCGGTGCCTGATAGACCCGTTCGATGGTGTCGAAGTCTCCTCCGTCGCTGGCCCCGTAAGCCCAGGCGCTCACGCCGCCCGTGTAGTCGGCAACGGAGCCCTGATAGCCGTCGGCGGTGAGCACGATGTGCTCGCTGTCCAGCGCTTTGTCCTGGGGAATGTGCGGCGGGTGGGCGGCGACGAAGTCCTCGTCGATGTCCAGGAAACCAGGGATTTCAAGGACTGCCAGGGCGTGCAGTAGGACCGCGGTGACGGGTACGGAGGTGGCGTCGGTCATGGGGAGGATGCCTCTCGGTGTCGATGTCGTCGATGAGAGCCGCAGCTCTGTGTTCTGGAGTGGGGCCGGGGCCGGAACGCGGGCGCCTGTGCGCGGCGCCGCATACCGGCCCCGGCGCGGGGGCGTCAAAGCCAGGCGTGCGCGTGGTCGCGTATCCACGATGCGGCGAACTTTGCGCAGTCGACGGACTCCTCGGCGATACCCCCGGGTGCGGGGGAACCGCTGTACAGGGGACGGATCTCGTCGCCGTCGGTGTCGTGCAGGGTGATCGTCCACGGTTCGCCGTGGGCCTCGACCCCCCGGTCGGCGCTCTCGCCGGACCGCGCGAACAGGCGGGCGCCGGTGTGGACGTCCTGGCCCGTGGCGGCGGTGTCGAGCGGGATCACCCGGTAGGTGATGCCGCTCTCCGCCATCGGGTACGACGGCACGCCGTACACGCCGAGGGCGGCGTTCAGGACGTCCCCCTCGGTCGGAGCGGGTTCCTCGACGGGACGCAGTTCGATGTAGCGGCCGGGCAGGGCCACGGTGTAGGTGCAGGAGCTGTCGATGAGAATCCGTGCGGACCCTTCCCTCCGCCAGCGGCTGAGGGCGAATTCGACCAGGTCCGCTGACAGGATCTCCGGGTGGCGGGTCCTCCCGCTGTCGTGCGAACGGGTGTATGCCGCCGTGTAGTGCACAGCGTGGGCGACGGGATGGGCCGGAGCGATCTCCGTGCCCTGCTCGGGCACGGGGTACACCGTGCGGTGGGCCGCGCCCAGGGCCAGCCGGTGGACGTCGGCGACGACCTCGTAGGCGGCCACATGGGCGGCTTCCTCCAGGAACACCTGTTCGCGGACCGACCGGTGCTCGTCGGCTGTGCCGATCCGCCGCGTGCTGAAGAGGTGGGGTAGGAGATGCTGTTCGGAGCGGAAACGGGCGAGGCGGCTCTCCGTCCGGTCCAGCTCCTGCTGGTGCCTGGCCGCAGCTCTCCGGTGGAGCTCCAGTACGGCCCGGGTCGTGTCCAGCTCCTGCTGTGCGGTCGCAACCAGGCCCTTGATTGACCTGTGCATGACGGATTTCTGCATGGGTTTTCTTTCGCGTGGGTTCGCGGCTGAGGGGCCTCGGCGCCCCGACAGGGGGGCTGGTCCTGCCGTCGGCGGCCCGGTCGCGAGGGGCCGCCGACAGGATTACTTGCCCCGAATTGACATAGGTAAATCTATCTCATTTGGGGGGTGGGGTCGACGGTGCTCCGTCGGTCCGGAGCGTTGTCGACGGGCGCCTTCTTCCGCCGGTGTGCGGTGTCAGTTGTCGTTGTGGAAGCGGTCGGCGATGCCGGGGAACGCGTTCTCGTCGGCGTGGAGAACATCTTCGAGCATGAGCAGCGCCCACTCGTCGTGGTGGTCGCGTACGGCGAGCCCGGCGGCCTGCGCCTCGCTGCGCGCGGTGTACGTGAGGATTTTGTACCGCGACTCGAACACGGCGTCGTCCAGGGCGGCGCGTTGCAGGTCGGCTTCAACGGGGTGGGCTGCGACGCGTTCGACGTGCAGGACGCGCCTCTCAGGGATGTAGGTGTCATCGCCGAGCTGGCTGTAGTCGCCTTCGTCGTCGACGACCAGGAGAAACGTCGACACGTCCTTGTCGAGTCGGACGCGGTAGGCGGGGGCGGAGTCGGGAGTCACGACGGGGTCCTTCCGCTGCTGTGTGAGTACGTTGTGGCGGTGTGCCCGGTGTCGGCACCGGGGGTTCTGCCGAACAGGTAGGACCCGCCGCCCGCCGGGAGGGGAGGACGGCGCGGTCGGTCAGCTGGCCGCAGCGATGCCACGGCCGATCCTCACTGCCGGTCGTGGGCGAGTTCGATGATCTGTTTCAGAGTGAGGTTCTTCTTGAACGGTTCACCGAGGTGTTCCTCGGCTCCGGCCATTTCCGCGAAGATCCCGGGGTTGAGGCGAGCGGACGCGATCAGGTCCTCCCGCTTGGCCAGCGGGCAGGCCCGGCAGCTGAGCCGTCCGACGTGCTCGTAGGCTGGATGCCAGGGGATGGAGTAGTCGCGGTGAGCTTTCCAGACGTCGTCCGTCGTGAGGCGGTGGACGGGGAGCCACGTGGTGACGTCGCGGAGGGACACCGCGGTCATACGGTGCTGCTCGATGACCGGTTTCTTCGAGCGCGCCCGGGACTCCTCGGCCCGCATGCCCAACGCGTATCCGGCCCGGACGGGGCGGCCGAGCCTCAGGCCGGCGCCGACCTCGTCGACGTAGTCACGGCCCACGGCCGTCTTGAGGTCGGAAGTGCAGAACCGCGCGAAAAAGCCGGGCCAGTTGCCGTGGCTCATGATCCGGTCCCACAGCGACGGCCACCGTCGGCTGCGGCGGACGGTGAACGGCACGTCGTAGAGAGCGGCATGACTGCGGGCTACTTCGAGGGCGCCGGGCCACTCGATCAGGTGCCCGTTCGGCGTCCTGCCGAGGTCGCAGTGCAGGATCCTGACCTTGTGGAGCTGGCCCGCTGCGTCGGCTTGCGCGCACACCTCGTGCACCAGGACACCGGAATCCTTCCCTCCGCTGTCGCCTATGATCACGACGTCGTTGCGCTCCCAGTCGAACTCGGCGGAGAGAGCGGGCACCGGCGGCGGGGTGAAGAGTTCGAGTTGCTGGCCGCCGCATGCGCTTGCGCACGGCGGGGTCGGGCTGAGGTTCGTCGGCATGGGTGCCTTTCCGAAGGCGTTCGTACGGGCTGCCCGGATTCCCGGGCAGCAGGGGGCGGTCGAAGAGGCCGCCGGGGGGGGGGGGGGGGGGGGGGGGGGGGGGGGGGGGGGGGGGGGGGGGGGGGGGGGGGGGGGGGGGGGGGGGGGGG